>JAFGJG010000077.1 GCA_016929195.1 Thermoleophilaceae bacterium
CGGCGTGGACGGAGAGCCCGACGTACCCGGTCTCGGTCAGCGACGGTCGGCCGCGGTGGAGCCCGATCCGGATCCGCACGTCCTCGCCGCCCGGCCAGGGCTCGCCGAGCATGGCGCGCTGCGTCTCGATCGCCGCCTCCACGGCGCGCGAGGCCTCCTGGAACACGGCGAAGACGTCGTCCCCGCGGGCGGACACGACGTGTCCGCCCGCCGCCCGCACCGGCCTCGTCACCCGGCGGCGCACGTCGGCGAGCACCTTCGCGTATTCGTCCCCGAGGTCGTGGAGGAGCCCGGTCGAGCCCTCGATGTCCGTCAGCAGGAACGTGAGGTGGCCGGTGGGCAGCTTGGGCTGGAGCTGCGCGTTGATGAAGCCGATCGGCATGATCCCGTGCTTCTTGGCCGCCCGGAGCAGCCGGTTTCGCGACCGGTCGCGCGCCGCCTCGTCCTCGAAGTGCACCTGGCTGAAGCGCGACAGCGCGTTCCGGACGTGGGCCTCGTCGTGGATCGGCAGCCGCCGCTTGCCCGCCGAGTCGATGTATGCGAAGCAGCTGTCGGGGAGAGCCGCACGCTCTCTCGCGGTGAGCGAGGCCATGTGCCCCCCGATTATGATCGGCGCGTGCCCGGCGTCCTGACGGCGTTGCGCGGCCGCATCGCACTGGCGGCCGTGAGACGCACCCTGCCCCGAAGGCTGACCGCCGATCCGCTCGGCGAGCTGCCCGACGGCCTCCACGCCGTCATCGTCGGCGCGGGCTCACCGCTGCCGGACCCGCGGCGCGGACAGCCGTGCGTGGCGGTCCAGGCGGGGCGCCGCCTGTTCATCGTCGACGCGGGGGAGGGCGCCGCCGAGACGCTCAACGCGCTGCAGGTGCCCGCCGGCCGCGTCGAGGCCCTGCTGCTCACCCATTTCCACTCGGACCACATCGGCGGCCTCGGGAGCCTCGCGATCCAGCGCTGGGCGGGCTCCCAGGCGGCGACGCCGCTGCGGGTCCTCGGGCCCCCCGGCACAGAGCGGATCGTCGCGGGCTACAACGAGGCCTTCGCGCTCGACTCCGGTTACCGCGTGGCCCATCACGGCGAGGCGACCCTGCCGCCGTCCGGCGCCGGCATGAGCGCGGAGCCGTTCGCCGCCCCTGAGCCGGAGGCGCCCGTGACCGTCCTCCAGGACGGCGAGCTGACGATCACCGCCTTCAGGGTCGTCCACACGCCCGCCGACCCGGCCGTCGGCTTCCGCTTCGACTACCGCGGCCGCAGCCTCGTCATCAGCGGCGACACGTCGAGCGTTCCGGAGATCACCCGGATGGCGCAGGGAGTGGACCTGCTGATCCACGACGCGCTGTCGCGACCGCTGCTGAAGCTCGTGGAGGACGCGTCCCGCAAGGCCGGGTTCACCGGCCGCGCCAAGATCTTCTCCGACCTCCCCGACTACCACGCAAGCCCGGAGGAGGCCGCCGACGCGGCGAGCGCGGCAGGCGTGAAGGCGCTCGTCATCACGCACATCGTCCCGCCGCTGCCGATGAGGGCGCTCGAGGGCCCGTTCCTCGGTGCCGCGCCGGAGCGCTTCGGCGGCCCGCTCTGGCTCGCGCAGGACGGCGACCTCTTCAGCCTGCCCGCGGGCGGCACCGCCGTGGACCGGAAGCGGCTCGGCTAGCGCTCGACCCGGCCGTTGACCTCCTGGACGAGCCAGACGTTGCCGTCCGGATCGCCGAACTGCAGATACGTGCCGTAGGCCTGCCGCTGCGGGTGGAGGCCGTCGGTCTGGCCCTCGGGCCCGAACCAGAACGGCCCGGTCACGTCCACGCCGCGGCCCGCGAGCTCGTCGCGCGCCGCCTCGATGTCGGTGACCACGAGGTGCATGCCGCGGTACGAGCCCGGCTCGGCCGCCGAGATGCCGGTCCCGAACGAGACCGACGCCGCCGAGCCGGGCGGGGTCACCTGGACGACCCGGAACGAGTCGCTCGGGGCGAAGTCCGTGTCCAGGCTCCACCCGAGCGTGTCGGCGTAGAACTGCTTCGCCGCCTCCACGTCGGAGACCGGGACGACCGTGACCTCGTACCTGAACTCCATCAGGCCCGGCCCTCCGCGCCCGCCACGTGCTCAACGTCGATCCGCGGCAGGATCTTCTCGAGCCACCCCGGGATCCACCAGTTGCGGTCACCGAGCAGCTGCATGACGGCCGGCACGAGCACCATCCGGACGAGGGTCGCGTCCAGGAAGACGGCCGAGGCCAGCCCGATCCCGAACAGCTTCAGGAACGTGTCGGGCGCGGCGAGGAACGCCAGGAACACCACGACCATGACCGCCGCGGCGGCGGTGATGACGCGCGCGGTCTTGGCGAGGCCGTCGGCCACCGCCCGGCTGGTGTTGCCGTCCTTCAGGTACTCCTCGCGGATCCGCGAGATCAGGAAGACCTCGTAGTCCATCGAGAGGCCGAAGAGGATCGCGAACATCATCACAGGCATGAACGGCGCGATCGGCACCTCGTGGTCGATCCCGATCAGCTCGCCGACCGCGCCGCCCTTCGACACCAGGGTCATGACCCCGTAGGCGGCCCCCACCGAGAGCAGGTTCATGATGCCCGCCTTCAGCGAGATCAGCGGCGAATGGAACGCGATCAGCAGGAGCAGGAACGAGAGCCCCACGACGCCGACGATGAACACCGGCATGCGCCCGGTGATGTACTCGCTCTGGTCCTCGAGCGCCGCCGTCACGCCGCCGACCTGGGCCGTTATGCCCGAGTCGCCGAGCTGGTCGGGCAGCACGTCGTCGCGCAGCCGCTTCACGAGGTCCTGCGTCTCCTCGTCCTGGGGCGAGCCGGAGGGGATCACCGTGAACATCGCCGCGTCGGAGCCCTCGTTGATGATCGGGTCGGCCACGAACTTCACGCCAGGCTCGTCGCGGAGCCGGTCGGCGAGCGCCTCGACGTCGGAGCGTGACTCCGGGCCGGGGATCTCGGCGGCGATCACGAGCGGTCCGTTCGTGCCCGCGCCGAACCCCTCGGTGTTCAGGTCGTAGGCCTGGCGGGTCATCGTGTCGGGCGGGTCGTTGCCCGCGTCCGGGAACCCGAGCCGCATGCCGAGGGCGGGCGCGGCGAGCGCGAGGAGGATGACGGTGGCGACGATCGCCGCCGTCCAGGGCCGCCTCTGGACGGCGTGACTCCAGCGTGCGGCCGGAGACTCCTTGCCGCTCTCGTCGGTGAGCTTGCGGCGGCCGAGGAACGGGATGCGCAGCTTGTCGACCCGGTGGCCCAGGTAGGCGAGCATCGACGGCAGCAGCGAGATCGCCGCGAGCATCACCACGAGCACGGCCAGTGACGCCGAGATGGCGACGCCGTACATGTAGGGGAGGCCCGTCAGGGCGAGCCCGAGCACGGAGATCACGACGGTCGCGCCCGCGATCATCACGCTGCGCCCGGCGGTGACCACCGACGCCACGATCGCGTCGTGCCGGGTCCTGCCGTCGTCGAGCTCGGACCTGAACCGGGTCAGGACGAGCAGGGCGTAGTCGATGCCCACGCCGATCCCGATCAGACCGGAGACGGCCGTGGTCCAGTCGGGCACGTCGACGACGTTCGCCAGCAGGGCGATAAGGCCGCCGGAGGAGATCGCCAGGCCGACCAGCGCGATTATCAGCGGGAGCCCCGCCGCGACGACCGATCCGAACGCGATCAGCAGCACGATCGCGCCGCCGAGGAAGCCGAGGCCCTCGGGGCTGGCCGCCTCCTGCGCGGCGTAGATCGGGTCGCCGCCGAGCTTGATCTCGAGGCCGTTGCCGCTGTTGGACTCGGCGGCGTCGATCAGCTTCTCGCCGTCCTCCTTCTTGACCTCCCAGCCGGGGACGGTCAGCGGGAGCGTGGTCGAGCCGATCTCGCCGTTCTCGGAGATCCGGATCGGGGCGTGCTCGGAGACGTGCTCGACCTGCTCGGCCTCGCTGAAGAACTTGTCGAGCTGTGCGCGGGCCGCCGGGCTCCGCGCGCCGCCCTCGTCCTTCCAGACGACGTAGATCTCCTGTCCGGAGTAGCCGTCGAAGCGCTGTTCGGTCAGCTCGCTGGCGGCCTTGGACTCCGAGCCGGGCGTGTTGTAGTCGGCCTCGTACTCGCCTGCGAGCGAGGAGCCGATGCCCACGATCACGATCGTGGCCAGGATCCAGCCGAGCAGCATCCGCCCGCGCCGGCGGCAGGCGAGCTCGGCTACACGGGTGAGAAAGCGAGTCATCTTCCGGAAACCCCTTCGGTTGTGATCGAAGTCCCGATGGCCGTAAGACCATCCACGACACGGGAACTCATCGCAATACGGGTATCCGTACTCATGCGATGAGTCCGTGCCGGGCTGTCGGTCTATAGACGAAGCACCCGACCGAAAGGGGACACGAGCTGTGAAACCTGCGCAAACTGGGCAGATCGACACCCGTTTCAGCGCGCCCGAGGCCGGCCCGGCCCCGTGGGACGAGGTCGAGGCGGTGCTCGAGCGGGCCGAGCTCTACTGGATCTCGACCGTGCGCGCCGACGGCCGGCCGCACGTGACCCCGCTGATCGCCGTCCTGCACGACGGGGCGCTCCACTTCAGCACCGGCCTCCGCGAGCAGAAGGCCCACAACCTCGAGGCGAACCCGAATGTCGCGCTCACGACCGGCCGCAACGACTCGGCCGGGGGAGTGGACGTGGTCGTCGAGGGGACCGCGGCTCGGATCGCGGGGCGCGATCGCCTGCAGGCGATCGCCGACGCGGTGGAGGCCAAGTACGGCAGCGTGTGGCACTTCGACGTCGAGGGCGACGACGGCTTCGAGTCCGTCGGAGGGCTCGCCGCGGTCTTCCGCATCGACGCGAGCAAGGTCCTGGCGTTCGCCAAGGACCCGTACGCACAGACGACCTTCCGGTTCTGAGCGGCACGTGGGAGACTCGCTCCGTGGGCGAGGTGATCTCCCGCCGCGTGACCGCCTCGATCGAGGGCGACTTCGTCGTGTTCCTGATCGGGATGCGGATCAATCGCTTCCTCAAGCCCTGGAAGTGGCTGCCGGTGTTCGCCGCCATGCCGAAGATGATCAAGGAGCTCGAGGCCAGCCCGGAGTCGGGGTTCCTCGGCGCCGGCCTCTACGTCGGCGGCCCGCGCCGCCCGCTCATGGTCCAGTACTGGCGATCGTTCGAGCATCTCGAGCGCTACGCCCGCAGCAGGGACGCCGAGCACTGGCCGGCGTGGGTGCGGTTCAACAGGCGCGTCGGGTCGAGCGGCGACGTGGGCATCTGGCACGAGACGTATCTGGTGCCGGCCGGCGCCTACGACAGCGTCTACAACAACATGCCGCCGACCGGCCTCGGGGCGGTCGCCGAGCTGGTGCCCGCAGCCGGGCGCAGGGCGAGCGCGGCGGGCCGGGCGGGGGTCCGGGACGAGCCCTACGCCGCCGGCGCGGCGACCGACCGCATCGAGATCTAGCCGCCCGGCCGGCGCTGCGCCGGGTAGGGGTTCTGGACGTCGAGCTCGCCGTTGGCGTCCTCCACAACCAGCAGCAGCTGCGTGTCCCCGTTCCGGTAGCGCGCCTCGCAGCGGGTGAGCGTCCCGCGGCCGACGTCGTCGCCGCACTCGACCGCATGCACGTCCGCCACGCCGGCGTCGCGCAGCTGCGCGGCGAGCCGCTCGCCCGCGCCCGCGGCGTCCACTGGCCCCGGGGGCGAGTCGCGCGTGAGCGCGACCACGGCGATCGCCGTGGCGGCGAGCACGGCGGCCGCCGCGGCGAGCGGCCGCCAGGGCACCCGGCGCGGCTCGTGCGCGTCGAGGAAGCCGAACCCGCACGCCCGGCAGCTCGAGGCGCCCGGTGCCGCGGCGGCGCCACAGCGGGGGCAGCTCGCGTCCACACGGAGATCGTGACGCATGCGGCCGTAGACTCCGAGCGGATGGCCCTGCACGAGAGCGCCAAGGAGCTGATCCGGACCGGTGCGCTCGGCCATCTCGTGACGCTCAACGAGGACGGCTCGCCGCAGGTGACCTGCGTCTGGGTCGGCGTGGACGGCGACGAGCTCACGACCGCGCATCTCAACCCGAGTCAGCGCAAGCTCGAGAACGTCCGCCGCGACCCGCGCGTGACGCTCTCCTTCGAGGGGCACGAGATCCAGCCGCCCGGGCTCAAGCAGTACCTCGTCGTGCACGGCTCGGCCGCCGTGGAGGAGGGGGGCGCGGCGGCGCTGCTCCAGGAGCTTGCCCACGTCTACCTGGGGCCAGAGGTGAGGTTCCCGCCGATGGATGACCCGCCCCCGGGCGTGCGGCTGCGGATCGCGGTCGAGCGTGTGGGCGGCGTCGGGCCCTGGGCCTGAGCGCTACCAGACGTCGCCCTCGCGCCAGTCGCACGTGATGTCGCCGGACAGGTCGAGCGGCGCCCCGGCCTCGAGGACGTAGACGTTGTCGTCCTCCGCCTCGGTGCGGACCACCCCGCGGGGCGTGAGCGCGAACGTCCGCCCCTGCCACGCTCGCCAGCCGTGCGCGCGGTAGAGCGGTGCGGCGGCGTCCGTCGCGCCGAGCGCGCCGATCTCGTACGCCCCGCGGATGACGCGCTCGATCTCCTCCATCAGCCGTCCGGCGTGCCCGCGCCGGCGGCGGTCGGCACGCACGCCGACGCCCTCGACGTAGCCCGCGCGCAGCGCACGGCCCTGGTGGATGAGCCTGCGCTGGACCACCGAGGCATGCCCGATCAGCTCGCCGTCCTCCCACGCGAGCGCGTGGATGCCGCCGAGGTTGTGCTCCCAGTCGGCCTCGGTCATGTCGTCGAAGGCCTCGAACAGGAGGGCGCGGGCGGCCGCGAGCGTGGGCTCGCCGAGGTCGGCCGTGTGGGCCGTCACCACCTTCGTCATGCGCCCGATCGTCGCACCGCCAGCAGCGCGGCCGCCACCGCGATGGAGCCCGCGAAGCCGATCGCGAACGCCGCCGCGGTGCCGAGCGGCTCGATCAGCACGGCGGTGAGGAAGCAGAACGCGATCGTCCCGTAGATCCCGCGCATGAACCCGCGCAGCATGTCGGTGGCGGGCGCGGACCCGTCCTGTGCGAGCACGAACGCGGCGACCACCGTGGTGGCGACCGGGAACGGCGCCAGCGCCCCCGCCAGCTCCGGCCCGAGACCGTCGGCCGCGCCCGTGAGCGCCAGGATCAGGACGGCCGTGGCCAGTGCGCGGGCGGGGAGGTCCCACCAGGGCGGCGGTGTGGTCCGCTCGCCCGGCGCGGGCGGCGGCGGTGTGACCGCGATCGCGGCGGCGAACGCGCAGATCGCCACCACCAGGGCGACGACGGGCGCGGTCTCAGCCCGTGACACCAGCAGGGCGATCACCACGAACGCGGCCCAGCCGGCGAGCGTGGTGAGCTCCCAGCGCAGGGTGCGCCCGGCGCGCTCGAAGACGACCGTGAACACCGCGAGCGCGAGCATCGCGAGCAGCGAGGAGGTGGCGGCGTCCGCCCCGAACGCCTCGCCCTGCTCGATCGTGACGATCAGCAGGATCGGCCCGAGGACGATCGGGACCGACACGAGGACGCCCGCGAGCGCCGATCCCCAGCGCCTCCCCGCGAGCGAGGCCGCCACCACGAGCCCCGGCCCGAGCAGGAGCTTCGCGAGCAGTACGTCGCTCACAGGTTCTCGTCGGCGTACTGCCGGGCCGCTCGCGCCGGCGCGCGGCACAGCCAGGCCTCCACGATCACCTCTTCGAGGAGGTCGGGGCCGACCTCGTCCAGCTTCACGAGCACGATCGGGTGGCCGTCGAAGTGCGGCGTCGTGAAGAAGGCGCCCGACTCGTCGGCGAGCATCGCCTCCTTGGCGACGATGTGCTCCACGCGCGCACCGAGGATCGGGCCGCCGGGAGCGCCGCCGCCCAGCGCCTCGAGGTCGGACTTCCGGAGCGGGCGCTCCCAGACGAACAGCTTCTTCTGCACCTTCCAGGCCGCGCCACCGTGAGTGGTGCCCTCCTCGGCGCCGGGCAGCGACAGCGCGATCCGGCGGACGTCGTCCCACGTGGCCACGCTGCAACCCTAGGGGCATGCCGGCCGTCCGCGAATGCCGTGACGAAGACCGCCAGGCGATCCTCTCGATCGTGAACGCGGCGGCCGAGGCCTACCGCGGCGTGATCCCCGCGGACCGCTGGCGCGAGCCCTACATGCCGGCCGCGGAGCTGGACGGCGAGATCGCCGCCGGCGTGCGCTTCTGGGGCTGGGAGGACGACCGCGGGCTCGCCGGAGTCATGGGCATCCAGGCCGTGCGCGACGTGGACCTGATCCGTCACGCATACGTGGACCCGGGGCGGCAGCGCTCCGGCATCGGCGCGGCCCTGCTGGAGCGGCTCGTCGAGGACGCCGAGCGCCCGCTGCTCGTCGGCACCTGGGCGGACGCCGGGTGGGCGATCCGGTTCTACGAGCGGCACGGCTTCGAGCTGCTCCCGCGGGAGCGCGGCGCGGAGCTGCTGCGGAGGTACTGGTCGATTCCCGAGCGCCAGACCGAGACCTCGGTGGTGCTCCGACATGGAGGTGGGGACGGCGACTAGCCCGCGACGGGCGTCTTCGACCACTCGGCCTTGTGCAGGCGCTTGGCGGCCTGGTACTCGGCGAGCGCGGCGGAGGAGTCCACGTCGCCGAGCGTGGGGTGCGGGGGCACGAGGCCGTTGGCGGCCTCGACGCCGAAGTGCTTCGCGAGCACCGAGCCGAGCGCCTTGATCTTCATCTCGCCGAAGCCGGGCAGCGCTGCGAGGTTGGCGCGCAGCTCGGCGGTGTCGGCGGCGTCGGTCCAGACGCGCGCGGCGTCGCCGTCGTAGCGGTCGCGCAGGTGCACGGCCAGCTCACGCACGCGCTTCGCCATCGAGCCGGGGTAGCGGTGCACCGCCGGCCGCTCGCGGAACACGGGCTCGAGGTCGGCGGCGGCGAGCGTGTCGGCGTCGAACGCGCCGAGGCGCTCCCTCAGCACGAGCGGCCCCGCGAACGCCTTCTGAACCGATACCTGCTGGTCGAGCGCGAACCCGACGAGCAGCGCGAGCGGGTCGCCGGCGATCATGACGTTCGCCTCGTCGATGTCGGTGAAGTGCAGCCGGTCGGGCACGGTGCGATCGTAATCGGCTAGCGGAGCCGGCGGTAGGTGATGTCGAAGTCCTTCTCCCAGTCGCGGCCCTCGTGGCGGATGTCCCAGCGGCCTTCGATCGTGTCGCCGTCGGCGCTGAAGCGGCCCTCGTAGCGCTGGGCGAACTCGAACGGCGAGAAGTCCGGCTGCTCGCGAGCGAGGGTCCAGACGCCGTCGTCGAGGGTCATCTCGTACACGCGCGCCACTCCGCGCGAGTCGAAGTAGTGCTGCAGGAACGTGCCGCGGCCCTCGTCGTACCCGATCACGGCGAGGCCGTCGGGCGCCTCCGGCACCGGGATCTGCCAGCGCTGGGCGAGGAACCTCTCGCCCGGCAGCCACTCGAACGTCATGCGGGCGCCGATGTCGCCCTCCGGCGCGCCGGGGAGCGCGACCTCGATGCTCCACTCGCCGATGAAGGCCTCCAGCCCCATCAGCCCGTCCTGGGCTCGTAGATCAGGATCAGCGTCTCGCCGGCCGCCCGGGACTCCGCCAGCTTCAGCGACGCCGACGTGCCGTCGCGGAACAGCCGCTTGCCGGCGCCGAGGACCGTCGGGAACACCATCAGCCGCAGCTCGTCCACCAGGCCCTTCTCGATCAGCTCCGCGACCAGCCGGACGCTGCCGTTGACGAGGATGTCGCCGCCGTCCTCCTCACGAAGCCGGCGCACGTCGTCCACCTCGATGACCTCGGTGTTGTTCCACTCCGGCTCGCCGAGCGTCGACGACACGACGTACTTCCTCATCCCGTTGAACTTGTCGGCGAACTCGCCCTCGCGTGAGGGCCAGGCCTCGGCGAACCCCTCGTAGGTCGTGCGGCCGAGCAGGAGCGACTCGCTGCCCATCACCTCGTCGAGCTTGAACTTGTCGCCCTCCGGGCCACGGTCGTACTTGAACGCCCACCCGCCGAAGTCCTTGCCCTCGGACCCGCCCGGGTCCTCGACCACGCCGTCGACGGTGATGAACTGGGAAACGACCACCTTCGCCATCTCGGCCTCCTTCGATCGGGTTCGGAGACTAAGACCCGCGCGTCTCCGAAAACTCATCGCGCGGTCGGTTAGGGTCGCGCCGTGGCACCCACGGTCCCCGGCTTCGCAGTCGACCGCGACGGCGGCGAGCGGCTCGAGTTCGCCGGGGCCACGATCGTCGTGAGGGCGTCCGCGGAGACCACCGGCGGGTCGTTCACGGTGATCGAGGAGGCGCCTCCGCTGCTCGACACGCCGCTCCACGTGCACGCGCGGGAGGACGAGATCTTCTTCATCCTCGAGGGCGAGCACGTCATCACCTGCGGCGGCCAGGAGTTCAGGCTCGGCCCCGGCGGGATGGCGTTCGCTCCGCGCGGCGTGCCGCACGCGCAGCGAAGGGTCGTCCCGGGCGAGGGCCGGCTGCTGATCATGACCTCGCCCGCCGGATTCGAGGGCTTCTTCCGCGAGCTCGCGGCGGCGGAGCGGGACGGCACGCTCGGCCCCGAGGCGTACGCCGCGGCCTCCGAGCGCTACGGGATCAGCTGGCGGTCCTGAGCCGCCTACCATCCACGTGGATGGCCGACTCGCCCCGCCCACCTGACCCGCGGACGCCGCCGCCCGAGGACAAGCGCCGCGGCTGGCGGGTGAGCCCGGCGCCCGACGGGCGCGGCGCCCCCAAGGAGCGGCCGCCGATGCTGCCGTTCTCGTGGCGCCGCTTCCTCGCGATCCTCGCGGCGCTGTTCCTCGTCAACTGGCTGATCGTGCAGCTGGTCGCGCCGCCGAAGGAGCGCATCAGCGTGCCCTACACGCCGACCTTCGTGAACCAGGTGAAGGCGGGGAACGTGAAGGAGATCTCGGCCGAGGGCGACACGGTCCAGGGCGAGTTCGACAAGGAGGTCTCGTGGGAGGGGGACAAGTCCAAGGACTTCAAGACGGAGATCCCCTCGTTCGCGAACGACAACGCGCTGTCGAGCCTGCTCGAGGAGAACGACGTCGTGGTGAACGCCGAGCCGCCGGGCGAGCGCTCGCTGCTCGAGACGATCCTCTTCAGCTTCGGGCCGACGATCCTGCTCGTGGCGCTGTTCGTCTGGCTCTTCCGGCGGGCCGCCTCCGGCGCGGGCGGAGGCGGCGTGCTCGGCCAGTTCGGCCGCTCGCGCGCGCGGCGCGTGGAGTCCTCTGAGCAGACGGTCACCTTCGCCGACGTTGCCGGCATCGACGACGCGAAGGAGGAGCTCGTCGAGGTCGTGGACTTCCTGAAGAACCCGGAGAAGTACCAGCAGCTCGGCGCACGGATCCCGCGCGGGGTGCTGCTGTCGGGCCCGCCGGGCACGGGCAAGACGCTGCTCGCCCGCGCCGTGGCGGGCGAGGCCGGAGTGCCCTTCTTCTCCGCGTCGGCCTCGGAGTTCATCGAGGCGATCGTGGGCGTCGGCGCCTCGCGCGTGCGCGACCTCTTCAAGCAGGCCGAGGAGGCCGCGCCCGCGATCGTCTTCATCGACGAGCTGGACGCGATCGGGGGGGCGCGCGGCCGCTCCGGCACTCTCGGCGGCCACGACGAGCGCGAGCAGACGCTCAACCAGATCCTCACCGAGATGGACGGCTTCGACCCCAACGTCGGCGTGATCGTGCTGGCGGCGACCAACCGGCCGGACGTGCTCGACCCGGCGCTGCTGCGGCCCGGCCGCTTCGACCGCCGCGTGGTCGTCTCGCCGCCCGACGGGAAGGGCCGTGAGGAGATCCTGCGCGTGCACACCCGCTCGGTGCCGCTCGCGGACGACGTGGACCTGGAGCGGCTCGCCCAGACCACGCCCGGGATGGTGGGCGCCGACATCGCCAACCTCGTGAACGAGGCTGCGCTGCTGGCCGCGCGGCGCGGCCATCAGAGCGTCCAGCGCCCGGACTTCACGGACGCGCTCGAGAAGATCGTGCTCGGGACCGCGCGCAAGCTGGTGCTGAGCGAGGCGGACCGGCGCCGGATCGCCTACCACGAGTCCGGGCACGCGATCGTCGGGATGCTCACCCCGGGGGCGGACCCCGTGCGCAAGGTGTCGATCATCCCGCGCGGCCAGGCGCTCGGCGTCACGCTCTCGACGCCCGAGGACGACCGCTTCAACTACTCGGAGGACGAGCTGAAGGCCAAGATCCGCGTCTCCACCGGGGGCCGGGCGGCCGAGGAGCTCGAGTTCGGCGAGTCCACGACCGGCGCCGAGTCGGATATCCAGCAGGTCACCCGCATCGCGCGCGGGATGGTCGAGCGCTGGGGGATGAGCGAGAAGGTGGGCTTCCTGGTGGTCGCACCGAGCGACGGGATGAGCCCGCTGCTGCCGGGTGCCGAGCCCGTCTCAGAGGCCACGCACGAGCTCGTGGACGCCGAGGTCCGCCGGATCGTCGACGAGGAGCTGGAGGCCACCCGGGCGCTGCTGTCGGCCAACCGCGACAAGCTGGACGCGCTGGCCGAGGCGCTGCTCGAGCGGGAGACGCTCGACGAGGCCGAGGCATACGCCGTGGCCGGCATCGAGCGCGGCCGGGTGCTTTCGAGAAGCTAGTCCCGCTTCGCCGGCTTGTTGCCGAGAAGGGAGAGGTCGGCGAGCGACATCACGTCGTCGATGCTCATGCCCTCCTCGAACTCGGCGCATCCGTAGGTCAGCGTCACGGGGCGCCGGTCCTCGGTCTCGCACACGGCCGCGACGCCGTCTGCCATCCGCTCGAGGACCTCCTCGGCGGTGCCGCGGGCGGCGCCGGGGAGGACGATCACGAACTCGTCGCCGCCCCAGCGGAAGCAGCGGTCGGTCATGCGCACCGACAGCTCGATCGCCCGTGCAGCCTCCGAGATGCAGCGGTCGCCCTCGAGATGGCCGTGGCGGTCGTTGATGCCCTTGAGGTCGTCGAGGTCGGCGATGCCGACGCTGAGCGGCGCGCTCTCCCGGCGCGAGCGGGCGATCTCGACGGCCACCGCCTCGTCGAAGGCGAAGCGGTTGCCGAGCCCGGTCAGCTGGTCCATGCGGGCGAGCCGGCCGGTGTGCTCGGCGCGCAGCCGCTGATGGCGGACGTCGAACAGGATCGCTCCGAGCACGAAGCCCACGGTCAGGATGAGCACCGACTCGGCGGCGAGGCGCCCGGCCAGCTCGCTCCCGCCGCCGTCGGCGATGAACGGGATCCAGACGCAGAGGACGGCGGTCAGCACGACCGGCAGGCTCCGCCGCGGCGGGTGCACGGCCGATGCACCGGCCCAGATCAGCAGGAAGCTGGTGTAGGCGCTCGTGGGCGATCCGGACAGCCAGCCGAGCACCGCCACACCCGCCACGGCGCCGTAGCAGAGGAGCAGGAGCCCGGGCCAGCCTACGTCGCGCTGCGCGAGGGCGACGACGCCGGCCGTCCAGGCTGCCAGCACGAGCGCGGCCACCACCCATCCGGCCGATCCGATCCGGCCGTCCACGGGCTCGAGCGGCAGGAAGCAGACGCACAGGAGGGCCGTGATCGCGAGCAGGCCGTGCAGCGCGTTCTTGGCGGGCGGCAGGTCGGCTCCGGCGTAGGGGTTGCCCCTGCGCGCGTACATGGACTTCACGAAGCCGATCGCGCTGCGGCCCTCGTCCTCCATCGAGCATGCATCGGCAAGCCCGCCGTGTTCCCGTAGCCTCCCGCGCCGTGCTGGACGTGATCGCACTCGCCCTGGAGGAGGACCTCGGAACCGGCGACCTGACGACCGCGGCCGTCGTCCCGGAGGGCGCGCGGGCCACGGCCACGATCGAGCAGCGCGCCCCCGGAGTGCCGGCGGGGCTGGGAGTCGCGGCGGCCGTATTCGCTCGCGTGGACCCCGACCTGGAGTTCAGGGCGCTCACTGGCGACGGCGGCTGGCGCGAGCCCGGTCCGCTCGCCGAGCTGAGCGGCGCGGCCGATGCGATCCTCGCCGGGGAGCGCGTGGCGCTCAACTTCCTCGGGCGCCTGTCCGGCGTGGCCACCCTCACCGCGCGCTTCGTGGCCGCGGTGGAGGGCACGGGCGCGCGCATCCTCGACACGCGCAAGACCACGCCGGGCCTGCGCGCGTTCGAGAAGGAGGCGGTCCTGGCCGGTGGCGGCACGAACCACCGGCGCGGGCTCTGGGACGCGGTGCTCGTGAAGGAGAACCACTCGGCGCTGGCGGGCGGGGTGGGGGAGGCCACGCGCCGGGCGCTCGCCGGCGCGCCCGCGGGCGTGACCGTGGAGGTCGAGTGCGCGTCGCTCGCCGAGGTGGACGAGGCGCTGGCGGGCGGCGCCGGGCGCATCCTCCTGGACAACATGGATCCCGCGGCTCTCCGGGAGGCCGTCGCCCTGGTGCGCGGGCGGGCGGCGCTCGAGGCGTCCGGCGGGGTGACGCTGGAGACGGTTCGCTCGATCGCGGAGACGGGCGTGGACTACATAAGCGTGGGCGCGCTCACCCACTCGGCTCCCGCGCTAGACGTGAGCCTGATGCTCCAGGCTCTAGACTTGTAGGCAGTCGCGGCCACCCGGCCGGCGGCTTCATTTCGACACCGAGCGAGGTTCGAAACATGCCGTCCCAGACCTTTCCCGGCACGGGCGCACCGCTGACGCTGGAGAACATCCCGGCTCTCAAGAGCGAGGTCCGGGCGCTCGCCGAAGAGCGCAACGCGGTGATCCTGGCGCACAACTACCAGGTGCCCGAGGTCCAGGACGTGGCCGACTTCGTGGGCGACTCGCTCGGCCTGTCGCGCAGGGCCGCCGAGACGGACGCAGACGTGATCGCCTTCTGCGGCGTGCACTTCATGGCCGAGACGGCGTCGATCCTGTCCCCTGACAAGACGGTCCTGCTGCCCGACCTCGACGCGGGCTGTTCGCTCGCGGACTCGATCACCGCCGATCAGCTGCGCGCCTGGAAGGCGAAGCACCCCGGCGCGCTGGTCGTGATGTACGTGAACACGACGGCTGAGGTGAAGGCGGAGACCGACTACTGCTGCACCTCCTCGAACGCGGTGCAGGTCGTGGAGCACATCTGGCGCGAGCACGGCGACGACACCGAGATCCTGTTCGGTCCCGACATGTGGCTCGGCGCCTACGTCGAGCGCACGACCGGCCGCCGGCTCCAGGTGTGGGACGGCGAGTGCCACGTGCACGCCGGCATCCGGCCCGGCGACATCGCCGACGTGCGAGCCGCCCATCCCGACGCCGAGTTCCTGATCCACCCCGAGTGCGGCTGCACCACGCAGGTAATGGAGTACGTCGCGTCGGGCGACGTCGACGCCGAGCACACCCACATGCTCTCCACCGGCGGGATGCTCAACTTCGCGAAGAGCTCGCCGGCCGACGAGTTCATCGTCGCGACCGAGACCGGGATGCTGCATCCGCTCGAGAAGGAGAACCCCGGCAAGAGCTTCATCGCCGCGAACCGCGCGGCGGTCTGCCGCTACATGAAGATGATCACGCTGCCGAAGCTGCGCGACTCCCTCCGTGACCTTCGCCCGCAGGTGAGCGTGGACCCGGCGATCGCCGAGCGCGCCCGCGTGCCGATCGAGCGCATGGTCGCGATCACGCCGTAGGTGCGCCGGCTCCTCGCGCTCACCCTCGCGCTCGCGTGCCTGCCTGCCTCCACGGCGGCCGGCGGCGCGCCCGACCCGATCGACCACGCGAAGGCGCGCGCGCCCGACGGCACGCCGATGTGCGCCGCCTGGGTCCACGACCGCCATCTGGTCCGCCGCGGCGGCCGTGCCTGGGCCACGTGGCACCCGCCGGTCGACCAGCGCCACGGCTGCGCCTTCGGGCACGAGCATGGCTCGAACCCCCACGCGTTCCGGATGTTCCGGCGCACCGGGATGCCGGCCTTCGGTCCGATCGGGATCTACGCGGGCAGCGACGAGCCGCACGCCGGCTTCAAGGTCTTCGTCGTCAACGACGACCGCAAGGGGCTCTCGTGGATGATGGTCCTGCACCAGGGCTCCGGCTCGCCGCGGCGCGGCACCGTCCGGCACCACTCGCTCGAGACCTGGTTGTTCCGCGGGCGCAGGCTGCTCGCGCACACGCGCGTGATGGCTGACTTCGGCGCGCCGGTGCCCAACTGCCCAGGGGCGGAGCGCCGCGCTCGCATGCGCCTGCTGCCGAACCCCGGCTGCAGGTCGGTGTACGAGGAGTGGGCCACGGCAGTGAACGTGGGCGGAGTGTTCCGCGCGGCCCCGGCCTTCGCGATCGACAACGCGATCACCCAGTTCGACCCGGCCGCTCCCGACCGCGTCGTCTTCAACAAGCCGTTCGCCTGCGGCCCGCACGACCCGTCCGGCTGGGACTCCTACTGCAAGGGGGACAAGCGGACGGTCCTGCGCCCGCGCTGGCGGGTCGCCGGCCGCGGTCCCTCGCGCTTCCGCACCGACGCACGCGGCCGGCGCGCCGCCGCCGGACTGCTCCAGGTGGTGGCGCGCCGTGCGCGCGTGCGCCAGGGACGCGAGTGCTGCGGGGTCGAGAACGCGTTCGTGATGGAGCGCCCGTCCGACGGCGGCATCTACCGGGCCGGCCGCGGGCTCAACTCGGCGAACTTCGAGTTCCCGGGCTACTGCGTGCTGCGCGCCAACTAGCCGCGGCGGGCGACCACGACGGTCGCCAGCACGAACGAGAGCACCGTGCCGGCGAGCGCAACCGCGCGCTATTGGTTAAGAATGTCTGAGTGCATTCCCAGCGAGAACTGCCGAAGGGCTTCGTCGTCATCCGCTGCCCGACCGACGGCGAACCGGTCTTCACCGGGGTGCGGATGAATCCGGAGGAGTACGAGGACGCGACCCTCCGCGACCTCGGGATGCGGTGCCTGCGCTGCCGGCGCACTCACATCTGGTCGAAGGAGGACAGCTGGCTCGAGACGTTCCACATCCGCTGAGCGGCGGGCGGCGGCTACCCTGCCGGCGGTGCGGCTCCACTTCCCCGAGCGGCTCGAGACCTCGCCCGGGCGGCTCGCCTCCGGCCTGCGGCTGATCGACAAGGCCCCCGAGGGGCGGCCCTACCTCGTCGTGAACATGGTCTCGACCGCCGACGGCAAGGCCGCGATGGACTGGCGCACCCGCGGGATCTCGACCGACGTGGACCGCGACCTCTTCCACCACCTCCGGACGCAGGCCGACGCCGTGATGGTCGGTGCCGGCACCGTGCGCGCCGAGCGCTACGGCACCGTCACGAAGACGCCGGAGCTGCGCGCGAAGCGGGTGGAGGAGGGGGTGCGGGAGGTGCCGCTGGCCGTGATCGTGTCCGGTCGGCTCGATCTTCCTCCCGACCTCCCGATCCTGGGCGACCCGGATCAGCCGGTCGTGATCGCCACGGCGTCCGACGGCGAGCTGCCGGGCCTCGGCGACCACGTGGCGTACGAGCGCGTGGGGGACGACCTGCCGCTCCTGATGGCCCGGCTGCGCTCCGAGCACGGGGTCCGCGCCGTTCTCTGCGAGGGCGGGCCGACCCTGAACTCGTTCCTGCTCGCCGCCGGCCTGGTGGACGAGCTGTTCCTGACGCTCAACCCGAAGCTGCTCGGTGGCGCGGCGGCGCTCACGATCGTGGCCGGGCGCGAGCTCGTGGAGCCGGCCGAGCTCGAGCTCGTATCGCTCGCGGAGGCCGAGGGCGAGCTCTTCACCCGCTGGCGCGTCAAGCGCTGAGCCCGGTGCACATGCACGTGCACCGGCGCCTGTTTACAGGGCATTTCGCTATCAATGACGGTCCGCATGGCATCGGTTCGCACCGAACAGGCGCGATCTCGCGCGCACAGGCAGGGAGCAGACCCGAACGTCCCGGTCGTCGAGTTCAGGGACGTGAGCAAGGTCTACGGCGGCGGCTCCGTCGGGCTCGACGGAGCCTCGATGCGGATTGGCCGCGGCGAGTTCGTGTTCCTCGTGGGCCCCACCGGCTGCGGCAAGTCCACGTGCATCCGGCTCCTGCTCAAGGAGATCGAGCCGAGCAAGGGCGAGCTGCTCATCGCGGGGCGTGAGCTGAACTCCATGCCGCGCTCGCGCGTGCCGTACATGCGCCGCAACATCGGCGTGGTGTTCCAGGACTACAAGCTGCTGCCGAACCGGACCGTGTACGACAACGTCGCCTACTCGCTCCAGGTGATCGGCGAGACCCGGCAGGAGATCCGGCGCAAGGTGCCGGACATCCTGCGGCTCGTGGGCCTCTCCACGAAGCTCCACAACTTCCCGGACGAGCTCTCCGGCGGCGAGCAGCAGCGCGTCTCGATCGCCCGCGCGTTCGTGAACCACCCGCCGCTGCTGCTGGCCGACGAGCCCACCGGCAACCTCGATCCCGAGACGTCGATCGGGATCATGCAGCTGATCTACCGGATCAACCGCGCCGGCACGACCGTCGTCGTGGCGACGCACGACAGCCAGATGGTCGACAAGATGCGCCGCCGCGTGGTCGAGCTGCGCGAGGGCCGCATCATCCGCGACGAGCTGTCCGGGCTCTACCGCCCGGACGAGTCCACGACCGAGTTCGCGGTGCGCCTGCGCGGTGAGCTGGGCGTGGGCGACGAGGGACACCCGAACTGATGCCCGCCACCTTCTTCCTCAGGGAGGCGCTGCGCGGCCTGCGCCGCAGCTCGGCGCCGGCGCTCGCCGCCCTCCTGACCGTCCTGCTCACGGCGCTGGTGCTCGGAGTGTTCATCCCGATCGTGCAGGCCACGACCGGGACCGCCAACGAGGTCCGCAGCCGGGTGGTGGCCGACGTCTACATCAAGGACGCGGCGACGCAGTCGCAGCAGGACCAGCTGAAGACGTCGCTCGAGGACACGTCCGGCGTCAAGTCGGTCGAGTACATCTCGAAGACCGAGGCCCTGGAGCGGGCCCAGGAGAAGAACCCGAAGGCCTTCAGGGAGGGCGCGGAGCTGCTCGGGGCGAACCCGCTGCCGGCCTCGTTCCGCGTCACGCCCGAGGATCCGGACAAGCTCGACTCGATCGTCGCGACGATCACGCGGTCGCCCCAGCCCGCCCTCGACGAGGTGCGCAACCGCGAGGAGGACACGGACAAGATCCTGTCCGCGACCGGCCTCGTGAAGGCGCTGACCGCCGGACTGGCCGCGCTGCTCGTGTTCGCCTCGATCGCGCTGATCGCGAACACGATCCGGCTGTCGCTGTTCGCCCGCCGCCGCGAGGTCGAGGTCATGAAGCTGGTCGGCGCCACCAACTGGTTCATCCGCTGGCCGTTCGTGATCGAGGGCGTGATCGTCGGGTTCTTCGGCGGCCTGCTCGCCGTGCTGCTCCTGATCATCGCGAAGCAGACCTTCATCGACCCGCTCTCCGACCGCTTCGCGCTGCTCGCGGGGCCGGACACGATCGACTTCCCGCTGCTGATCGTCCTCCTCATGTTCGCCTCGATCGCCGTGTCGGCGATCGGAAGCGGCATCACGCTGCGGCGCTTCCTGCGCGTCTAGCGCCTGCCCGAGACACTCCGGCCTCTTGACCGGGTAGGTTTCCGGCGGCTATAGTCCACTAACTTAATCGACTTTGTTGGGATTAAGCGCCGGCGGCAAGCAGCTGCGCCGGTTCGGTCGTCTCAAGCCGCAATCGACTACCAAGGAGCAGGGGATGAAGACACGCATCGCGAGGTGGCCGGTGGTGGGGTCTGCGGTTGCCGCCCTCAGCCTGGCTTTCACCTCCGTGGCCAACGCGGCCACCGAGCTCGTCGGCACGTTCAAGCTGGAGGCGGGGCATGACACCGCCGGGGGCGTCGACGGTTCGTACTTCCGGATGGTCCAGCCCGGTGGCACCATCGCCAACGGGCCGTTCGTGGCCAACATCAGCTCGGCGGCGGACCACGACTCGTACACGTTCCTCTCGCCGGGAACCGACGACGGCCTCAAGACCGGTGCCTATCAGCCGCTGGCCAACCCGGCCTTCGACGGGGTCGGCAACAGCCTGTCGGCGCGGATCATCGACCCGACTCCGTTCTTCGGGATCAACTTCAGCGTCAGCACGAACTCCACCGACCCGCAGACGGGCCACAAGAACACGCCGGCGCCGGAGCTGAGCTACGACAGCAAGGGCAACGTCAGCGGCGACGTCTCGGCGTTCGCGGCGTCGTGGAACAACCAGCAGTTCAACCAGGGCGCGCCCAAGCCCGACGGCTCCACGCCGGGCCTGACCTCGGGCCCCACCGGCCACTACAACCCGAGCACCGGCGCCTTCGAGGTCAACTGGGCGAGCCACATCCAGGGCGGGCCCTTCAACGGGTTCACCGGGTCGTGGCACCTCGAGGGGACGTTCGAGGCGGCGAACTAGGTGGGCTCAGAGGACGCGGGCGGCGCCGGCTTCCGGCCGGCGCCGCTCGCGGGGAAGCACGTCGCGCTCCGGCCGCTGAGGCCGGACGACTATCCGGCGCTCGCGCGCTGGGAGGGGCAGCTGGGCGTGCGCTGGCGGGTGCGGGGCATGACCCCGGCACCGGACGACTGGATGCGCAGGCTCTGGCAGGGCGTGCTGGTCCAGTTCATGGTCCTCAACAACGAGGGCAACGTCGTGGGCGACAACATCGTCGGCGGGCTCAGCCGGACGGAGCGACAGGTCGGCCTGGTCGTGGTCTACGACGCCGACTTCCTGAACGGGTACGCAAAGCTGGCCGCCGCGCGCTTCGACCCCGGAGCCAAGGGGCCGCATCTGGTGTTCGGGGTAGGGCTGACGCTCCACTACGTGTTCACACACTGGAACCTCAGGAAGCTGTATCTCGAGATCCCGGAGTTCAACCTCCCGCAGTTCGACGCGGGCTGGCAGGAGCTGTTCGAGCCGGAGGGCACGCTCCGCGAGCACCGCTTCTACGACGGCCGCTACTGGGACGAGCACACCTTCGCGATCTACCGCGATCGGTTCTACGAGTTCGCGGGCGACCTGCTCGCCGACGGGCTTTCCGCGCGCGAGGTCACGGTCAGGCTCCCGGAGGAGCGGGCGCCGGCGGGGTAGGACGTTGGCGCGGCCCGGCACACGACTCACGGCCGCGGCGGCGATCGCCTCGGTCCTCGCCGTGGGAGCCCCGGCAGCGGCCGCGGCGCCGCTCACGGGCACGTTCAGGATCACCGCGGGCACGTGCTCGCCGGCCCCCTCGGGGTCGTACTTCCGGATGATCCAGCCGGCCGGCACGACCGCCGGGCCGTTTCTCGCCAACGGCGACTCGGCCTGCAGCGACACGACCTACACGCTGCTCTCGCCCGGCACGGACGGCGGTCTGCGGACCGGTGCCTTCCAAGGCCCGCCCACGCCGGCCTTCGCGGGCGGCAACACCGGCGACGCGCTGGCCGGGCGGATCACGAAGCCGACTCCCTTCTTCGGAGTCGACTTCAGCATCGTCACGGCGGCCACCGACCCGCAGACAGGCACGGCTGACCCGCTGCCGCGGATCGAGGCGAACGGGGCAGCGCTCTCCGGTCAGATCACGGCGTGGGCCGCGCAGTGGAACGGCCAGTCGTTCAACCAGGGCTCGCCCAAGCCGGACGGAACGTCCCCGGGCATCACCTCGGGCCCGACGGGCACCTACAACGCAACCACGAGGGCCTTCACCCTCGACTGGACGAGCCTCATCGTCGGCGGCCCCTTCAACAGCTTCACGGGGCTCTGGCACATCGTCGGCACCTTTGCGCCGACAGGGTCCACTCCGACGCCTCCGGGTGACGGCGGTGGGGGAGGCGGTGGAACGGGCGGTGGGGGTGGGGCCGTACCCGCCAAACCGCTCAAGCTCGGTAGGACCGTCGTCGGCAAGGACGGCAGGGTCCGGGTGGAGCTTCGCTGCCGCACGAGCAAGATCGGCCGTTGCCGCGGAACCATCTCGGCCGCGCTGGTGGCGGCGTCGAAGGCAAAGGCGAAGCCGTCGACGCGCGGCACCGCGAGCTTCTCGATCGCGCCTCTGAAGAAGGCGACGGTGAAGCTCAGGCTCCGGAAGGCGGACGCCCGGCTGATCCGGCGGCTCTCCAGGCGCAAGCTGGCAAAGCGCCGGATCAAGCTCGTGACGACCACGAGAGCGGGCGCGGTGCGCGTGAAGCAGACCGCGTACGTGGCCGTCCGGCGGAGCCGCTGACGCCCGTCTCGTGCGCCGGCCCAGGCGGCGACGTCCGCCGGAGGGCCCGACCCGCTCGGGCTCCGCCGGATCGCTAAGTACAGCAACTCGGTAGGCTTTGTGGAGTACGTCTGGGCCCGTCTCGACCCCCATCCGTCCACCCCGTGCGGCGAACAAGCGTTCTGTGGATTCGAGCGGCCGGGCTGGCGCTGGTCGCCCTGCTGGTGGCCGGCGCTCCCGCGCACGCACGTAGCAACGCCTCCGCGGCGGCGGGGTTCATCGAAGATGCTCAAAACAAGGACGGCGGGTTCGGCGTCCGGAAGGGCGAGCCATCGGATCCAAGGGCCACCCTCTGGGCGTCCGTGGCGCTGCTCGCGGCCGGCAAGAACCCTCGCGACGAGTTCCTGAAGAACGGGCGCAGCGCCGACGACTATCTGGTCGACAACCGCTCCAAGTTCACATCGCTCGGCGATCTCGGCCTACTCGCTCTCATCCAGACGACGGGACGCTTCGGGCCGTCCCTCTACGACAACCCGGTCCAGCGCCTCACCGGCGAGCTGACCAGGGGCGCAGTCGGAAGCGACCCGCAGGGCGCGGCACTCGCGGTCTTCGGGTTGCTCGCGGCGGACACCGCCTCCGCACGGAGGACCGCCGGCTCCGTGGCCGAGACGCTGCTCGACTCGCTCACCTCCGACAACGCGTGGGGTCCGCGAGGCAACGCCGACAGCGCGTCCACCGCGCTGGTGCTGCAGGCGCTGGCGGCCACCGGCGCGGCCGGGATGGGTCATCCCGCCGTGCGGTCCGGCCTCGCATACCTGCAGGCGGCCCAGAGCAACGACGGCTCGATCACCGCCTCGACCCGGCTGGACAAGGCCACGAGCGGAGGCGACGTGGCGGCCACGGCGTTCACGCTCCAGGCACTCCGCAAGCTCGGCGCGCCGATGCTGAAGACCTCCGGCGGCAAGACCGTCACCCAGGGGCTGACCCAGTACCAGCAGCAGTCGAGCGGCGGCCTCACGTCGAAGGGCTCGATCTACAGCCCGGTGCCGCCGTCGGTCATCGAGACGGCGCAGGCCTACCCGGCGTTCAACGGCAAGACGTTCCCGCTCGCGCGTGTGGCGAGCAAGACGGGCGGGCCGGACAACGTGAAGCGGACGGGCGCGCAGGGCGCCGACCCGTCGTCCGACCGAGTGAGCGCGGGCACCGCCGACCAGGGCGTGAGCAGCACCCACTCGGAGGCCACGGCGGACCCCGGCGCGTTCCAGGGGGCCACCGCCGACGGCTCCGGCAGGCGCGGCTCGGGCGAAGGGAGCGGGAGGTCGGCCGCTCAGGAGGCGCTCCAGGGCGCGGGCAGGGGCGCCGTATCGGGCACGGTGGTCGGCACCGGGCCGCGGCTGGCGGCAAAGGCGGGGGCCAGCGACGACGGCCTCACGAACGAGCAGCGCGCCACGATCCTGCTCTGCGGCGGCCTGACGCTGCTGTTCGCCCTCGGTGCCACGCTCGAGCGCGTGCGCCCGAGCCCGAGCGGCGCGCCTCCTCTCGTGGCGGCCGGTCAGTCCGCCACCGCCGCGGTGGCCCCGCTCGTGCGCTTCGGCGGCGCGGTGAGCGGGATCTCGACGAGCCGGGCCGGGCTCGGCCGGCCGCCGCGCCGGCGCTGGCCCCTGCTCGCCATGCTCGCCGTGGGCGGCGCGCTGATCGCGCTCCCCTTCGCCGTCGGCATGTTCGACCGCGCGCCGAAGGGCGCCGAGATGATCAAGGCGTTCGAGCCCTACATGCAGGCCGCGAAGATCGAGGACTTCGAGCGTCACGTCCGGGACGTGGACGAGTACGCACAGGAGGCCCGCGGGCGGCTGCCCGAGCTGCTCGCACCGGGCGCGAAGAGCCCTGAGACCGCGCGCCGGCGTTTCGACCGGCAGCACGGGCAGGTGGCACTCTTCACGCAGCAGTGGCCGGACGTGCACAGGACGTTCGACGACCTGCTCGGCACGATCCGCGCCAACCGGGAGAACTACGAAGCCGTCGCGGCGCTGCCGTCGTTCCGTGCGTTCCCGTGGTTCTTCGTGATTCCCGGGGGGCTGATCGTGCTGCTCGCCGGGGCCGGCCTCGTCCTGGGCCGGTCCGCCTGGATACCGCTCCGCCGGGCGGCGATCGCCCTGGGCGTGGGCCTGGTACTCGCCCCGGCCGTGTTCCAGATGTTCGACCGCGCACCCAAGGGAGGCCGCATGGTCACCGCGTTCGAGACGATCGAGACGCGGCCGACGGTCCAGAAGATCCAGGGCGACTTCGCCACGATCACCATCGGCCAGGGCGCCATCGGCATCGACCTGATCCCGGCGCTCGAGGCGCGCGGGCTCAGCGAGAAGGAGATCGGGCGCGAGCTGCCGGCGACCGTGCGCCTGCGGGACCGGTGGATCCCGATCCTCAACGACATGACGCCGATGATCGGCGTGATGAGCGACAACGTCGAGAACTACCGGGCCGTGGCCGCGCTGCCGGACTTCCCGCTCTTCATCTGGTTCTTCGTGGTGCCCGGCCTGCTCGTCGTGGGGCTCGCGGTCCTCGCCGGAACCCGGCCGCTGCCGGCCACCGCACCCGTCAGAGCCTCGGAGCCCGTGCCCACGTGACCACTCCCACCCGACCAAGGAGCACCATGAACCGCAGAACGCCCGGCCTGCTCGCAGCAGCCATCCTGGCCATCGCCGCGCTCTTCCCGGCAGTGGCGCCCGCGGCCACCGCGAAGAAGCTGAACGGCACCTTCCTGTTCAGCCCCGGCAAGTTCAAGAAGGGGAAGGCCGGCGGGACATACTTCCGGATGATCCAGCCGGGCGGCACCGTGAAGCGCGGGCCCTTCTTCGCCAACCCCAACTCGCGCGCGAAGGACAAGACCTACACGCTGCTCAAGGCGGGGATCGACGGCGGCCTCTGGTCCGGCCGCTTCCAGGATCCGCCCGACCCGGCATTCGCCCCCAACGGCTTCGCCCTGGCCAATCGCATCATGACTCCGACGCTGTTCGCCGGGATCAGGTTCAGCCTCTCCACGGCCGCGACGGACGCCCAGAGCGGCAGGAAGGTCGGCGTTCCCGTGATCAGGGCGAAGGGCCGCAAGCTCACCGGCGACGTGCGCGGCTTCACCGCCTCGTGGAACAGCATCTGGTTCAACCAGGGCGCGCCGAAGCCGGCGGGCAACCTGCCGGGACGGACGCGCAAGGTCAGCGGCACCTACGACCCCAGGACGCGGCGCTACACCATCACCTGGGTCAGCCAGATCGTCGGCGGGCCGTTCAACGACTTTTCCGGCTACTGGCACCTGCAGGGGAAGTTCCGGCCGGGCAAGTACGGAAAGGCGGGATAGGTGGCGGCCAGCGACGCGATCTCGCAGGCGCTGTCCGGCCTGGCCGGGGCGCTCGACGTTCCGGTACACCTCGCTGCGCTGTTCCTTCTCGGGCTCCTGGCGGTCGAGCTCGGGCGCCTGACGATCGAGGGCTGGCGGCGCGTCCGTCCCGGCACGCCACGCCTACAGGAACTGACGCAGCGCGCCCTTGCGGACGCGGACGCGGCGCCCGCGATCGCGCGCAGGACCCCCGGTCCGCTGGCCGAGCGCACGGTCATCGACCTCGCCGCCGCCACTCGGAGCGGGGGCGAGGCGATCGAGTACGCGCTCGCTGACTTCGAGCTGAGCGTGCAGCGCCGGCTCGACCGCACGCGCATGCTGGTGCGCGCCGGGCCGGCGGTGGGCCTGATGGGCACGCTGATCCCCCTGGCTCCCGGACTGACCGTGCTGGGCGAGGGGGACTTCGCGCCGCTCGCGAGCGATCTCAAGGTCGCGTTTGCAGCGACGGTCCTGGGAATCCTGGTCGGAACCCTGGCGTTTGCGCTCACGCTGGTCCGCACGCGCCTCTACACGGAGGACCTGGCGGCCTTCGAGCGCGCCGTGGCCGCCTATGACCCGCAGGCGGGGCCGCACCAGCGCGTGACCGCGGCGGTCGGGGAGCACTCCGCGTGAGCCGTGTAGGGCTGGGACGGCACGGTCAGCTCGACAGCGACGTCGGCGATCCGCTCGACGGGCTGGTCAACCTGTTCGACCTCGGCCTGGTGCTGGCCGTGGCGTTTCTGATCGCGGGACTCGGCCTGACCGTGGACCAGCAGACGGGAAGGGTGGAGAAGAAGCCGGAGGGCACCGAGCGCACGCTCACCACGCCGAAGTCGAAGTCCACCGCCAGCGGCGCGGGCGAGGCGGTCGGCCAGGTCTACAGGCTGCCGGACGGCCGGCTCATCCTCGTGGGTGAGAACGGGGCTCCAGCCCAACCCTGAGCCGAGGGCCCGTCCGGCGCTCCGCGGCCGGCTCGCTGTCCTCGTGCCTGCGCAGGAAGGCATAGACCCCGATCACCACGCCGAGAAGCAGGAAGAGGCCCCAGCCGATCCCCTGCCCGACCTGGGTCATGATCGGCCCGGGACAGGCGTCCGAGATCCCCCAGCCGATGCCGAAGACGAGGCTCCCGTAGATGTGGCGTCGCTCGACCGGCTCCTTGGCCCAGCTCACCGGCGCACCCGTGAGGAGCGCCCGCGTCCCGGCACGGCGCAGCAGCGCCAGGCCCAGCGTCGACACCAGCACGGCCGAGGCGAAGAACAGGAACAGGTAGGCCTCCTCGAAGAGAAGTGCCCCCCGGATCACCTCCGGGCTGGTCATGCCGCTCCAGGAGAGCACGACCCCGAACGCCACCCCGATCCCGAGGCCTGCCAGGCGCGGGCCCATCAGACGAGCGCCTCGGTCACGAAGCTCACGGCGATTGCGGTCGCGAAG
>JAFGJG010000078.1 GCA_016929195.1 Thermoleophilaceae bacterium
CAACAACGCGGGGATCTCGCCGAACGACGACGCGTCGGTGCTCGACACGTCGCTCGAGGCCTGGCAGCGCGTGCAGGACGTGAACCTGAAGTCGGTGTTCCTGTGCTGCAAGCACGGGATCCCGCACCTCCTCGAGAACGGCGGCGGCTCCGTCATCAACACGGCTTCGTTCGTCGCCGTTATGGCCGCCGCGACATCGCAGATCTCGTACACCGCATCGAAGGGCGCCGTGCTCTCGCTGTCGCGGGAGCTCGGCGTGGAGTTCGCGAAGCGGGGCGTGCGCGTGAACGCGCTCTGCCCCGGGCCCGTGAACACGCCGCTCCTGCAGGAGCTGTTCGCCAGGGACCCCGAGGCGGCGGCGCGCCGGCTCATCCACGTTCCGATGGGCCGGTTCGCCGAGCCGCGCGAGATCGCGAACGGCGCGCTCTTCCTGGCGAGCGACGAGTCGTCCTACGTCACCGCCCAGGCCTTCATGGTGGACGGCGGGATCGCGTCCGCCTACGTCACGCCGGAGTGACGGGCGGCCTCGGCGAGGAACCTCTGCGCGAAGCCCCGGCCGAGCTCGTTCCACTCGTCCAGCCGCGGCACCGTCTCGGCGCGCAGGGCCTCCGGATCGAGGCCGATGCGCACGGCGTCCTCGTCGGCGTCGTATCCGTCCAGCCACCCGCCCACGTCGGCGCCCGCGACCTCCGCGTGGAACTGGATGCCCCAAGCGGGGGCTTCCGCCAGCCGGTAGGCCTGCACGCAGACTGCGCTCCGCGCGAGGATCACGCTGCCGTCCGGCGGCCCGGCCTCGTAACTGTGCCACTCGAACGCCTCGAAGCGCTCCGGCAGCGGGCCGGTGAGCGGGTCGCGGCGCCCCTCCGGCGTGAGCTCGACCTCGACCCAGCCGATCTCGGGCTCGCTCGCCCGCCGCGGCGCCCCGCCGGCCGCCTCCGAGAGGAGCTGTGCGCCGAGGCAGACGCCCAGCAGCGGCACGCCCCGGCGCAGCAGCTCCGCGAGCAGGTACTTCTCGGCGGGCAGCCAGGGGTTGGCGTCCTCCTGGTCCGCGTGCATGGCCCCGCCGAACGTGAGCGCCGCGCCCAGGCCGCCGACCTCGGGCGGGCCCGACTCGCTCGGCACCCATTCGATCAGCTCGGCGCCGGCGTCGCGGAGCGCGTCGCCGAAGACGCCGGCGCCGGCGTCGCGCTGGTGGACGATCGCCAGGACCAGCACGCTACGGCTGGGCGGGAACCTCCGGGCCCGCCGGGGCGGGCGCGGGCGCCGCGGCGCCGCCCCCGTCGCGCAGGCGCAGGATCTCGAAGTAGACGACCGCCGCCGCGATCGCCGAGAGCGGGGCGATCAGGACGTTCGTGATGAGGTCGGCGAGCCCGTAGCCGAAGATCGTGTCGCTGATGGCCACGGCGATGCCCGCCACGACGGTGCTCAGCACGAGCTTCACGAGCAGCAGCACCAAGAGGACGGCGAACACCTGCCAGCCGTGGCCGCGCACGAGCTCGCGGCTGCGGCCGAACGCGGCCAGCGCGCCGGTGCGCTCCACGACGATCACCGGGGCGAGCAGCGCCCAGATCGTCATGAGGAAGAGCCCGGGCACGATCAGCAGCACGAAGCCGATGCCGATGCCGAGCCCGCCGAGGATCCCGGCCACGAGCAGCGGCCCCACGACCGGCGCCACCGACGAGATCAGCGACCCGACCGTGTGGTCGCGGCGCCCGTCCATGATGTCCCTGGCGGCCTCGACGACCATCCCCTGGAACCAGTAGGTGGCGATCGCGCCGACCACGACGGCCACGAGCGCGAGGCCGAATCCGCCGCTCTCGCGAAGCACGCCGTTCAGGATCGCGACCGGGAGGAACACGATCAGCGCCGCCGGCACCAGCAGCGTGAACTGGTCGCGGTACACGCCGAAGACCCGCTCGAAGACCTCGGCGACGACGAGTTTCCCGTTCATGGCGCGCGACGGTACAGGTCCGCCGCGCGCGCTGCGCGTTTGGGGCACAATCGAGACCGATGGCCGACAGCCTCCGCGGACACCTCCTGATCGCAGCGCCTTCGCTGTTCGACTACTTCCGGCGCAGTGTGATCCTGGTGATCGAGCACACGGCCGACGGCGCGATGGGCGTTGTGCTCAACCGGCGCTCGGAGACCCCCGTCGCCGAGGCGGTGCCCGCGCTCGCCACCCTCCCCGGCGCCGACGACACCGTCTACGTCGGCGGGCCGGTGGCGCCGGGATCGGTCGTCGCGCTCGGCGAGTTCGACGACCCGGACGAGGCCGGCACCCGGGTCACCGGGTCGCTCGGCACGCTCGACCCCGACCGGCCGAGCCCCTCGCTCCTGCGCCTTCGCGTGTATGCCGGCTACGCCGGATGGTCGGCCGGCCAGCTCGACGAGGAGCTGGGCGAGGGCGCCTGGATCGTCGAGCCCGCCGACGAGGAGGACCCGTTCACCGACGGCGACATCTGGTCGGAGGCGCTGCGGCGCAAGGGCGGTGGGTACTCGCTGCTCGCCACGATGCCGGGCGACCCGAGCGCCAACTAGCCGCCAACCGCACGCCCTTCGCAAGTGTCCTGCCCAGTGGTTGCTCTGCAACCAGAAGTCAGGACGCTTGCCCGGACAGGCGCACAGGACGGTTTGACTCGCTAGCCGCCGAGCGCGGGGTAGTCCCGCTCCATCGCTCGCAGCACCAGCCGCGCCGGGACCACCGCTCCGTCGCGCGTGAAGTGCACGCCGTCGGACTGGCGTGAGATCACACGCCGGCCGTCGATCTTCGAGATCGCCTTGAAGCGGCCGCCGTCGACGGTGTTGTAGATGTCGACGTAGCGGGCCCCCGGCACGGCCTTCGCGGCGCGGGCCACCGCGAAGTTCTGGACCCGGAAGATCCGGTTCAGCTCTTCGTCGCGCGCGGTCGGCGACGGGGCCCAGTAGACGGGTCGCTTGCCGCGCGAGCCGAGCACCCGCATGACGACGGCCGTGCGGCGCGCGTACTCCGTCTCCCACTCGGGGGTGAACGGACCGTACGCCTGGCCGTCCACGGTCACGTTGAACCCGTCGTTGCCGCCCATCAGCATCACGACGGCGTCCGGCTTGCGCGCCGCCACCTCCTGACGGGCGTTCACCTCCCAGTTGAAGAACTCGGGCCGCGTGAGCCCGGTGCTGTTGCGCGCGACCACGTCCGTGCGGATCAGCCCGCGTGGGGCCACGTCCACGAGCCGCTGGCCGACGAACTCGGCCTGCGAGTCGCCCGTCACGAGCACGCGCAGCGGGCGGCCCGGCGCCGGCTGGGGGAACTGCGTGACGGTGCGGGTGCGCGGCTCGAGGATCGCGGTCGAGCCGCGCTCGAGCTGCGTGCCGCCGGCGGTCTTCGACTCCTGCCCGAACAGCCGGTCGAATCCCTTGCGCGGCAGGTGGAGGGCGACCGCCCCCGCCACGTCGTCGAGCGGACGGCCGACCGAGAGCACGACGTCGCGGGTCGGTCCGTCCTCCATCCCCTCGCCCGCGCGGACGATCGCCTCGGAGTTGAACAGCGCGGCCACCGCCAGCGCGACGACGAGAACGACGAGCACGCGACCCGCCGGCATCGACACCTCCCTGTCCTCACGCAGCCACATGTCAGAAGCGGTAGTAGATGAACGGGGCCACGCCCTGCTGCCCAACCGCCGCGTCCGCCGCGACGACGAGCAGGCCGAGCGCCAGCCCCTGGGCCACGGCCGGGCGCGCGACCAGCCAGGCCTCGGCGGTGCGCCACCAGTCCGGGGGGATCGTCTGGATCGCTATGGCCGCGACCGCCAGCGCCACGACCGGCAGGGTCACGAGCGGCGACGGCCCACCCGCGCCGATCCGCCCGAGCACGTCGAAGGCGGTGCCGAGGTCGGGCGCCCGGAAGAACACCCAGGCGAGGCAGACGACGTTGAAGGTCACGAGCCAGCCCACCAGCGGCGGGATCCGGCGTGCGCCGAGCCGGGCGCGCAGGGCGCGCTCGCCGGACAGCGCCGTGCCGTGGATGCCGCCCCAGACCACGAACGTCCAGGCGGCTCCGTGCCAGAGGCCGCCGATCAGCATCGTCGCCATCAGGTTGCGGTAGGTGCGGCGCGGGCCGTGGCGGTTGCCGCCGAGCGGGATGTACAGGTAGTCGCGCAGCCAGCGCGACAGCGTCATGTGCCAGCGCCGCCAGAACTGCCGCAGGCTGGTCGCCGTGTACGGCCGGTCGAAGTTCTGGGGCAGCCGGAAGCCGAGCAGCAGCGCCAGGCCGATCGCCATATCGGTGTAGCCGGAGAAGTCGCAGTAGATCTGGCCCGCGAAGCCGTAGATGGCGAGCAGTGCCTCCGGCCCCGAGTGGCCGAGCGGGTCGTTGAAGACCGGGTCGACCACACGCCGGGCCAGCTCGTCGGCCACCACCGTCTTCTTGATGAAGCCGCCGGCGACCAGGAACAGCGCCGGGCCCGCGAGGACCACGCGCGGGTCACGCGGGGTGCGGAGCTGCGGGAGCAGCTCGTTTGCCCGCACGATCGGGCCGGCCACCAGGTGCGGGAAGAACGCCTGGAGGATCGCCACGTCGCCGAGCGAGGCCGCCGGGGTGTCGCGGCGGTAGACGTCAACCACGTACGAGATCGCCTGGAAGGTGAAGAACGAGATCCCGATGGGCAGGACCACCTGCATCAGCGGTAGCGGCGTGCCGAGGCCCACGTCGTCGAGCGCGTCGTTCATCGAGTCCACGAAGAACCCGAGGTACTTGAACGTCGCGAGCAGGCCGACGTCGAACACGACCGCCGCGATCAGGGCGCGCTTGCGGACGGTGTCCGAGGGCGTCCGCGCGATCACCTGGGCCGCGAACGTGTTGACGATGCTCGACCCCACGAGCAGGAGCACCCAGCGCGGGTCGACCCAGCCGTAGAAGAAGTACGAGACGACGAGGATGAACGGGCGCCACACCCGCGGGTGCGGCATGAACAGCCAGGACAGCACGTACACGACCAGGAAGAAGGCCGCGAACTCGATGGTCGGGAAGCTCACCCTGGACCATCATTCCGCGGCGACGCGAGCGGCCCTTCAGGAGCCGCGCCACGTCGCGCGGGCCAGATGTACTGCGGCTCAGTTGGAAGAGGGGTCGGCCGGGAGGCGCACCCCGTCCCCCCGGAGGTCGAGGAGCGCGTGGCCGAACAGCCAGAGCGCCGCTTTCTCGTCCTCGTCGAGCGGCGCGTCGCGCAGCAGCTGCTCGTCGAGCTGCTCGATCGTCAGTCCCGCATCGAGCCCGGCCGCCACGCGCTCCTTGTAGACCCCGAAAACGCCCACGCGACGGAGCATCCTCGGGAGTTCGTAGAACGCCTAGTCTCGGCGCGTCGCATTCCCGCAACTAGCGCCTGAACCGGTGCAGCTCCGCACGGTCTGCGAAGCTCATCCGGGCACGTGCCGAGGCCCGAGGCCGACAGATGACCGACGGCCAGCTCATCCTGGTAGCCGGGGCCCTGCTCGCCGCCGGTCTCGGAGGGGCCCTGCTCGCCGGCCGGCTGCGCGTCCCGGGCCTCCTGCTCTTCCTCGCCCTCGGGATGCTGATCGGCACCGACGGCCTCGGCTGGATCGACCTCTCGGACTACGAGCTGGCGCGCCGCGTCGGGATCATCGCCCTCGCCGCGATCCTGTTCGAGGGCGGCCTGACGGCGGGCTTCCGCGAGATCCGGCCGGTGCTCCGGCCCGGGCTGATGCTCGCGTTCGTGGGGACGCTCGTCACCGCGGCGATCACCGGGCTTGCCGCCTCCTGGCTGCTCGGCCTGTCGACGCTCGAGGGGCTGCTCCTCGGCTCGATCCTGTCGGTGACCGACGGCGCGGCGATCTTCGCGCTGCTCCGTACCTCGACGCTGCGCCGGCGCCTCGCGCGCACGCTCGAGGCCGAGGCCGGCTTCAACGACCCGGTGGCGATCCTGCTCGTGATCGGCTTCATCGAGTGGATCGAGCAGCCGGACTACGGCATCGTCGACATGCTCGAGCTGTTCGTCCGCCAGATCTCGATCGGGACCGCGGTGGGTCTGGCAGTCGGCGGTGCGGCGGTGTGGGCGTTCCGCCGCGTGTCGTTCGCGACGGGCGGCCTGTACCCGGTCGCCTCGATGGCGGCGGGCGCGCTTGCGTTCGGTGCGGCCGACAGCCTCCACGGCTCGGGCTTCCTCGCCGTCTATCTCGCCGGGCTGACGCTCGGCAGCGCCGCGATCCCGGCGCGCAACACGATCGCCGTGTTCCACCAGGGCCTGGCCTGGGTCGCGCAGATCGGCCTCTTCCTCACACTCGGCCTGCTCGTGTTTCCGAGCCAGCTCGACGAGGTCTGGGTGGAGGGAACGGTGATCGCCCTAGTGCTCGTCGCGCTCGCCCGCCCGGTTGCCGCGGCGGTCGCCACCGCGTTGGATCACTTCAGCGCCCAGGAGCGCTTCGCCCTCGGATGGGCGGGCCTGCGCGGCGGCGTGCCCGTGGTGCTCGCCACGTTCCCCGTGATCGAGGGCGTGCCCGACAGCCAGACCTACTTCAACATCGCCTTCTTCGCCGTCGTGATCTCGACCGTTCTCCAGGGCGCGACGTTCGAGCCGCTGGCGAAGGCGCTCGGCCTGACGACCGACGAGCCGGCGCTCCCGCGCCCGATCGCCGAGACCGGCACCATCCGCCGGCTCGGGGCGGAGGTGGTGGAGTTCCCGGTGCACGAGTCGGACGCCGTCGTCGGTCGCTACGTCCGCGAGCTCGGCCTGCCGCGCGACGCGCTGCTCAACGTGATCGTGCGCCGCGGCGAGGCGATCCCGCCGCGCGGGTCGACCCAGATCGAGGCCGGCGACCGCCTGCACGTGCTCGTGCGCAAGGAGGTGGCGCGCCAGTTCCCGGACCTGCTCGAGCGCTGGCGCGAGGGCCCGTTCGCCCCGCAGCGCGAGCGCATGCCGAGTCTGCGCGGCGGCTCTGTGATCTTCTCGACGCGCCCGTGGAACGCGGAATCCGACGGCGATCCGGCGTACCCGCAGGCGCTCGTGGGCTGCGACGTGATCCGCCACCTGCGCACGCGCCGCGACACGCCCGGTTCGCTCGTTCTCCTCGACGACGGCCGCTATGCGATCACGGGCCCGTCCCTGGCCGTGGGCGCCGCGGCCCAGATCCAGCGCTACGCCCGCCGCCGCCTCAACGCCGGCCTGGCGGACGCGGAGCGCGCGTGGTGGCAGGAGGTGGTCGGCGCGCTGGCGCGCTGAGACCGCGCGGCCCGGGCGCCATCAACCGTCGTCCTGCCGGAACGCCCAGCGGACCTCGTCGATCGAGAGGCCCGCGGCCAGCGCGGCCAGCAGCTTCATCCGCGCAGACTGGGGCGAGAGGAAGCCGGCGGGGATCAGGCCGGTCCCGCGCAGGTCGCGCTCGGAGCCGGCGTAGCCGTACGTCGAGGACAGGATCACGCCGCGCTCGGGACGGCAGTAGGCCACGATCGGGATCTGCTCCGCCGCCTCGGCCCACAGCTCGAGGACGGGCGGCGCCAGGTGGCCCGCGCCGAGCGTGCCGATCACCACTCCGTCCGGGTCAGTGGACAGTGCCGCGCGGGCCAGCGTGCCGTCGTCGCCCGAAGCGGTCGGAACGATGAGCACGCTCTTCTCCAGGTTCGGCGGGTCGAGCGGCGGGTTGCGCGGGATCCTCGACCAGATGATCGGATGGCCCTCGGTCACCCGTCCGAGGAGGCCGACCTGCGGCGAGGAGAACGCCACGAGGGAGACCGTGTCCGTCTTGCGAACGCAGCGCGCGTGGTGGATCTCGCCGCCGAAGCAGACGAGCACCCCCATGCCGGCGGCCTCGGCGCTGGCGGCCACGCTCACGGCGTCGAGCAGGTTCGCGGGCCCGTCCGCCCCCGGCGCGGACGCCGGCCGGATCGCGCCGGTGAAGACGATCGGCGCCTCCGCGTCGTGAAGAATGTCGCAGAGCATCGCGGTCTCCTCGAGCGAGTCGGTCCCGTGGGTGACCACGACCCCGGTGCCGCGGCGGGCCGCGTCGCGCGCCTGGCGGCAGATGTCGAGCTGGTCGTCGAGCGTGAGGTGGGCGCTCGGCTTGTTCACGACCGTCCGGCCCTCGACGCTCGCGAACGCCGAGAGGCCCTCGACCGCCTCCACCAGCCCCTCGCCGTCGAGGGCCGGCAGAACGCCGTTCTGCCCCGACTCGAGCTCCCCCTTCATCGAGATGGTTCCGCCCGCGGCGAGAACCAGCACCTTGCGCGCGTTCGGCACCTGGGTCGCAGCTGCCACCCTCGCGACGATACCGGGCCGTCTGCCACCCTTCCCGCGTGGTCAAGCTCCCCGAGACGATCAGGGCGTGCCTCCTCGACATGGACGGGGTGCTGACGGACACCGCCTCCACGCACGCGCGCGCGTGGAAGCAGACGTTCGACGAGGTGCTCGCGCGCCACCCCGGCCAGGCGCCGTTCGACGCGGATTCGGACTACAAGGCCTACGTCGACGGCAAGACGCGCTACGACGGCGTTGCGAGCTTCCTGGCCTCGAGGAGGATCGAGCTTCCGAGGGGAACGGCCGATGACTCCCCGGAGGCAGAGACCGTGGCCGGAGTGGGGAACCGCAAGAACGAGCTCGTGCAGCGGCTGATCGCCGAGGACGGCGTGATCGTCTACGAGGGCTCGGTGCGCTTCGTGAAGGAGGTGCGTGCCGCCGGGTTGAAGACGTCGGTCGTGTCCTCGAGCGCCAACACGGAGCAGATCCTCGCCGCCGCCGGGATCCCGGACCTCTTCGACGCCCGCGTGGACGGCGTCGTGATCGCGCGGGAGGGCCTGGCGGGCAAGCCGGCGCCGGACTCCTTCCTGCGCGGAGCCGAGTTGCTCGGCGTCGCGCCCTCGGCCGCCGCGGTCTTCGAGGACGCGCTGGCGGGCGTGGAGGCCGGCCGCGCCGGCGACTTCGGCCTCGTCGTGGGCGTGGACCGCCACGGCGACCCCGATGCCCTCCGGGAGCACGGCGCCGAGATCGTCGTCCGCGACCTCGCGGAGCTGGTCGAGTGACGCCCGAGCCGCGCCATCCGGTTGAGCCCTGGGCCCTCGTCGAGGAGGGCGTGGATATCGAGCGGCTCGCCCAGGCGGAGTCGCTGTTCGCCCTCTCGAACGGGCACATCGGCATGCGCGGCAACCTCGACGAGGGGGAGCCGGCCGGGATGAGCGGCACCTACCTCAACGGGTTCTACGAGTCCTTCCCGCTCGAGTACGGCGAGCGCGGGTACGGCTTCGCCGAGGACGGCCAGTCGGTCGTCAACGTGACCGACGGCAAGATCATCCGGCTGCAGGTCGAGGACGAGCCGCTCGACGTGCACCGCGGCGAGGTGATCCACCACGAGCGCCGGCTCGACTTCCGCGCCGGCATTCTCGAGCGGACCCTCCACTGGAGGGCCGCCTCGGGGCACGAGGTGAAGCTGCGCACGCGGCGGCTCGTGTCGTTCTCGCTCCGCAGCCTCGCCGCGATCGAGTACGAGATCGAGGCGGTGGATCGCCCGATACGGGTTGCGATCCAGTCGAACCTCCAGGCGAACAAGGTGGACGCCGCGCACGAGGACGACCCCCGCAAGGCGCGCGCGATGAACGACGTGCTCCGCCCGCTGCTCTCCGTGGACCACGGCATGCGCGTGGTGCTCGGTCACGAGACGAAGCGCTCCGGCCTCGTGATGGCCTCGGGGATGGAGCACGTGCTCGAGCACGACGGCGAGGTCAGCACGCTCACCCAGTCGGAGCCCGACCTCGGCCGCGTGACGCTTTCGGCCGAGCTCGAGCCGGGCCGCTCGCTTCGGCTGTGCAAGTTCCTGGCCTACCACTGGTCCTCGCAGCAGAGCGTCGACTGGCTCCGCGACCAGGTGGACGCGAGCCTCGAGAGCGCCCTGGCCGAGGGCTTCAAGGGCCTGGCGGAGGCGCAGCGCGAGACGCTCGACCGCTACTGGCAGCGCGCCGACGTGGAGCTGGAGGGCGACCCGCAGCTTCAGCAGGCGCTCCGCTTCGCGATGTTCCACGTGTTCCAGGCCGCGGTCCGCAACGAGGGCCGCGCGGTCCCGGCGAAGGGCCTCACAGGGAGCGGCTATGACGGCCACGCCTTCTGGGATACCGAGAGCTTCGTTCTGCCGGTGCTCACGTTCACGGCACCCAAGACCGTCCGCCACGCGCTCGAGTGGCGCCACTCGACCCTCGACTCGGCGCGCGAGCGCGCCCGCCAGCTGAGACTGCGCGGCGCTGCGCTGCCCTGGCGGACCATCCACGGGGAGGAGTGCTCGGGCTACTGGCCCGCCGGCACGGCGGCCTTCCACGTGAACGCCGCGGTCGCGGCGGCCGTGCGCCGCTACGTGACCGTCACGGGCGACCTCGAGTTCGAGCGCCGCACCGGCTGCGAGCTGCTGGTCGAGACGGCGCGCCTGTGGGCGAGCCTCGGCTACCACGACGAACGCGGCGACTTCCGGATCGACGGCGTGACGGGCCCGGACGAGTACTCGGCGCTCGTGGACAACAACGTCTACACGAACCTCATGGCGCAGCTGAACCTGCGCTCCGCGGTGGAGGCCACCGGCCGGCATCCGGAGACCGCCGCGGAGCTCGGCGTGGATGACGGCGAGCGCCATGAGTGGCAGCGTGCGGCCGACGCGATGTTCGTGCCGTACGACGAGGAGCGCGGTCTGCATCCACAGGACCAGGACTTCCTGGAGCACCAGCCCTGGGACTTCGAGAACACGCCGCCGGACGAGTACCCGCTGCTGCTCCACTACCCCTACTTCCAGCTCTACCGCAAGCAGGTCATCAAGCAGGCCGACCTCGTGCTCGCGATGCACTGGCGCGGGGATGCCTTCACGGCCGAGCAGAAGCACCGGAACTTCGACTACTACGAGCGCCTGACCGTGCGCGACTCGTCGCTCTCGGCCTCGACCCAGTCGGTGTTGGCCGCGGAGGTGGGCCACCTCGAGCTTGCGCGCGACTACCTCGAGGAGGCCGCGTTCATGGACCTCGAGGACCTTGCGCACAACACGAAGGACGGGCTGCACATGGCCTCGCTCGCGGGCGCGGTGCTGGCCGCGGTGGCCGGGTTCGGCGGAGTGCGCGACTACGGCGGACGGCTCTCCTTCCGCCCACGGCTGCCCAAGGGCATCGACAGGCTCAGGTTCTCGCTCGAGGTGCGCGGCACGGTGCTGCGCGTGCAGATCGGGGCCGAGGACACGACCTTCACCCTGTCCCAGGGCGACTCGGTGCGCTTCACGCACTGGGACGAGGAGGTGACACTCCAGGGCGGCGAGTCCGTGACGCTCGACATCCCCGCGTACGAGGAGGAGCAGCCGCCCATCCCGCCGCCCGGCCGCGAGCCGCGCGCCGGCCGCAAGCGCCTCGACTGGCCCGAGCCGCCGCTGGCAGCGCACCCGTACGGCGAGGAGGTCCACTTCGTGGGCCCGAGCGCGCCGCACGGCGCGGACGATTAGCCCTCAGTCGCCGGCCGGCTCGGCCGCCAGCTGGTGCCGCAGCCGCTCGCGAAGCTCCGCGAAGTGGATCGTCTCGTAGGCGATCAGGGCCGCGAGCGCCGCGACCACCGCCGCCAGCGTCACGATCGCGTCCACCTCCTCGGCGAGCGGGATCAGCGCGGCCAGGAGCACCGCGCAGCCGACCCGCTGCGTGCTGAAACGGTGCACGTTGCGCCACCTGAACGCCACGTGGGCGAGCAGGTAGAGCGCGCAGCCGCCCAGGAGCGCGACGGCGGGCACGAGCTTAAGCGGCTCGTCCACATGCTCGAGCGTCTTCTTCAGCCCGAGCGCGGCCAGCACGATGCCGGCGACCATCGGGAAGTGGAGGTAGGAGAAGGAGTCGCGCGCGATCTCGTTGCGCTCCCGGCCCTCCTTCGCGTTGGCGAGCCGGCGCTCGGCCACGAGCGCGACGATGTCGAAGTACAGCCACCAGAGCGCCGCCGCCACGGCGATCCCGAGTGTCGCGGCCACCACCACGCCGGCGTCCACCTCGTTCTCGGCGCCCACGCCGATGGCCACGATCGACTCGCCGAGGGCGATGATCACGATCAGCCCATGGCGCTCGGCGAAGTGGCCGGGCACGAGCTTCCAGCCCGAGCTGTCGATCACGAGCGGGCCGCCCATGTCGAGGGCGAGGGCGAGCGCCCACAGCCCGCCCTGGAGGGCGCCGTCGGCGAACGAGGCCGCAATCAGCAGGCCGACGCCCACGGTCGTGCTGATCGCCAGCCCGGTCACGGAATGGCGCAGCGCCGGCTCGTCGCGGCTCGCCACCACGAAGAGGACGATCTGCCCGTAGCGGACGACCGCGTAGGCGCACGCGAACAGCAGGCCGAGGTCGCCGAAGGCCTGCGGCACGCAGAGCGCGACCACGAGCAGCGCCGCCATCGCGGCGAAGACCGGGAAGCGCACCGCGCCCTCCTCGGGATCCACCACGCTCGTGAGCCACGAGTAGCCGACCCATGCCCACCACATGACGCCGAGCACGAGCAGCCCGCGGCCGACCCCCTCCCAGTCCGGGCTGTCCGCCATCAGCGCCGTGCACTGCGTCAGCGCCAGCACGAACACCAGGTCGAAGAACAGCTCGAGCGGGGTCACGCGGTCCTCGGTCCGCATACGCGGGGCGTGGATGCGCGGCCCTGAGCTCATCGCGCGATTCTTCCAGTTGGCAAAGTCCCCGCCGGGAAGAGAGAATGCCCGCCAATGGATGGCCGCGACGGAGTGGACAAGCTCCGTGATCTCGAGCGGCTCACGGACTCCGCCCTCTCGTACCTCCCGTTCGAGGGCTTCCTCGATGAGCTGCTCAACCGCGTCGTCGAGATCCTCGACGTGAACACGGCCGCCGTGCTGCTGCTCGAGGACGACGGGCGCACTCTCGTCCCGCGCGCGGCCAAGGGTCTCGAGGAGGAGGTCGAGCAGCGTGTCCGGATAGCGGTTGGGCGAGGCTTCGCCGGCCGCGTGGCCGGGACGCGCGAGCCGGTGCGGATCACCGATCTCGAGCACGCCGAGATCGTGAACCCACTGCTCCGCGAGAAGGGCCTCAAGGCGCTTCTGGGCGTGCCGCTGGTCGTGGAGGGCGAGGTGATCGGCGTGCTGCACGTGGGGTCCTTCGAGGAGCGCACCTTCACCGACGACGACGTGGACCTGCTCGTGAGCGCGGGCGACCGCGCCGCGCTGGCGATCCGCGGCCGCCTCGCCGAGCGCGATCGCGGCCTCGCCGACGCGCTCCAGGCGAGCCTCATGCCGACGCTCCCCCAGGTTCCCGGCATCGGCCTCGAGGGCCGCTACCGGCCCGCCGCCTCGGCGAAGCTGGGCGGCGACTGGTTCGATGCCTTCCCGCTGCCCGGCGGGCGCCTCGGGATGACGATCGGCGACGTCTCGGGACGCGGCTTCCACGCCGCCGCGCTCATGGGTCAGCTGCGGAGCGGCCTCCGCGCCTACGCGACCGACCGCCCCTCACCCGCCGACGTGATCGAGCGGCTCAACAACCTCCTCCGCCAGATCGAGCCCGGCCGCAACGCGACCGTGCTCTACCTCGTGCTCGACCCGCAGGAGGGCAGCCTCACGCTCGCGGGCGCCGGACATCCGCCGCCGCTCATCGCGCGCGCCGACGGCAGGGCCGAGTACGTCGAGGTGCCCAGCTCCGTGCCCCTCGGCGCCGTTCGCTACGCCCGCTACGAGGACACCTCCGCCCGGCTCGAGCCGGGGGAGACCCTCGTCCTCTACACGGACGGGATCGTGGAGCGCCCCGCCGAGTCGCTCGACGCCGGGCTCGGCCGCCTCCGCGAGGCCGTCGAGACCCTGGGCCCCCAGGCCACCGGCCTCTGCGACGCGATCCTCCGAGCGACGCTGCCGGGTGGCGCCACCCGCGACGACGTGGCGCTGCTCGTGGCGCGGTCGCTCCCGCTGGGGGATCCGCTCGAGCTCCGGCTGCCCGCGGACGTGGACACGATCCCGCCCCTCCGGCGCGTGCTGGGGCGCTGGCTGCGCGAGGCAGAGGCGACCACGGTGGAGATCGAGGAGATCTCGCTCGCCGCATCCGAGGCGTGCGCGAACGCCATCGAGCATGCGTACGCGCCCGGTCCGGCGGCGCTCGAGGTGCACGCGACCATCTCGGAGGCCGGCGAGGCGGTGATCTGCGTGCGCGACTTCGGAAGCTGGCGCCCGGCGCGCGGCAGCCATCGCGGCCGCGGGATGCTCCTCATGAAGGGCCTGATGGACTCCGTCGACGTCGACGCCGGCGACGAGGGAACGACCGTGCGCTTGGCGCGCCGGCTGGCCACGGGGCAGGCGTGAGCGGGGATCCCCGAGTCCGGCTGGCCGACCGCGGGTCCGTCCCCGTCGCCCACATCGCGGGAGAGCTGGACGTCGCCTCCGCGCCGGCCCTGCGCAACAAGCTCTTCGACGCCGTCGTGAACCAGGACCTCGGGCTGGTGGTCGACCTGAGCGACGCGACATACGTGGACAGCGCCGGCCTGAACCTGCTGTTCGAGCTGGCCGAGCGGCTCGCGACCCGGCAGGTGGCGTTCGCGATCGTGTACCCCGAGGGTGGGATCGTCGACCGCGTCTTCGGCCTCGTCGACATCGGGTCGGTCGCACGCGTGCATCATTCGGTCGACGCCGCAGTGCACGACATCCTGAGCCACAGGACCGATCCCGGTGAGTGAGCACCGCTCGGCCCGCCAGGTCGTGTTCCAGCTGCTCCGGCTTCAGAGCCGTCGCGACGGCGATACCCACAGCGTGTCCGCCGAGGGCGAGCTCGACCTGTCCTCGAGCCCGGCCCTCGAACGCGAGCTGAGCGTCGCGCGCGAATCGGACGCCGAGCAGATCGTGCTCGACCTGACCGGCCTGACGTTCGTCGACTGCGCCGGTCTCCGCGTGATCCTGTGCATGGACGCGCGCTCGAGCGACCGGCCTGGGCGCTTCAAGGTGCGCCCGGCGCCGGAGAAGGTCCACCGCATCTTCTCCCTGACGAGCGCGGCGCGGCAGCTCTCGTTCCTCCGATGACGCGGCCGTCCATAGCGATCGTCGGCGGCGGCTTCGCGGGCATCGGCTCCGCGGTGATGCTGAGCCGCGAGGGCTACGGCGACGTGACCGTCTTCGAGCGCGGCGACCGCATCGGCGGGGTCTGGAACTACAACACGTATCCGGGGATCGCCTGCGACATCCCGTCGCACCTCTACGAGTTCTCGTTCGCGCCGAACCCGGACTGGTCGCGCCGCTTCTCGCCCGGCCACGAGATCCGCGCGTACATGGAGGACGTGGCCCGCCGCCACGGCGTGCTCGACAAGGTGCGGCTGCGCACCGAGGTGACGAGCGCCGGCTTCGACGAGAGCCGGGCGCGGTGGGTGCTCGAGACCTCGGCGGGGCGCCACGAGGCGGACGTGCTCCTGACGGCCTGCGGCCAGCTGTCCGTGCCGCGCATCCCGCCGATTCCCGGGCTCGGCGACTTCGCCGGGCCCGCGTTCCACACGGCGCGCTGGCGCGACGACGTGGACCTCGCCGGCAAGCGCGTCGCACTGATCGGCACCGGCTGCAGCGCGATTCAGACCGGCCCTTCGATCCAGCCGGACGTGGCTCAGCTCGACGTCTATCAGCGCTCGCCCGGGTGGACGCTGCCGAAGTCGGACTTCGAGTACGGCCCGCGAGCGAAGCGCCTGTTCCGGCGCTTCCCGCTCATCGCCAGGCTCGACCGCCAGCTCGCGTTCTGGTTCATGGAGTTCGCCACGACCGGCATGACGCGCCGCCGCTGGATCCTCAGGCCGTTCGAGGCGGTCGGTCGCTGGCAGATCAACTCGAAGATCAAGGATCCGGAGCTGCGCCGCAAGGTCACGCCCACCGACGAGATCGGCTGCAAGCGGATCATGCTCACCGACGACTGGTACAGCACCCTCGCGGAGCCGAACGTGGAGGTCGTGACCGACGCGATCCAGACGGTCACGCGGGGCGGCATCAGGACGGACGACGGGCGCGAGCGCCCCGCCGACGCGATCGTTCTGGCCACCGGCTTCAGCACCCACGGCTTCATCGCGCCGATGGAGGTGACCGGCCGCGACGGGCGCACGCTGAGCGACGCATGGGCCGGCGTTCCGAAGGCGTACCTCGGCATCACCGTGCCGGGGTTCCCGAACATGTTCCTCCTGTACGGCCCGAACACGAACGGCGGCGCCGGCTCCGTGATCTACGCGATCGAGGCGGCCGCGCAGCACGTGATCGCGGGGCTGCGGGAGCTCGAGCGCTCACGGGCCCGCACCATCGAGGTGCGCCGCGCCGCGGCCGACGGCTTCGACCGCGAGCTGCGCGACGCGCTGGCCGGGACGGTGTGGCACTCGGGCTGCGCCAACTGGTACGTGGACGAGAACGGCGCGGACCCGAACCAGTGGCCCTGGACCTGGAGCACCTACAGGCGCCGCACCGAGCGCGTCGAGCCGGGCGCCTACGAGCTGGTCTAGGAGAGGGTCCGGCGCATCAGCAGGAAGCAGACGACCGCCACGATCGCGGCCAGCACCGGGATCCCGAAGCCGATCACGCCGACCGCCGCGAGCACCAGGCCGACCACCGCCACGACGCCGGCGCCGCCGCCGACGAGCACCAGCCGGAAGGCGCGCTGCTCACGCGAACGCCGCGATGGAGGTCCGCCGCCGCTACGAGTCAGGTCGCTCATGGGGGAGAACCCTAGCCATCCGTGTAGGTTCGCCGCCCGGAAACGCTGCACCGTTTCACCCCCATTGGCGAAAACCGAGCAGTCGTTGCCTTCTCGTATGAGTGGAACGGACTCCGCTTTGGATCGGCGCACTGGCCTGCGCACTCTCGATCGCCGTCGTCTCGCCGGGCGTGGCCGCCGCGCGTGGAAACGCCGAGGCGCGCTGCGTCAAGGCGTCGTCGACGGTTCGCGACAAGGCCGTCTCGCGCCTGACGGCGCGCGCCGCGCTTCTGTGCCTCATGAACCGCGAGCGCCGCAAGAACGGGCTCGCGCCGCTGGCCGAGAACGAGCGTCTCAGGCAGGCCGCGTTCCTCCACGCGCGCTGGATGGTGCGGAACAAGAACTTCACGCACTTCCGGCCCGGCGGGATCGACCTCGAGGCGCGGCTGCGCGCCCAGGGCTACATCCCGCGGGTCGGCGGGTGGTTCGTGGGCGAGAACATCGGCTACGGCCTGCCGCGCCGCTCCTCGCCGGCGGACCAGGTGCGCTTCTGGATGGCCAGCCCGGCCCACCGGGCGAACATCCTCAACCCGCGCTTCCGAGCCGCGGGCCTCGGGGTCTTCAGCGGAACGCCGCGAAACTCGATCCCGATGGGCGCCACCTACGCGATCGATTTCGGCTCCCGTCGCTAGACCGGCGATGATGCGCCCGTGCGGCGCCTGCTGACCATCCCGATCAGCCACTACTGCGAGAAGGCGCGGTGGGCGCTCGAGCGCGCCGGGCTCCCCTACCGGGAGGAGCGCCACGTGCAGGGCGTGCACGTCTTCGTGGCACGGCGGGCCGGCGGCCGGGAGACCGTGCCGGTGCTGCTCGCCGAGGAGGGCGTGTTCAACGAGTCGGAGGACATCCTCCGCTACGCGGACCGCCGGCTGCCGGAGACGGAGCGGCTGTTCCCGCCCGGGGACTCCGAGGTGGAGGAGCTGTGCCGCTGGCTCGACGAGGGGCTCGGGCCCGACGGCAGGCGGCTCATGTACCGGCACATGCTCGGCGTGCGCGGTCAGATGCTGCGCTTCAACAACCAGGGCGTCCCGCGCTGGGAGGGTCGCCTCCTCGCCGCGATCTGGCCGGTGGCCACGCGGCTCGCGAACCGGCGCCTCGAGCTGGACGGAACCACCCAGGACGAGGACGCCGCGCGCGTGTTCGCCGTGTTCGACCGGATCGCCGAGCGGCTCTCCGACGGGCGGCCGCGGCTGTGCGGCGAGCGCTTCACGGCGGCCGACCTCACCTTCGCCTGCCTTGCCTCGGCGCTCGTGGTGCCGCCCGAATACGGCGTGCCGCTACCGCAGCCGGACGAGCTGCCCGAGCACATCGCCCGCGACGTGCGCGGCTTCCGCGAGCACCCCGCCGGGGCCTACGCGCTCGAGCTGTTCCGCACCGAGCGCCGGTCGCCGGCCGCTCAGACCTGAGCGCCGATCAGGAGCCCGAGCTGGCGCGACTGCGCCACGAGCGCGCCGTCCGGCGACCAGAGCACGCCGTCCTCCTCGAAGAACCCGTCACGCACGTGGCGGCTGTTGAAGCGGCCGAGCAGCAGCGGGCCGCGCGCGGGCAGCGGCGAGCGGAAGTGGACGGTCAGGTCGATCGTGGGCGCCGGGGCGAGACCGCTCAGGCGTGGCCAGGGGGCGGGAAACCAGGCGTCCGCGAGGACCGCGACGGCGAGCGCGTCGATCGGGCGGGCCTCGCGGAGGCCGAGCCAGCCGCCCGTCTCGCCGTGCTCGGACCGCGTGAAGAAGGGGTCGCCGAAGCGCGGCTCCATCACCATCCGCTCGGTGAACTCGGGCGGGATCCGGGTGCCGCCCGGGCCGCTGATCACCGAGCCGTCCGGCGCCCCGACCATGGGCATGGGGAGCTCGTCGAGCAGCGGGCTCTCGTACGGCTTCGAGTAGGCCCCGATCGCGAGGCCGAGCAGCTTCCCGTCCTGCTCGAGGCGGCCGGTGACGGTCGTGAGCGACCGGCCGGTGCGCTCCACGGTGGCCGAGACCGTGACGGGCCCGGGGTGGGGCGGGCGGAGGAAGTGCATGGTCACGGAACGCGCCTGGCGCTCCGGGTCTGCGACCGCGAGCTCGAGCCCGCGCATGACGATCGCCATCACGTAGCCGCCCAGGGGCCCGCGCGGGGTGCTCCAGCCCTCGGCCACGGCACCCTCCCAGCGGCCGTCCCCGGCGGGCGTGAGCCCGGTGTCCTCGTCGAACGGCACGGCGGGACCCTAGTCGGACGTGGCGAGGAGCAGCTTCTCCTCACGGGAGAGCCGCTTGATCCGCGCCTCCTCGCGCATCGCCTCCGAGCGCGAGGCCATCGCGCGCGACCAAGCCACCTCGACCGGCCGGCGCGCGCTCGTGTAGCGGCTGGCCGTGCCCGCCTGGTGCTGGCCGAGCCGCCGCTCGACGTCGGTCGTCCAGCCGCAGTAGAGGCTGCCGTCGGCACACCGGAGCAGGTACACGAACGCGTCCACGCGCGGGAACGCTACGGACACGGCCCGACCCTCGCTACTCTGCGCCGCCGTGCGCCGAGTGATGCTCCTCCTGCTTCTCGCCCTCGGGTTGATCGCCGCGGGCTGCGGCGGCGACGACGGTGACTCGAACGGGTCGGGCTCCGGCTCGGGCGGCGGCGGCTCGGCGTTCGACCGGCGCATCGAGGCGGCGCAGAACGTCTCGGCCGCCGACTTCCCGGCGCCCGGTCGCCAGACCCTCCGCGACCTCGGCAACCAGGTCGGCCAGGTCCAGATGGGGCTCGCGACCTCCGAGTTCAGCCCCGGGGAGAACCGGCTGGCCTTCGGCGTGATCGGCAACGACAACAAGTTCATCTACGGGAAGAGCGCCGTCTACGTCGCGCCGACCCCGGACGACGTGCCCGAGGGGCCGTTCCCCGCCCCGGCAGATCCGCTCGTGATCGACCCGCCGTTCCGCAGTCGCAACGCCGCGTCCGAGGGCGACTCGGTCGCGGCCATCTACGCCGCGAACGTGGACCTGAGCCCCGGCAAGTATGCGGTGCTCTCCGTGACGGAGACGCCTCAGGGGCTCGTGGGCGGGCCCGCCTACATCCAGGTCAAGAAGTCGAGCAAGATCCCGAACGTGGGCGACGCGCCGCCACGCGTGGACACCGAGACCGTCGAGTCCGCCGGCGGCGACATCAAGTCCATCGAGACGCGCATCCCGGCCGACGACATGCACGAGGAGAACTTCGCCGACGTGCTCGGCAAGAAGCCCGTGATCCTGCTGTTCGCCACGCCGGCGCTCTGCCAGACCCGGGTGTGCGGCCCGGTCACGGACATCGCCGCCCAGCTCCAGAAGGAGTACGGCGACCAGGCGACCTTCATCCACCAGGAGGTCTACGAGGACAACAAGGTGCAGAACGGCCTGCGCGAGCCGCTGCGCCGCTTCGGCCTGCGCACGGAACCGTGGCTGTTCGCGGTCGGCGCGGACGGCAAGGTGGCCGCGCGGCTCGAGGGCTCGTTCGGTACCGGGGCGTTCCGCAAGGCCGTCGAGGCCGCGATCAACTGACTGCGTCGTCCGGGGCCTCGCGGCCGCGCTCGATCTCGGCGTTCAGCTCGGCGCCGAAGAGAAGGGCGACGTTCGTGATCCAGAGCCACGCGACGAGGAGGATCGCGCCCGCGAAGGCGCCGTAGAGGGCGCCCACGTCCGAGATCCTCGACACGTAGAGGGAGAATCCGTACGAGGCGAGCAGCCAGAGCAGCACGCCCACGGCGGCGCCGGGCGTGAGCCAGCGAAACGAGCGCTGCTTCAAGTCCGGCGTTACGTAGTAGATCAGCGCGAAGATCAGCATGGCCACGAGGACCGCTCCCGGCCAGCGGCCGATGTTCCAGACGTCCGCGACCGTCGAGCCCAGGCCGATGAAGCCCAGCAGGTCCTCGGCGAAACGCCCTCCGACGAAGACCATCACGAGGCTCACCAGCACGAGCCCCATGAGGACGAACGTCGACGCGATGTCGAGCGCCTTGCGGTGAAGGAAGCTGCGCCCGCCCGGCACGTCGAAGACCACGTTCAGGGCACGACGGGCGGCCTCGAGGGCACCGGTGGCTCCGTAGAGAGCAACGGCGGTGCTGATGATCAGCGCGGTGGCGGCGGTGTCCTTGCTCTGCAGACCGTTGCGCAGCGAGCGGTCGATGGGGTCGATCACCGACGGCGGTGCCACGTCCCGCAGGTATCCGATGATGGCGTTGTAGGTCTCGGGGTACTGGCCGATGAGGCCGAGCAGCGCAACGGCGAGCAGCAGCGCCGGAAAGAGCGACATCAGCACGTAGTAGGTGAGCGCCGCGGCGTGGTGGGTCATCTGGTCGTCGTAGAACGAGTGCATGGTCCGCCAGACGACGCGGGCCGTCCGTCTCATCGCTCTGGCACCACACGACGCGAGATGGGCGCGGCCGTCACACCGTGCACGAACACGGACACGACCACGCATGCGAGAGCCGTCCAGACGACGACGGCCGCGTCACCCGCGAGCGCTCCGCTGCCAACCGCGACGGCGGCGTAGTAGACGGAGCCGATCCCGCGCACTCCGAACCAGGCCACGAACGCCCGCTCCTTCCATTTCCGCTCCGAGCCGAGCAGCGCGAGCATCACGGCAGCGGGACGGATCACGATGAGCAGCAGCGGCACCAGCAGCCAGCCGGAGAGGCCGGGCTCGCGCAGCCCGTCCCAGCTGAGCATGCTGCCGAGCAGCAGGATCACGGCGAGCTCGCCGAACTTCTCGACGACCTCGGCGCCGTCGTGCACGCGGCGGTTGTGCTCATGCGTGTGTTCGTAGCGCCGGAAAGCGACGCCGCCGGCGAAGGCGGCGAGGAACCCGTAGGCGCCGACAATCTCGGTCAGGCCATAGACCGTGAGCACCGCCGGCACGGCGAGCCAGGCGTCGAAGTCGTCGGAGAACAGGTTACGGTCGCGCAGCCACACGGCTCCGGCCGCGATTGCGTAGCCGCCGAAGGCGCCGATGACCAGGCCCACGACAACGCCATAGAGCACGTCGGCTGTCGCCCACTCGGCGAGCCAGCCGGCGCCGTCGCGTGTGGCTACGTAGACCCCGAGGAGGAGAAACGGGAACGCCAGGCCATCGTTCAGGCCGGCCTCGCCGGTGAGGGAGAAGTTGGGCTCCCGCTCGTCCTCCTCGCCCGGCGGCCCCACGCCGACGTCGCCGGCGAGCACGGGGTCCGTCGGCGCGAGCGTCGCCCCGAGGATGAGGGCGACGCCGAGGGGCAGGCCCATGACGCCCACTCCGAACAGCGCGATCGCGCCGATCGTGAGGGGCATCGCGAGTCCGAGCAGACGCCAGACGATCGACCACGACCGCAGCCCGAGCGGCCGGTCGAGCTTCAGCCCGGTGCCGAAAAGCGCGATGACCACGGCCAGCTCGCTCAGCACCTCGAGGAGATCCGCGTCGTCGATCGGGTGCACCCAGTTCACGTCCAGGAGGTCGATCACCGTGGCGGCCCCGACCCCGAGGCCGAGGTAGATCAGGCTCGCGGAGAAGGCGCGGTCGTGCTCGTGCGAAAGGGCCGCGATGGCCGCGAAGAACGCGAGCCCCAGGAAGAGGAGCGCGATCGCGTGAGGGGCGCCACCCGAGAACCCGGGCTCCGCCGCGGTCAGCGGCAAAGTCCGCCGAGCAGCCGGTCGCGCCGCGACCGGTCCCGCGGCGCGAGTTCCGCCTCGAGATCGGCCGATGAGGTCAGCGCGAGCATGCGGCGGAGCTTGGCTCCGGGGTCGGTCGGCTTGCTGTCCGTGCGTGGGATGCCGTGAGCCACTACCGCGTCATGTACCCAGCGCCGATGCGGAGCATCAGGAGGTAACGTCGATCATCGCTCCCGAGCCCGCTCCCACCGCCCTTCGAAATGTGGATCTCGCCGTCGAGCGCCACGGCGACTTCGGTCAGCGGTGGCTCGACGGCATGTGGCACGGCGACCCGCTGGCCGATGCTGTCGTCGCCGACGGAGCCGTGCTGGTGCGGCGGGCCATCGCGGAGGGCGTGGAGGCGATCTCGGACGCGTCCGAGGCGCTGGCCGCCCTGTTCGCTGTGCTGGACGCGCCACCGGGATGGATGGATCCGGACCGCTGCGACCGCGCCGCCCGCCACCTCGTCCGCCAGGGGCGCGAGTACGGGCTCGTCCTCGGCGCTGCGTCGCTTCTGGCCGGGGCGCAGAACAGCGTCGCCGGCAAGCCGCTCACCTTCACAGGGCGCTACGCGAGCAACGCGGCGGTGCGCTCGATCGAGGTGGGGTCGTGGCTGATGGCGGTCACGACGCCGGGGGGCCTCGGCCGACGCGGGCCCGGCTTCGAGCGGACGGTGCGGGTGCGGATGATCCATGCGCACCTGCGTGCGCGCCTGTCGCGAAGCGATGCCTGGGACGCGGAGGGATGGGGCGTGCCGATCCCGCAGCCCTACATGGCGTTCACGCTCGCGGAGTTCTGCTCGGTGGCGCTGCGGGCGATGGCCCAGCTCGGCGTGCGCTACCGCGACGATGAGCTCGACGACATCGTGCACCTGTGGCGCTGCGTCGGGTGGTTCGTTGGGGTGGATGACGACTTCCTGCCGGTGACACTTGGCGACTACGCGCGCATCGAGGACCTGTACTCGGTGACGAGCCCGGGAGCCGACGTGGGCGACCGCGAGTTCATCGTGGCGTTGACGGAGTTCCAGGCCGACGAGCTGGGTCGCTTCCTGCCGCGCACCTGGACCCCGGCGATCGTCAACGGCCTCCAGCGGGCGTTCGTGGGCGACAGGGTGGCGGACGACCTGGCGATCGCGGACACGTGGCTCAAGCACCTGCCCAGGGTGGTCGGACCGCTGACCGCTCTCGTGAACGGAGCGCACGACACGCTGGTGCCGGGCGGCCGGTCCCGCCGAACGGCGCGCGCCTTCCGGAGGCGAGCGGACGAGATGGACCGGCTCCGCGCCGCGTACGGGGTCGAGCACGAGCTGGTCGACGACGCGGCGTAGCCCCTGACGATTCCCCCGCTCGCGGGTGGCCGACCAGCGGGTTTGTCGACTTGTTCACCCTCAACGGGACGTGCTCTGCGTCACGCTGGAAAGCGGGGCCCGCCTGAGAGCGTCCGATGGGCGCGGCTGGGTTCGAACCAGCGACCTCTCGCGTGTGAGGCGAGCGCTCTCCCACTGAGCTACGCGCCCGGGAGAGGGGTCAGTCTAGAGCGCGACGACCGCGTCGATCTCCACGTCTGCCCCGCGCGGAAGGGCTCCGGCCTGGAGGGCGACGCGGGCCGGCGCGTCGCCCTCGAAGAACTCGCCGTAGACCTCGTTCACGCGCTGGAAGTCGTTGATGTCGGCGAGGTAGATCGTGACCCGCACGGCGTTCGCGAGGCTCCCGCCCGCCGCCTCGCAGACCGCCGACAGGTTCTCGAGGCACTGGCGCGCCTGGCCCGGTGCGTCCTCCTTGATCAGCTCGCCGCTCGACGGTTCGAGCGGGATCTGTCCCGAGCAGAAGAGGAGGTCGCCGGTCCGGATGGCCTGGCTGTAGGCGCCGATCGCGGCCGGCGCGGCATCGGTCTCGATCTTGTGGCGGTCGGGCATGGCTCTCCTCCTCGGGGACCGGCCGCAGACTACGCGGCCGGCCCCGAGGGCGGGAGAGTCAGGCGCCTGCGGAGGCGCAGAGGACGTAGATCACCACCGTGTGCGCCGCTCCGTCTGAGTTACGTCGAGCCTCGACGAACCAGCCGGTGGGTTCGGTTCCGGGCAGCGGAGCCGTTCCGGAACTGTCCGCCGGTCGATTGACCGTGACGATCACGTTCGGCTGGCCGCCGGAAGCGACAGTGGGGACGACATCGCTTCCGCCGCCGACCACGGTCTCACCCGCCTGGCACTGAGCGTCGTCCGACTGGACCTGGCCGGTCACGCCGTTACCGACCGGGAAGCTCAGTGAGGCGGTTCGCACCACAACCTGCTCCACGCCGGTCGGCCCGGGATCCCCCTGCGGCCCCTGAACGCCCTGCGTTCCCTGCACTCCCTGGCTGCCCGGAACTCCCTGCGAGCCCTGGACCCCGGCCGCCCCGCGCGCGCCGGCGGCCCCACGGGCGCCGGCCGCTCCGCGATCACCGTGCAGCTTCGTCCGCTCGGAAGAGCGGAAGTCGCTCAACGCGAGCGAGCTGTTCTTCACCTTCGCCGAGGACACGGCGTTCTTCTTGATGTGCCTAGCCCCGACGCTGTTCTTGGCCAGTTGCGTCGCTGCGTACCCGGTACCACCGAGTGCCACGAAGAGAGCGACGAGCGAGATGACGAGGGCGGGGGAAGGGCGACTGATGCGCCTTCTCATGGGACTGACCTCCATCCTTCGGTTTACCCAACATCCCCTGAGCACTCGGCACGACTCGCGCGAACTTCAGCCGGCGGCGGCCAACCTGGACGCGCTAGCCTTCACCCCGGACCGTGCTAGGCGGGGAGGTAGCGGTGCCCTGTCACCCGCAATCCGCTCTAGCGGGGCTGAATTCCCGTTCCGAGGGGTTCTGCCTTCGGGGCCAGTACGCCGGACAGAGGCGTCGATGGCCGGGTCCCGCGCGGTGGACGCTCGCGAACCAGGTCAGATCCGGGAGGAAGCAGCCTTAAGCGATACCGGCCATGCGTCGCGGACCAGCCTGGCCGGAGCCGATGACCGGCGGGCACGCCCGGGGACGAGCTTCGACGGCGGGTGCACGGTCCATTCCTTCCGCATCCCGGCCGCGGAGGGCGGCTAGAGGATGCTCGGGTGGCCGCGCTTCACGCGGTAGTGGAACTCGCCCGTCGGCAGCAGCTTGCCGCCCGGCTTGCGCACCGTGGCCACACGCTTCAGCGTGCAGCGGAAGTCCTTCTTCGACGCGACCGCCAGCCCATAGCCGTGGTGGTCGAACTCACCGCTCTTGACCCACGGGTTGCTCGACTTGAGGAGGTTGATGATCGCCTCGGGGGTCTTGGGGTTGTTCGGGTCGGCGGTCGGAAGGATGCCTCCGCCGCCCTCGCCGAGCCCGGGCGCCGAGATGGAGCCGCCCACGAACTCGGTGGCGAGCGCGCGCTTGTCGCTGTCGTTCAGACGCACGTCGCCGGCGACGAACGTGTGGATGTCGCCGGTCACGAACACGACGTCCTTGATCTTCTTGTTCCTGATGTGCCCGACCAGCTCCTTGCGCTCGGTCGGGTAGCCCATCCACGAGTCGAAGTTGATGATGTCGCCGCCGGGATAGTAGGTCCGCATGATCATCAGCTGATTCGCCACGACCTTCCACGCGGCGTCCGAGGACGCCAGGCGCTCCTTCACGAACTTCATCTGGCTGCGCCCGAGGTACTTGCGCGGCTGCTCGAGCTCCGGGCAGGCCGGGCCCACGACGGGATCGCCGCAGGGCTGGTCGTCGCGGTACATGCGCGAGTCGCACAGGACGAGGTCCACGTTGCGGCCGAAGCGCGCCGCCCGGTAGATCCGCGTGCTCCCCCGCTTGGCGCCGTAGGTGGGCAGGCTCTCGAAGAAGGCCTGGTAGCCCGCCCGCTTGCGGGCATCCGAGTAGTGAAGCGCCGGGTCGAGCCCGCCGGTGGGCCCGGCGCCGCCGGCGTAGTTGTCCTGGACCTCGTGGTCGTCCCAGATGTTGATCATCGGGAAGCGCGCGTGCACCCGCCGGAGGTTCGGGTCGGTGCGGTAGAGCGCGTACTTCGACCGGTACTGGTCGAGCGTCTCGGCGGTGCCGACCGTGTCGTCGCGAACGCCGCCGGTGGGGCCGACCGGGTAGTAGTCCTCGGCGTAGATGTAGTCGCCCAGGCAGACCACGAAGTCGAGGTCCTCCTTCGCCAGCAGCGCGTGGGCGTTGAAGTACCCGAACGTGAAGTCCTGGCAGGAGAAGAAGGCGAAGCGCACCGGGTGGTTCGAGTCCGGCGGGAGCGCGGTACGGAAGCGCCCGATCGGGCTCTCCTCGTCGCGCGTGGCGAAGCGGTAGTAGTACTCCTCGTACGGCCGCAGGCCCGTCACCCGCGCCTTCGCGTAGTGCCAGGTCGAGGAGTTGACCTTGACGAAGTCACGCGCGACGACCTTGCGGAAGCCGCGGTCGCGAGCGACCTGGAGCTCGACGGTGCCGCTGCCCTCCGCGGACGCCACCCGCGTCCAGAGCGTGATCCCGCGCGGAGCGGGGTCCCCCGACGCCACGCCCTCGGCGAACCTGCCGCCGCGCAGGCTCGGCCGCCTCCGCGGCTTGGCGGCAATTGCTTCGGGCGCCAGCAGGACGGCGGCCGTGAGGCCGCTTGCCCCGGTGACGAACCGGCGTCGCGAGAGGAGGTCGCCGTACAAGCCGCGGCGAGCCTAACGGTGACCGTCTTCACACTCAAGGGGGTCCGGAGGAATCGTCCGGTGCCCGGCTAGCATGGAGCGCCCGATGCTCTCGCTCTACCGCCGCCACCGCCCCCGCACCTTCCAGCAGGTGGTCGGCCAGGAGCACATCGTCCGCACCCTCCGGAACGCGATCGAGCTCGACAAGGTCCACCACGCCTACCTGTTCGTCGGCTCGCGCGGCACCGGCAAGACGTCGATGGCCAAGCTGCTCGCCTGCGCCCTCAACGCCGACGGCGGCTCCACCGCCGACTTCGACCCGGACTCGCCCGAGGCCCGCGCGATCGTCGCCGGCACCTCGCTCGACGTCGTCGAGATGGACGCCGCCTCGAACAACTCGGTCGACGACATCCGCGAGCTGCGCGAGAACGTCGCGCTCGCGCCGATGCAGGGCCACAAGCGCGTCTACATCCTCGACGAGGCTCACATGCTGTCCGCGGCCGCCTGGAACGCCTTCCTGAAGACGCTCGAGGAGCCGCCCTCGCACGTGGTCTTCGTGCTGGCCACGACCGAGGCGCACAAGGTGCCGGCCACGATCGTCGACCGCTGCCACCGCTTCGACTTCCGGCGCCCGTCGCTCGAGCAGATCGCCGGCGTGCTCGACCGCGTGGCGACGGAGGAGGACATCAAGCTGCCCGACGCCGCCGTGGGCATGCTCGCGCGCGCGGCCACCGGCAGCTTCCGAGACGCGCTCGGCACGCTCGAGCAGCTCGTCACCTACGGCGGCACCGAGGTGAAGCTCGACGACGTCCTCGACATCCTCGGCGTGGCCGACGCCGAGCTGGTGCTCGACGCGGCCGAGGCGCTCGCCGACCACGACCCGAAGACCGCGCTCCTCACCGTCAAGCGCCTGTCCGACTCGGGCAGGGACATCACCCAGTTCATGCGCGACCTGTCCGCGCACCTGCGCCACCTGTTCGTCGTCCAGACGCTCGGGGAGGTGCCCGACTCGTTCTCGGTCACCGCCGAGAGCACGGAGCGGCTCTCCGCGCAGGCCGGCCGCATCACGCAGGGCGAGCTGCTGCGCGCGATCGACTTCCTCGCCGCCGGCCTGGCGGCGACCAAGGACGGCTCCGAGCCGCGCATCCAGCTCGAGATGGCGCTGCTGAAGGCGACCCAGCCCCAGGCCGACCTCTCCATCCAGGCGCTGATGCACCGCATCGAGCAGCTCGAGACGCAGCTGGCGTCCGGTCGCCCGGCGCCGGAGCAACAGGCGCCGCCGGAGCCGGAGCCGGAGCCGGCTCCGGAGCCCGAGCAACCCTCCGGGGGAGGGGGCGCCGCTGTTCCGCGCGCGGCCGCCGTGAGCCGCGGCCCGAGCGGCCAGGCCGCGACCGCCGTGGCGGTGAAGGAGGCCGAGCCCGCCGCGGTGCTGGAGCTCGACCGCGTGCTGGCGCTCTGGCCGGCGGTCGCCGAGACGGTCACCGAGGAGAACGGCATGCTCGGCGCGGCGATTGGCGCCGCCCGTCCCGTGGATGTGGTCGGCGACCGCATGACGGTGGCCTTCCCACCCGACGCCGCCTTCGTGAAGAAGAAGGCGGAGGCCAACCGGGAGCTAGTCCAGGACGCCATCCGGGGGCTCACGGGGGTCTCGCTGTCGGTCGCTTACGAGCTGCGCGACGGCGGACCGGAATCCGAGCCGGTTACCCTCGGCGAAGCGGAGCTCATCGAGCGCCTGCGCGCCGAGTTCGCCGCCGAAGAGGTCTTCGAAGACGAGGAGTAGCCATGCCGGGGCAGCCCAACCTGGGCCAGATGATGAAGCAGGTCCAGCAGATGCAGGCCGAGATGGCGAAGGCCGAGCAGGAGCTGAAGAAGGAGGTCGTCGAGGCGAGCGCCGGCGGCGGGATGGTGACCGTGAAGGTCTCCGGCTCGCTCGAGCTGCGCGAGCTGAAGATCGACCCGGAGGCTGTCGATCCCGAGGACGTCGACATGCTCCAGGACATGATCCAGGCCGCCGTGAACGAGGCCTTCCGCTCCGCGCAGGAGCTGGCGGCCAGCCGGATGGGCGCGGCCACCGGCGGCCTCGGCGCGAATCTCGGGAACCTGGGACTCCCCGGCTTCTGAGCGGCAGTTGTTCGCCGCGCCGGTCAATCGCCTGATCGCGGAGCTCGCCCGGCTTCCCGGGATCGGGCAGCGCACCGCCCAGCGGCTCGCCTTTCACATCCTGAGCGTCTCGGACGAGGAGGCCCTGGCGCTTGCGGCCGCGATCCGCGAGGTGAAGGAGACCGTGGGGCAGTGCGAGATCTGCTTCAACCTCGCGACCGAGGCCACCTGCCGCATCTGCCAGGACGAGCGCCGCGAGCCGGCCACGATCTGCGTGGTCGAGCAGCCGAGCGACGTGATCCCGATCGAGCGCTCCGGCGAGTTCCACGGCCGCTACCACGTGCTCGGCGGAGCGCTGTCACCGATCGACGGGGTGGACCCCGAGCACCTCCACATCGCCGAGCTGCTCGAGCGCGTGTCGGGCAACGGCGTCCGCGAGGTCGTGATCGCCACGAACGCGACCACCACCGGCGAGGCCACGGCCCTCTTCCTGGCCGACTCGTTGCGCGAGCGCGCCCCCGAGCTGGCCGTCACGCGGCTCGCCAGCGGCCTGCCCGTCGGATCAGATCTCGAGTACGCCGACGAGATCACGCTCGGCCGCGCGCTCCGCGGCCGCCAGGCGCTGTGACGGATACTTAGGCCCATGGCCCAGCGCGTCGTCCACGCCGCGTGCCCGCACGACTGCCCCGACACGTGCGCGATGCTCGTGACGGTCGAGGGTGAACGGGCGACCGCGGTGGCCGGCGACCCCGAGCATCCGATCACGGCGGGCTTCCTGTGCGGCAAGGTCTCGAACTACCTCGACCGCGTGTATGCCGAGGACCGCATCCTCCATCCGCTGGCCCGCGACGGCGCCAAGGGCGACGGCCGCTTCCGCCAGGTCAGCTGGGACGAGGCGCTCGACCGCGTGGCGGAGGGCCTGCTGCGCGTGCGCGACGAGCACGGCGGCGAGGCGATCCTGCCGTACAGCTACGCCGGCACGCAGGGCCTGATCCAGGGCAACACGATGAGCGCGCGCGTGATGAACGCGCTCGGCGCGACGTCGCTGGAACGGACGATCTGCGCGACCGCCGGCATCGCCGGGGTCGTGGGCACGCACGGGATCTCGCCGGAGGTGGATCCCGAGGAGTGGCCGCATGCCCGTTACGTGCTGGTCTGGGGCTGGAACCCGATGTCCACGGCCCCGCACCTGTGGCGCAAGCTGCTCGACGCCCGGCGCGCGGGCGCCCGCCTGGTGGTGGTGGACCCCTTCCGCAGCCGGACCGCGCGCGTGGCCGACGAGCACCTGCGGCCGCTGCCGGGCACCGACGCGGCGCTGGCGATCGGGATGATGCGCGCCGTGGTGGACGCCGGCCTCCAGGACGAGGACTGGTGCCGTGAGCACGCCGACGGCTACGACGACCTGCTCGGCGTCCTGGCCGAGCACCCGGTCGAGCGCTGCGCGGAGATCTGCGGGGTGGACCCGGACACGATCGCGCGAGTCGGGCGGGAGTTCGCCGCCACGCGCCCGTCGCTCGTGAGGCTCGGGGTGGGGGCGCAGCGGCATCTCGGGGCGCCCGCCGCGTACTCGACGATCGCCTCCCTGCCCGCGCTGACCGGTGCCTGGCGCGACCGCGGCGGAGGCTGCTCGTACATCCCGACCGCCACGGCCGCCGCCGTGAGCTCGCACCCGCTCGAGCGGATCGACCTCCTGCCGGGGCCGGTGCGCACGGTCAACATGGCCCAGCTCGGCGACGCGCTCACCGACGAGGCGCTCGCCCCGCCCATCAGGGCGCTCGTCTGCTGGAACTCAAACCCGGCCTCGATCGCGCCGGACCAGACGCGGGTGCTCGCCGGGCTGCGCCGGGACGACCTGTTCACGGTGGTCCTCGAGCAGTTCATGACGGACACCGCGCTCCACGCCGACGTGATCCTGCCAGCGACGACACAGCTTGAGCACGAGGACGTGGTGTTCTCGTGGGGCCACCACTACCTCACCTGGAGCTCGCCGGCGATCGAACCGCGCGGCGAGGCTCTCCCGAACACGGAGGCCTTCCGGCGGCTGGCCGAGCGGCTCGGCCTGGACGACCCGGCCTTCCGCGAGACCGACCGCGAGCTGATCGACTCGATGCTCGCCTCCTCGCCTCCGGTTGCCGGCCGGGCGGACGAGCTGCGCGAGCGCGGCTGGATCAAGATCGACGTCGGCAAGGGCAGCACGCCGCACGCGGAGGGGGGCTTCGGCACCGCGAGCGGCAGGGCGCTGCTCCAGGCCCGCTACGAGCCGCCGGCGGAGGTGGCCGACGCGGAGCTGGCCGATCGCTTCCCGCTCGCGCTGGTCACGCCCAAGACGCACCTCTTCCTGAACTCCACCTTCGCCAACCAGGCCCGCCAGCACTCGGCTCAGCCAGAGCCGCCGCTGTTCGTCCATCCGGACGACGCGGCCGCCCGCGGGATCGCCGACGGCGCGCTCGTGCGGGTCTACAACGACCGCGGCGAGTTCACCTGCGCGGCGCACGTCTCCGACGACGCCCGGCCGGGCGTGCTGGTGGCGCCGATGGGCTGGTGGAACCGCGACTACGCCGCCGGGATGAGCAGCCAGGCGACCACGTCCCAGCGGCTGACCGAGCTGGGGCACGCGCCGATCTTCAACGACAACCGCGTGGAGATGGCAGCGGCTCACCCGAGCAGGCCGTAGTCCTCCTTGGCGGCGAGGATCCGGCCGACCGCCTCGTCGAGCCGAGCGCGCGGGATGCGTCCGCTGCGGGCGGCGCCCAGCACGGCGTCGTAGGCGGCCCGCTCGTCCTCCAGCGGGCCCGAGATCCAGAGCATGTCCGCGCCCGCCCGGACAGCCTCGACCGCGGCCCCGGGCACCGGCGCGGCGATCTCGACCGCCGGCTGCGCGAGGTCGTCGGTGAGCGCGACGCCCTCGTAGCCGAGCTCGCCGCGCAGCAGGTCCGTGAGCACCTCTTTCGAGAGCGATGCGGGCGCCGTGAAGTCGTTCATCGGGTAGAGCGCGTGGCTCACGATCATGGCCGGGGCGCCGTCCTCGATCGCCGCGCGGAAGGGCAGCAGGTCGCGCTGCCGCAGCTCCGGCAGGTCGAGGCCCACGCTGGCGGGCCCGCTGTCGGTCGACTGGTCCGCGGAGCCGAGCCCCGGGAAGTGCGAGACCGCGGTCAGCAGGCCCGCCTCGCCGTAGGCCCGGATCTCGGCGTCGGCGAACGCCGCCACCTCGGCGGGGTCGTCGGAGTAGGCGAGGTCGCCGAGCGCGGAGCCCCCTTCGGGGCTGACGTCCAGTGCCGGGCCGAGCACGCCCGTCACGCCGAGGCCGGTCAGCGCGGACGCCGACTCGCCCGCCTCCGTGGCGGCCTGGCCGGCCGACCCGAGGTCGGCCGGGGCCGTCGCCGGCGGCAGGTCCGGGAACGAGTTCAGCTCCCCGCCCGGCTGGCTGACCATGACGAACGGCCGGACGTGGCCGACCTCGTCGGCGATCACCCGGGTCTCGCCCGCCATCTGCCCGAGCATGTCCGAGCCCACGTAGTTGTCGGGCCCGATCACGATGCCGCCCAGGTCCTGGCCGCGCAGGCGCTCGAACACCTCGGCGGTCAGGTCCGTGCCCTCGAAGCCCACGAGGAAGAGCTGGGCGACCTTGCGCTCGACCGACAGCGTCCTGGCGGCGGCCACGGCGTCGCCCGGCACGGGCGGCGGCCTGCGGGGCCGGCGCGCCCGCGCGGGGGCCGGGACCACGGCGGCCAGGAACGAGCGGCCGGGGCGCAGGGCGTCGGCCTCATCGGGATCGTCGTCCTGGCTTGCCCCGAGGACGACGCCCACGGCCGCCGCGGCGGCCGCGACGCAGGCCAGCAGCGCAATCAGCAGACGGCGTCCACGGGACACCCGCCGAACTTAGCTTCAGCGCTTGACGACGCGGAAGCCGAGCCGCCTGGCGCTCGAGCGGTTGCCCGCGCCGTCGACGGCGCGCAGCGTCGCGCGGTACCTGCCCGCCTTGAGCGCCCTGCGGCCGATGCGGCCGCTGAAGGCGGTCGAGTCGCGGCCCGGGCCCTCGCCCGAGCGGGAGAGCGTGCCCACGCTCTTGTAGCGGGTGCACCTGCGGTTCCCCGCACGCTTCCTGCTCGGCGGGCGGCACGGCCCGGAGCGCTTGCGGGCGCGCCGGCCCGGCAGCGCGCGCTCGATCTTGATCCAGACCGTGGACCGCTCGCTGAGCGTGTAGCGGAACGTCGTGCCGGCCTTGGCCGCGGCGCTGATCGGGGTGCGCTTCCTGCCGACCTTGAAGCGCCGGCGGCTCATGCCGACCCGCGAGACGCGCGGCTTCGTCGTGTCGTTCCCGCCGCCGCCGTTGCCGCCCGCGGCCGGCGGCGCGCCGATGTCCCGTGTGAAGACGTTGCTGTAGGTGTTGTTGTCGTCGTCGCTCAGCACGTCGGCGTCGGACTCGAACCCCACGAACGCTCCGTTTGCGGAGATGGCGGGCGCGAACGACGCGTCGTCCGCGGCGGGACCACCGGCCCCGCTCCCGCGGCTCACGAACGTCGTGGTCGCCGACACGAGGTCGCGGACGAAGACGTTGGAGTGCGCGTTGTTGTCCTCGGTGCTGATGCTGTTCGCGGTCGTGCGGAACGCGACGCGCCTGCCGTCGTCGGAGATCGTCACGGAGTACGAGCTTGCGTCGGACGCCACGCCGTCCGGCCCGTTCGCACGGCTGGCGAAGACGGTCGTGTTGGCCGACAGGTCGCGGACGAAGACGTTGGTGTACGTGTTGTCGTCCTCGGCCGAGAGGTTGTCGCCCGCGGACCGGAAGACGACCCTGCCTCCGTTCGTGGGGTCGGGATCCGAGGAGTCGCCGTCCACGGCGGCACCGGCCGTCGTCCGGCTGACGAGCGTCAGGTCGTTCGTGTCCAGGTTCCGCACGAAGGCGTTGAAGTAGGTGTTGTTGTCGTCGGCGCTGAGGTTGTCCGCGTCCGACTCGAAGCCGACCTTCCGGCCGTCCGGGGAGATCGAGGCGTCATAGGACTGGCCGTCCGCGCCGGTGCCGGTCGCGCCCGCCCCCCGGCTCACGAGCGTGGTCGTGTTCTCCTGAAGGTCGCGGACGAAGATGTTGTAGTACGTGTTGTTGTCGTCGGGGCTGAGGTTGTCCGCGATGCTCTCGAACGCCACGTAGCGGCCGTCGGCAGAGATGCTCGCGTCGTAGGAGTTGTCGTCGCCTCCCGTCCCCGCGGCGCCCGTCGCCCGGCTGACGAGCGTGGTCGTGTTCTCCTGAAGGTCGCGGACGAAGACGTTCACGTAGGTGTTGTTGTCCTCCGCGCTCAGGTTGTCGGCACCCGACTCGAACGCCACGTAGCGGCCGTCGGCGGATATCGACGGCAGGTAGGAGTTCGTCGTTCCTCCGGCGCCCGCTGGCCCGGTGGCCCTGCTGACCAGCGTCAGCACGCCGGTCTGGAGATCGCGCCGGAAGATGTCGGAGACGTTGTCCACGTCCTCGCCGCTGAGGTTGTTGGCGACCGACTCGAACGCGACGTAGCGCCCGTCGGCCGACACGCTGGCGTCATATGAGTTGCCGTCCGCGCCCGCTCCGTTGGGGCCGCTGACCCGGCTGACGAGCGTCGTGTCGTCCTTCGCCGCCCACGCGACGGCCGCGACGAGGCCTGCGAGCAGCACGCCCGCCGCCAGTGCGGCGAGCCGGGCAGTCCTCCGCGGGCCAGCAGCGGACATGGGCGCAAGCTACCGGCTCCCGTGGGCAGGAAGCAAGTTGCCGAAACGTCCAGGGCTATCTTGTGCTGTCCATGTCCATTGCGGGAGCACAGACCGTGGTCATGAAGTTCGGCGGCACCTCGGTGGCCGACGCCGAGCGCATCAAGAACGCCGCCCGGCGGATCGTCCAGCGCGCGGAGGAGGGCGGGCGCGTCGTCGCCGTGCTCTCCGCGCGCGGGAAGCACACCGACGAGCTGATCGCCGCGGCGCACGAGGTCTCGCCCCGCCCGCATCCGCGCGAGATGGACATGCTGCTGTCGACCGGGGAGCGCGTGTCCTGCGCGCTCGCCGCGATGGCCATCAACGATCTGGGCCACGAGGCCATTTCGCTGACGGGGTCCCAGGCCGGGATCGTCACGGACACCTCGCACACGAAGGCGCGCATCCTGGAGGTCAAGGCGCACCGCGTCCACGCCGCGCTCGACGAGGGCCGGATCGTGCTCGTCGCGGGATTCCAGGGCGTGTCGCACGACTCGCTCGACGTGACCACGCTCGGCCGCGGCGGCTCCGACACGACCGCCGTCGCCCTGGCGGGGGCCCTCGGGGCGGAGGTCTGCGAGATCTTCACCGACGTGGCCGGCGTGTTCAGCGCCGACCCGCGGCTCGTGCCGACCGCGCGCAAGCTGCCGGTGGTCACCTTCGAGGAGATGCTCGAGATGTCGGCCTCGGGTGCCGGGGTGCTCCAGCTCCGCTCCGTCGAGTACGCCCGCAACTACGGCATCACGATCCACTGCCGTTCGAGCTTCGACGATGGACCCGGTACCGTCGTCCAGGACGAAGAGCAGACCATGGAGCGACCACTCGTCACAGCCGTCACCCACTCCACCTCGGAGGCGCGCATCACGCTGACCGGGCTCCCGGACAGGCCGGGCGTGGCCGGGCGCGTGCTCAGCGCCCTGGCGGAGGCCGGGGTGAACGTGGACATGATCATCCAGAACGAGCCGCTCAGCGAGGGGCACCTCGCGGACATGTCCGTGACCGTGCCGCGCGACGACCTCGTGGTCGCCGGCGAGGCGCTCTCGGCGATCAAGGGCGAGCTGGGCTTCGGCGAGGTCCTCTCTGACGACCGGATGGGGAAGGTGTCGCTCGTGGGGGCCGGGATGAAGAGCCACCCGGGCGTCGCGGCCACCGCGCTCACCGTCCTGGGCGAGGCCGGCGTGAACATCGAGATGATCTCGACCTCTCCGATCAAGATCTCGTGCGTGGTGCGAGAGAAGGACGTGGAGACCGCCGTCCGGCAGCTGCACACGGCCTTCGACCTGGGGCGTGAGGCGGTGCTCCCCGAGGACGTGGCCGGGGTGCACCGCCCGAAGGTCCGTGAGGAGGCCGCGTCGTGAGGGTCGCCGTGGTGGGCGCCACCGGCGCCGTGGGATCGACCATGCTCGGCGTCATGCGGGAGCGCTCGTTCCCCGCGACCGAGATCGTCCCGTTCGCCTCCGAGCGCTCGGCCGGCCGCCGGATCGACTACGGCGACGAGCGCCTCGAGGTGCGTGCGCTGAGCGACGAGGCGATCCAGGGCTTCGACCTCGCCCTCTTCTCCGCCGGGTCCGGCATCAGCGAGGACTGGGGGCGGCGCTTCGCCGACGCCGGCGCGGTGGTCGTCGACAACTCGTCCTTCTGGCGGATGCACGAGGACGTGCCGCTGGTCGTGGCCGAGGTCAACCCCGAGGCGCTCGAATCGCACCGCGGGATCGTGGCCAACCCCAACTGCACGACCATGCAGACGGTCGTGGCGCTCAAGCCGATCCTCGACGCCGCCGGGATCGAGCGCGTGGTGGCATCGACCTACCAGGCGGTCTCCGGCACCGGCCAGCGCGCCGTCGAGGAGCTGCACGACCAGGCGCGCGCCACGCTGGAGGCGAAGGACATCCCCGCGCCGAGCGTCTACCCGCACCAGATCGCCTTCAACGTGCTGCCGCAGGTCGAGAAGTTCCAGGACGGCGACGACTACACGACCGAGGAGCGGAAGGTGATGCGCGAGACGCGCAAGATCCTCGGCCGCGACGACATCGGCGTCTCGGCCACCTGCGCGCGCGTCCCGGTCTACACCGGGCACTCCGTGTCCGCGAACGTCCAGACGCGCGAGCCGCTCTCGCCCGAGGAGTGCCGCGCGCTGCTGGCCACGGCGCCGGGGGTGAGGGTGGTGGACGACCCGGCGAACGGGCTCTACCCGCTCCCGCTGGACGCCGCCGGCCGCGACGACGTGCTCGTGGGGCGCATCCGCCGCGACCCGTCGCACGAGCGCTGCCTCAACCTCTGGATCGTCGGGGACAACCTCCGCAAGGGCGCGGCGACGAACGCCGTGCAGGTGGCGGAGCTCCTGCGCGTGCGGAACCTCCTGGGCGCCGCGCGCGCCGCGTAGGACCTACGTCGGCGCGCCCGTGCGCTGGTCCAGGGTCACGAGGCCCTGGCGCTCGAGGCGCGCCAGCTCGCGCCGTGAGGCGATGCCGAGCTTGCGGTAGATCTTGCGCGCGTGGGTGCGGACGGTCTCGACGCCGATCGCCAGCCGCGCGGCGATCTCGGCGTTCGTCGCGCCCCCCTGCAGCTGCTCCAGCACCTCGCTCTCGCGCGGCGTGAGCTGGCCGACTCCGAGGATGCGGACCGGGTCGCCGCCGTGCGCCTCGGTCTCCTCAGGCAGCACGTGCAGGCCGCGGGCGGCGAGGTGGATGGCGCTGATCACGTCGCGGGCCTGGGTCTCCTTGGAGAGGCACGCCGTCGCGCCGAACGAGAGCATCTGGTTGAAGTCCGCGGCGGTCGGCCTGTTCGCGAGCACGACGAGCGCCGTCTGGGGGTAGTCGCGGCTCAGCTCCCAGACCTGGGCGGGCGAATGCAGCGTGCCCATGTTGAGGATCGCCACCTGCGGGCGATGCTCCCGGATGGCGTCCTCGAGGTCGTCGACGGAGACGTCCGACTGGATGAGATCAAGGTTCGGGTCCTCGGCGATGAGGACGCTCAGAGCGAGCGCGACGAGATCCTCGAACCGGGCCGAGACCACGGTTGGCATCGCGGGCAGCAGTCTAGGAGGGCTTGTAAAAGCGGGCAGGAATCCTGTCCGCTTTTAGTACCGGATTTCCGGAAAGTGCTGGGTTGACGGGCTCAGGCGGCGGCCGCGAGGGCGGAGATCTTGCGCACGACGTCCTTTGTGGAGACCACGTGCTTGTCCATCCCGAGCTCCTTCGGCTCGAGCCCGAGCGCGAGGCCGACCACCTGCGGGAGGTGGAGCACCGGCACGTCGAGGTCGCGCTCGACGAACCCGGCGGCGGCCGGCTGCTGCATGTCGAGGTTCAGGTGGCAGAGCGGGCAGGGGGTGACGAGGCAGTCGGCCCCGGCGTCGATGGCGTCGGCAAGGTGCCGGCCCGCCTGCCGCAGGGACGTGGTCCGGTTCATCGTGATCACCGGGAAGCCGCAGCACTTGCGGGCACCCGCGTAGTCGACCGGCTCGGCGCCCAGCGCCGTGATCAGCTGCTCCAGGTACTGGTCGCGCTCCGGGTGCTGGTCGAACCCGAGGCGGCGCGTGGGGCGCACGATGTAGCAGCCGTAGAAGGGCGCCATGCGGAGCCCCTCGAGCGGGCGCTTGACGCGCTCGCGGAGCGCGTCGAACCCGATCTCCTCGGCGAGGATCCAGAGGAAGTTCTTGTTCCACCAGCCGTCCGACTTCTCGTAGGTGAGCTGCTCCGGCCCCAGGTGGGTGTTCACCTCGGCGCGGTAGGAGGAGCTGGCGTCGAGCCGCTCCTGGCACTCCGACTGCGCGCCCTGGCAGGTGGAGCAGATGTTCATCATGCCCGCGGCGCCCTCGACCCGCTGAGCCATCGCGAACGTGCGGGCGTTCAGGGTGTCGGCGAGCTCCTGGTTGTGCTCGGCGATGACGCCGGCGCCGCAGCAGTTGGCG
>JAFGJG010000007.1 GCA_016929195.1 Thermoleophilaceae bacterium
AGGAAGTTGGAGATGCGCTGCTCGCCGCTCGTGCGGATCAGGAGGTCTGGGTCGTGCATCTCGGGTGCGTAGAGGTGGCGACGGAAGTCGTCCTCGGTCTCCCCCGAGAAGGTTCGCGCCGCGTCCACGATCTCCGCCCGGCCGCCATAGTCGAAGGCCACGAAAAGCGTGATCCGGTCGTTGGCGGAGGTCTTCGCCTCGGCCCACTCCATGCGCTCGAGCAGCGCGGCGTCGAGACGGTCGCGGCGGCCGATGAACCGCATCCGCACGCCCTCCTCGTCGAGCTCGGGCGTCTCGCGGTCGATGCGCTCGGCGAACATCGCCATCAGCCCGTCAACCTCCGCCTTCGGGCGCACCCAGTTCTCGGTCGAGAACGAGTAGACGGTCAGCTCCGCGACGCCGAGGTCGACGGCGTCCCGCAGCCGCGCCTTGACGACGTCGGCCCCCGCCTGGTGCCCCTCGATGACCGGCAGGCCGCGCTGCTGCGCCCAGCGGCCGTTCCCGTCAGTGATGATCGCGACGTAGCGAGCCCTCGAGCTCACAAAACGTCAGACCTCAAGGATCTCCTCTTCCTTGCCGGCCAGCGCGGTGTCGATCTCGCCGATCCGCTCGTCGGTCAGCTTCTGCAGCTCGGTCTCCGCCCGGTGCTCGTCGTCCGAGCCGACCTCGCCCTCGCTCTTCAGCTCACGCAGGTCGTGCATCACGTCGCGGCGGATGTTCCGCACCGCCACGCGGCCCTGCTCGGCGATGTTGTGCACCACCTTGACGAGCTCGCGTCGGCGCTCCTCGGTGAGATCCGGCACCTGGAGGCGGATCACCTGGCCGTCGTTGGACGGCGTGAGCCCCACGTCGGACTCGAGGATCGCCTTCTCGATCGCCTTGATCGAGCTCTTGTCGTACGGCGTGATCGTGAGCAGCCGCGCCTCCGTGGCGGAGATCTGGGCGAGCTGGCGGAGCGGCGTGACCGCGCCGTAGTAGTCCACGTCCACGCGGTCCAGCAGGTGGGGGGACGCGCGGCCGGTGCGCACGGTCGAGAACTCGCCGCGCGTGGCCTCGACGGACTTCGCCATCCGCGCCTTCGCCTCGTCGATGAAGTCCTTCAGAACGCCGTTGCTCATGTGCCCACCACCGTCCCCACGCGCTCGCCGCACACTATCCGGTCGATATTGCGCTCGTCATCCATGTTGAAGACGTGGATCGGCAGGTTGTTGTCCATGCAGAGCGACAGCGCCGTGGAGTCCATCACGGCCAGCCGCTGCTCGATCGCGGCACGGTGCGTGATGGTCTCGATGAACTTCGCGTCGGGGTCCTTGCGCGGATCGGCGGTGTACACGCCCTCCACCCCGTTCTTGGCCATCAGGATCGCCTCGGCGTGCATCTCGAGCGCGCGGAGCGCGGCGGCGGTGTCCGTGGTGAAGAACGGGTTGCCCGTGCCCGCCGCGAAGATCACGATCCGGCCGTGCTCCAGATGGCGCATGGCCCTGCGGCGGATGTACGGCTCGGCCACCTCCGAGATCTCGATGGCCGACTGCACGCGCGTGACGGCGCCGATCTTCTCGAGCGCGTCCTGGAGCGCGAGCGCGTTCAGGACCGTGGCGAGCATGCCCATGTAGTCGCCGGTCGCGCGGTCCATGCCGGCCGCCGCGCCCGCCATCCCGCGGTAGATGTTGCCGCCGCCGACCACGATGGCCACCTCGACGCCGCGGTCGGCAACCGTCTTCACCTGCTCGGCGATCGATGCGATGCGCGCCGGGTCCGCGCCGTAGGGCAGATCGCCCATCAGCGCTTCGCCGGACAGCTTGAGCAGGATGCGCTTGAAGCTGGGTGTCACTCCTCGCCGACCTGGAAGCGGGCGAAGCGGCGGATGACCACGTTCTCGCCCGTGTTGGCCGCGACCTCCGTGCGGAGCTCCTCGATCGACTTGCCCCCGTGCTTGTCCTCGTTCACGTGCTTCTGGTGGAGCAGCACGACCTCCTCGAGCCACTTGCGCAGGCGGCCCTCGACGATCTTCTCCTGAACGTTCTCGGGCTTGCCCTCGCCGGCGGCCTGCTCGCGCAGCACGCGGAGCTCGGACTCCCTGTCCTCCTCCGCCACGTCCTCGTCGCTCACGAACCGCGGCGCTGCCGCCGCGATGTGGAGCGCCACGTCGCGGGCGAACTCCTGAAACGCCTCGGTGCGGGCCACGAAGTCGGTCTCGCAGTTGACCTCGACGAGGACGCCGATCTTCTGGTTGGCGTGCACGTACGTGGAGACCACGCCCTCGGCCGCACCGCGGGCGCCGCGCTTGGCGGCGGACGCCTGGCCCTTGACGCGGAGGATCTCGACGGCCTTGTCGAGGTCGCCCCCGGCCTCCTGTAGCGCGGCCTTGCAGTCCATCATCCCGGCGCCGGTCCGCTCGCGCAGAGCCTTGACGTCCTTCGCGGAGATCGCGACCTCGCTCATCGTCAGGCCTCCTCGTCCGGATCGAAGGTCCGCCGCTCGCGGGGCGCCGCGCCGGCCGGCGCCGGCGTGGCGGGCTCGTCGGGCGAGAAGCCGGCCTCCTCGGCCTCACGGCGCGCGCGCTCCTCGGCCTCACGGCGCTCCGCCTCCTCGGCCTCACGGCGCTCCGTCTCCTCGCGCTCGCGGCGCTCGGCCTCCTCGCGCTCGCGCCGCGCCTGCTCCTCCTGGGCGCGGAACTGGGCCCTGCTCTCGGACGCCACGTCGGCGATCGCCTCGATGACGACCTTGCACGAGCGGATCGCGTCGTCGTTGCCCGGGATCACGTAGTCCACCGGGTCGGGGCTGCAGTTGGTGTCGACGAGCCCGATGATCGGGATCTTGAGGCGCTGCGCCTCGCGCACGCCGATCTCCTCGGACTTCATGTCCACGACGAACATGGCGTCGGGCGGCCGCTGCATGTCGGCCACTCCGCCGAGGTTGATCTCGAGCTTGTCGCGCTCCGACATCGCGGCGATCCGCTCGCGCACCGGGAGCAGCTCCATCGTGCCGCTCTCGGTCCACTCGCGCAGCTCGTGGAGGCGCTTGATGCGCTTCGAGATCGTCTGGAAGTTCGTGAGCAGCCCGCCGAGCCAGCGCTGGTCCACGTACGGCATGCCCGAGGCCGTCGCGGCCTCCTTGATCGTGTCGCGGGCCTGCTTCTTCGTCCCGACGAAGAGGATCGTGCCCCCGCGCCCGGCGAGCTCGCCCGCGAACTGCTGCGCCTGCTTGAGCAGGCGCTCCGTCTTCTGAAGGTCGATGATGTGGATCCCGCCGCGCTCGCCGAAGATGAAGCGGCGCATCTTGGGGTTCCATCGGCGCGTCTGGTGGCCGAAGTGGACGCCGGCCTCCAGCAGCTCCTTGATGCCTACCTCGGTGGCCAAAGAGTGCTCCCTTGTGTCGTATGTGGCTGTGCCCGCCGGACGGACGCGGACCCGGGCTTTCCCGGGCAGGGCCGCGACCGCTACCCAGCGGGGTAGTGGTGGTCTGAACTGCGGTCCGAGAGGATAACGATCGGGGCGCAGCCGCCCCAGAATAGGAGCGGGGCGGCTATATAGCCGCCCCGCATTCCCATCCTTCAGTTCCCGTCTGGCCCTCCGGGAACTGGCTCCTGCCGTGCCGCGGCGAGTGATCGCTGCAACTCGGCAGGTGGTTTGGACTCGCAGACCAGGATTTCCCCGGCGATCGGATGCCTAAACATCAATTTCTGCGCGTGCAGAAACTGGCGTTCGAGGCCAAGTCGCCGGCCGCACGCGCGGCCGCCGTAGCGGGCGTCGCCGCAGACCGGATGCCCGATCGCGGAGAGGTGCGCGCGGATCTGATGCGTGCGCCCGGTCTCGAGGCGCACGTCCAGCAACGCCGTGCGCGGAAGGGTCTCCCTGACGGTGAAGTGCGTGACCGCCGTGCGGCCCCGGTCGGTCCGGGTGGAGACCACATCGCGGCGCGCCCGGTCGCGCCCCAGGGCCGCGTCGATCGTGCCGGAGGCAGCGTCCGGATGCCCGGCCACGAGCGCCAGGTACTCGCGCTGGATCTCCCTGCGGGCGAGCATCGCCACGAGCTCGGCGTGCGCCTCCTCGGTCTTGGCGACCACGAGCAGGCCCGAGGTGTCGCGGTCGAGGCGGTGGACGATGCCGGCGCGCTCGGGATCGGCACCGCCCGCCGCCCTGCCGCGCAGCGCCTCCGCGAGCGTCTTCCCGGTGTGGCCGGGCGCCGGGTGGACGACCAGGCCAGCGGGCTTGTCGACGACCATGAGGTCAGGGTCCTCGTACACGACCTCGAAGCTCACGTCCGTCGCGCCGGGCACCCGCGTCTCCGGTTCCTCGACCGCCACCCGCTCCCCCTCGGCCACGCGATGGCTCTTGGGGCGCGCACGGCCGTCCACGGTCACGAGCCCCGCGTCCACGAGCCTCTGGGCGGCGGCCCGCGACCCGGGGCCGGCGTTCGCGGCCACGTAGGCGTCGAGGCGCGCGCCGGCGTCCGCGGCGCCGACGGTCAGCTCGACTCGGCTCGTCGCGCTCCCCTCTCCGCGACCCACAGGAGCACGAACACGCCCACGACGATGCAGCTGTCGGCCACGTTGAACGCGGGCCAGCGCACGGGATCGATGAAGTCCACGACCGCCCCCTCGCGGGCCCTGTCGATCAGGTTCCCGGCGGCGCCGCCGATCAGCATCCCGACGGGCAGCCACAGGAGCGGCATCGCCCTGTTCACGAGGAAGTACGCGATCAGGAGCGCCAGCGACAGGCCGATCAGGACGGCCACGATCAGCCCGGCGCCCTCGAGCGCCCCGAACGCGACACCGGTGTTGCGCACGTTGCTGAGCTGGAGCCCGGGGATCACGTCCACGTGCTCGCCGGGCACGATCTCGTCCTTCACGATGGCCTTCGTCGCCTGGTCGAGCGCCGCCACCACGCCCGCCGTGGCGAGCGCGAGTGCAATTGGACGCACCGCGCTCAGGTGTCGATCGCCGCGACCAGGATCCCCCTGATGATGATCAGGACGAAGGTGGCGACGATCGGACTCAGATCCAGGGCCGCCGGCCCCATCCGCACCGGGGGCAGGATGCGGCGGAACAGATTCAGATACGGGTCCGTCACGTCCGTGACGAACTTGATCACCGCGTTCAGCACCGGGTTGTAGGGGATGCGCGGGATCCATGTGAGGATGATCCTGACGAAGATCAGGATCAGATAGACCAGGATGAGCGTGTCGACGTAGTCGGCCACGTCGTTGCGGGTGACGGCGAAGAGGTTCACCGCGTGCCCTCCACCACCGCGTCCACGGCGGCGCGGCAGACGTCGCGGACCCCCTCCGACTCGAGCTTCAGGAGCCCGCGCTCGGTCGCGCCGCCCGGCGTGGCCACGCGCGCGCGCAGGCCCTCCAGGTCGTAGTCGTGGGCGCCGAGCCAGGCCGCGGCGCCCGCCATCGTCTCGACGGTCATGCGGCGAGCATCCTCGCGCGTCAGCCCGTGCGCCGCTCCCGCGTCTGCGAACGACTCGGCCACAAGCGACATGAACGCCGGCCCGCAGCTCATGATCGCCATCGCCGGCTCGATCAGCTCCTCGGCGAGCGGGATGACCGCGCCGGCGCGGCCGAACAGCTCGATCAGCTCTCGCTCGGGGCCCTGCGCTGCGAGCGACCCGGGCGCGTAGCAGAGCACTCCGCGGCGCACCTCGGCGGGGATGTTCGGGATGAACCGGTACACGGGGACTCCGGGGTACGCGGCCTCGATGCGGCTCGTGGGCGTGGCCGCGAGGATCGATGCGATCGCCGCCGCGCGCCCCTGGACCTGGCCGGCCACCTCCTCCAGCTGGGCGGGCTTGTGGCAGAGCACCACGACGTCTGCGCGCTCGGCCAGATCGGCGTTCGACCCGGCCGTCTCGCCCCCCAGCTCGTCAGCCAGCGCGCGGGCGCGCTCCGCGTCGAGGTCGTGCACCACGACCGGCTCGCCGATGCCGCGGGCGAGCGCCGACGCCATGTTCCCCGCTCCGATAAGGCCGAGCTTCATCGGCCCGGCAGCTTAGACGGGGGCGGACCGGCCCGTCAGGACTGGTTGAAGAAGCCCTTCTCGATCAGCCGCGCGCGCTCCTCCGCGGACACCTCGACGTTGCGCGGCGTGAGCAGGAACACCTTGTCGGCGATTCGCTGCATCCCGCCGTCCAGGGCGTACGTGAGGCCCGAGGCGAAGTCGATCAGGCGCTTGGACAGGTCGGTGTCCGAGCCCTGGAGGTTGAGGATCACAGGGATCGCGTCCTTGAACTGGTCCGCGATCTGCTGGGCGTCGTTGAAGCTCTTGGGGATCACCAGGTGGACCTGGATGTCCCCCCCGCCGCCCGCGCGCCCGTTGGCGGCCACGGAGCGCAGCACGCGCGTCTCACGGCCGCCGCTGCGCGGCTCGTCGGCGAAGATGTCGTCGATCTCGTCACGCCGCCGGCGCTGGAGCCTGCGGACGTTCGGCCGCTCGCGGTAGCGGTCCTCCAGCTCGACCTCGGGCTCCGGCTCGTCGTAGGCGTCGAACCGCGGATCCTCCTCCTCGGCAAGGCCGAAGTAGACGAGCGTGCGATGCCAGGTGTCGCGGAGCGCCATGGTGCGGTTTTTCGCCCGTAAGCGGGAAACTCCTTCGCGCACTCTAGCGCTGAGAGCGTGAATACTCGGGCGTATGGCACCCGCCACGTCCGCGCCCGACACGGGCGACTTCGAGGTCCTGCGCCAGCTCCCCGGCGCGGGCAGCGCAACCCTCTCCGGCGAGGACGAGGGCGACGGTACCCCGCTCGTCCTGCTGCACGGCCTCACCGCGACCCGGCGCAACGTCGTCCAGGGCTCGCGGGGGCTCGTCAGACAGGGCTACCGCCAGATCTCCTACGACGCGCGCGGGCACGGCCGCTCCTCCCCCGCTCCGTCCTACGCCTACCCCGACCTGATCGGCGACCTCGGGGCCGTCCTCGCCGACCGGGGGCTCGAGCGGGCCGTGCTGGCCGGCAGCTCGATGGGCGCGGCCACGGCGATGGGGTTCGCTCTGCGGCACCCCGAGCGCGTGCCGGCGCTGGTCCAGATCACGCCCGCCTTCGCAGGGGCGTCCGCGGACGAGAGCCGGTGGGACAGACTCGCGGACGCGCTCGAGAGCGGCGGCATCGAGGCGTTCGTGAACGCGAACGACCCGGACACCCTCCCGGAGCGCTGGCGTGAGTCGGTCCGCATGGCGATCACACAGCGGATGGAGCGCCACGAGCACCTCGACGCCGTGGCGGCGGCGCTCCGCGCCGTGCCGCGCTCGCTCCCGTGGGAGGGCCTGGAGCCGCTCGAGCGCCTGGAGGTCCCCACGCTCGTGATCGGCTCGCGCGACGAAGCCGACCCGCTCCACCCGCTGGCCGTCGCCGAGGCGTACGCACGCCTCCTTCCCGACGTGGAGCTCGTGGTCGAGGAGGAGGGGCAGCCCCCGCTCGCCTGGCAGGGCGGGCGGCTCGCTCGGACGATCGTCCAGTTCCTGGAGTCGCGCCTGTCCAGGGGCTAGCTTCCCCCCATGGGTCGGTGGCCCCCGGCCGTGCTGCTGGCGCTCGTCGTGACGGGCGGGTGGGCGCTTCTGCGGGACCTGGACGGGATCTGGATCGCGGTGGCCGCGCTGCCGCTGCTCGTGTTCGCGGCGCTCAGGCGCGCGGGCGGGCCTCCGTTCCTGAGAGCGGCGACGCTCGCGCTGGGCCTGATCGCCGTCCCGGTGTTCGCGCTGCTGGGGGTCGACTGGATCTGGGCCAGGCTCACCGACTGGCGGCCCGACGCCCTGCTCAGCCTCGTGCTGGGCGGCGTGCTCGTCGGGCTCGCCGCCTGGATCTACCTGCATCCCTGGTGGGTCGCGTCGACGCCGCGGCGGCCCGTCGTGTGGGCGGCGCTCCTTGCGCTCGGCCTCGTGGCCGTGCCGCCGGCGGTGCTCTGGGCCGCGGGGGCGCTCTCCGGCGACGAGAGCTCGCTCGAGCAGCGGCGCGCCGTCGTGTCCCGGCTCGACGTGATCGTCCTGAGCGACGGCGACGCGCCGCCCGACTCCGCGGCCCCGTCCGGCTGGCGCGTCTCGACCTGGCGCGGACAGGTCGGCGAGGGCGACCGGATCCGCTGGGGGCCGGAGGGGCCGCCGCCGGTCGTGCCGCGCGAGGACACGGACCGCGTGCTCCTGCTGGTGCCCACCGCCGCGCCGGCGGATGACGAGGTCGAGCGCTGGCTCGGGCTGGCCGACCGGGTGGCGTCCACCTTCACGCCCACCTACGCCCTCCTCCCGTCCGCCGAGGCCGAGCGCCTGGCCGCGTGGCGGGGCGCGCTCAAGGGTCACGCTCCCGGAGCACGCCGCGGCGGCGCCGTGGCGCGCGGCTCCGGCACGGCGACCGAGCTAGCGCTCCGGCTGGCCGTGCTCTCGCCGGACAGCGACAGCGACCTCGCGCTTGCCGTCAGGCACCGGCCCGCGCTCTTCTTCGACAGGGGCGAGCCGTACCCGGTGCCGCTGAACGTGGACGGGCTCATGGCGAGCGGCAAGCTGCGGCTCTGCGAGCAGGGCCAGGCCGTGGAGGCGGCGTGCACGGCGGTGGACGACGCCGCCGACCTCCGCAACGGCGCGACTCACCTCCGGTTCGACCCCGACGACCTGGCCGCGCTGACCGACGCGAGCACGATCTACGTGCACGTCACTCGCGCCGGGAACGATCACCCGAACTCGATCTACCTCGACTACTGGTGGTACTTCCCGCACAACCCGGCGGGAGCCGGCGGCGGCGCCCTCTGCGGCGCCGGCTTCGTGGTCGCGGGGATCACCTGCTTCGACCACCAGTCGGACTGGGAGGGCGTGACGGTCGTGCTCGACGCCGACTCGCCCTCGGGCACGCCCACCGCCGTGACGTACGCGCAGCACGGCCGCGTGACGCGCTACACGTGGCCTGCGCTCGAGCGCCTCTGGGACGACGGCGACCGCGTGAACTTCGGGCGCGGCGTGGACACCGGCGCGCGGCCGCTCGTGTTCGTCGCGCGCGGGACCCACGCGTCGTACCCGACGAGCTGCGAAGACGAGCGCTGCGAGGTCGGCGACCTGCCCGGCAGCCCCGCAAAGCATCCCACCCGGGAGAATCGCCACGACGGGCGCGTCCGCGCGGACTGCCCGTCGGTCTGCGTCGCCGCTCTGCCGGTGCGGGCCGGAGGGCGCGAGCCGGCGCTGTGGAACGCCTTCGACGGCGGCTGGGGCACCTCCGACTGCGTGCTCGAGGTGTTCTGCAGCGCGTCGCCGCCACCGCGCTCCCCGGGCTTCCAGGGGCGCTACCGCCATCCGTGGTGCGCGACCGAGGCCGTCGCCTGGCGTCGCGACCGGTTCACCCGCTCACATCCTGCATGCACCGGCCGCAGGCCCACGGCCAGTGAGATCACCGGCAACGAGCGGCTGCTCGCGCTCGGCGACTCCTTCTCCTCCGGGCAGGGCGCCGGCTCATACGACCCCGGCACGAACGGGGGCGGAAACACCTGCTTCCGCTCGCCCGACGCGTGGCCGCAGGAGCTGGCGCGGCGGCTGGACCTGGCCGCGCTGCCGTCGCTCGCGTGCAGCGGGGCGGTGTCACGGGACGTGCGCTTCGGGCGCCCGGGCGGCGAGCGGGAGCGCAGGCTGTCGCAGATCGGGCGCGTGGACGGCGACCCCGGCGTCGTGACCATCACGATCGGCGGCAACGACGTGGGCTTCGCCGGAGTGCTCAAGGACTGCCTGCTCGCGAACTGCGTCACGAAGTACCACCGGCCGTCCGGCGACGTGCTCGAGGCCCGCATCGCCGCCCTCGCCGAGCGCCTGCCCGGCGTGTACGAGGACATCCGCGCGGCCGCACCCCGCGCCCGCGTGGTGGTCGCCGGCTATCCGCGCCTGTTCCCCGGCCGCGAGCGCTGGGGCGCGGCCGGCGACTGCCTGATGCGACAGCGGATCTCCGGCGCGGAGGTGGACTACCTGAACGCGCTCACACCGGCGCTCAACGCCGCCATCGCGGGCGCGGCGAAGCAGGCGGGCGTGGAGTTCGTGGACGTGACGGAGGCGTTCGACCGCCACGAGCTGCGGTGCAGGGGCGAGACGGCGCGGACGACGTACCTGCAGCCGCTCCAGGACGCGATCAGCCTCATCCCCGCGTCCTTCCACCCCAACGCGGCGGGCCACGAGCGGCTCGCGGAGGTGGTGGCCGGTCGCCTCTAGGCGTAGAGGATGCTTCCGAGGCGGACGATCGTGGCGCCCTCCTCGACCGCGACGGCGTAGTCCTGCGAGGTGCCCATGGAGAGCCGCTCGAGCCCGTGCTCGGCGGCCAGCTCGGCCAGCCGGGCGAAGTGCGGCCGGCTCGCCTCCGGGTCCTCGGTGAAGGGCGGCATCGTCATCAGCCCGCCCACCGGCACCGGGCAGCGGGCGATGAAGTCCGTCAGGTCGGCCGGCGCCACGCCCTCCTTCCCCTCCTCGCCCGCCACGTTGACCTGGATCAGCACCTCCGGCGCCGGCGTGGCCTCGAGCCGGCGCAGCACCGAGTCGGAGGCCACCGAGTGGATCAGCCGCACGTTCGGCGCCACGTCCTTGACCTTCCGGCTCTGCAGCGCGCCGATGAAGTCCCAGGTGAACAGGTCGCGATGCCGCTCCTGCTTCTCGAGCAGCGCCTGCGCCCGGTTCTCGCCCACAAGCTCGATGCCGCCCTCCGCGAGCGCGGGCAGGTCGCCCGCGGCCACGTACTTGACCGCGGCGCAGATCTCGACCTCGGGCGGGACCCGCTCCCGGATCCGCTCCAGGTTCGAGCGCACGCGGGCGGCGTCGATCATCGACGAGTCAAGCATCGAGCGTCACCAGCCCGCCCTGGCGGCCGGTGAGGCCGCCGTCGCGCCGGTGTGAGAAGTAGAGGTCGGCACGGCAGCTCGTGCAGTGTTCCAGGTGCTGCACGTCGGAAACGCCCGCGTCCACGAGCTTCCGCGCGACGATCGCGCGCAGGTCGAGCATCCGCCCGCGGGCGGCCTCGGGCGCGTCCCGGAAGGCCTCGAGCACCTCGTCGCCGACCTCGTAGCAGCACGCGCCGATCCCGGGCCCCACCGCGGCCGTCACGTCGTCCCCGAGCGCCTCGACCGCGCGGCCGAGGATCCCGCCGGCCAGGCCGCGCCAGCCGCAGTGCACCATCGCGACGCGCGTCCCGTCCGAGAGCGCCACCGGATAGCAGTCGGCCGCGAGCACGAGCAGCGCCAAACCCGGCACCGAGGTCACGTGGCCGTCGGCCTTCGGAAGCCCGGCCCCGGGGCGCGCGTAGCCGGGGTCCGCGGGCGGGGCGTCCCAGCGCACCAGCTCGGTTCCGTGCACCTGCCAGCCCATCGCGACGCGCTTCGGCTCCACACCGAGCGCGGCGGCCGCGCGGCGGCGGTTCTCCACCACGCTCGCGGGCTCGTCGTCGGTGAGGACGCCCAGGTTCAGCGAGCTGTAGGGGCCCTCGCTGACGCCGCCCCTGCGGTCGGTGAACAGCACGCGTGCACCCGGCAGCCGCAGCTCCGCCATCAGCTCCCCCGGGCGAGCTCGAGGGCGGTCCGGAGCTCCTCCTCGCGGCCGCTGACCAGCCCGTCGAGCTTGCGGTCGAGCGTGGCGTCGAGCGCCGCGCCCAGCGCCGGCCCCTCCGGCACCCCCTCCGCGAGCAGGTCCGCCCCCGAGATCTGGAGACGGACGTGCGACAGGTCTGAGATCCAGCGCAGGATCGGCTCCGGCGGGGCGCCCGCCGCGAGCGCCAGCGCCAGCGACTCGCGCGGCTGCCGGGCGAGCAGCGCGCGCAGCTCCGAGGGCGGATGGTCGCGCGAGCGGAGCTCGGCCGCCAGCGGTTGCGCCATCCGGGCCGCCCACGACACGACGTCGCGGTCGCGCGCATCCAGCTGGAGGCCCGCGAGCCAGAGGTCGAGCTCGAGCGGCGCGGCGGCGCACACCGCCGCGAGCGCGGCCAGCGCGCGATCGGCCTCGATCGCCATGGCGCCGAGCGCGGCGGACGCCACGAGCTCCGGGTCGGGCCGCATCGCCGGATGCAGCGCGCGGTCGATCCCGAGCTCGCTCAGGCGCGCGATGGCCGCGGGCGCCTCGACCTCCGAGAGCAGGTCGATCAGCTCGTCCCGGATCCGCGGGCCCGACACCGTCGCCGGCGCGCCCGTCTCCGCCGCCTCCCGGGCGGCGCGCTCCGTCTCCTCGTCCATGCGGAACCCGAGCCGTGTCTCGAAGCGGACTGCGCGCAGCAGCCGCGTCGGATCGTCCGTGAAGCTGGCCGGGTGCATGACCCGGATCAGCCGGGCCGCGGCGTCGGCGAGGCCGCCGAGCGGGTCGTAGAGGTGACCGAGGTCGTCGCCCCTGAGGCCCACCGCCATGGCGTTCACGGTGAAGTCGCGTCGCGCGAGGTCCTCGGTCAGCGGCGCCGGGCGGACCACGGGGAGGGCGCCGGGCTCCGGGTAGGTCTCGCGACGCGTGGGCGTCAGATCGAGCTCGAGCCGGGGAGTCGTGAGCGTCGCCGTCCCGAACTGCTCGTACTCCCGGCTCTCGCCGCCGAGCCGCGCCGCAAGCGTGCGGGCCGCCGCGCGGGCATCGCCCTCCACCGCAAGATCCACGGGGCCCCGGTGATCGTCGAACCCAAGCAGCACCCGGACCCAGCCCCCGACGAGGTAGACGGGCTGCAGGTCCTCGAGCGCGGGAAGCAGCTGGGCGACGGCGGGGGTCGCGCGGAGCCGTTCGCGCAGTTCGCCCGGCGCGCTCACAGCCTGACGGGCACGCCCGCGTCGCGCATGTGCTCCTTGGCCTCGCGCACCGTGTGCTGCCCGTAGTGGAAGATCGAGGCGCAGAGGACCGCGTCGGCGCCGCCGTCGCGAACAGCCTCGACGAGGTGGTCGAGCGTTCCCGCGCCTCCCGAGGCGATGACCGGGACGTCCACGGCGTCGGAGACGGCGCGTGTCAGCTCGAGCTCGTAGCCGTCCTCGGTGCCGTCCCGGTCCATGCTCGTCAGCAGTATCTCGCCGGCCCCGCGCTCCACCCCCTCGCGCGCCCACGCGACCGCGTCGCGGCCGACCGGAGCGCGGCCGCCGTGCACGAACACGCCGTACCCGTCGTCCTCGCGGCGGGCGTCGATCGCGAGCACCACGCACTGGGCGCCGAAGACCTCGGCCAGCTCGCCGAGCAGCTCCGGCCGCGCCACGGCGGCCGAGTTGACGGAGACCTTCTCGGCGCCGGCGTCGAGCACGGCATGGGCGTCCTCGACCGAGCGCACTCCGCCGCCGATCGTGAACGGGATGAACACGTCGTCGGCGCAGCGCCGTGCCAGCGCGGCCACCGTCTCGCGCTTCTCGTGCGAGGCCGTGATGTCGAGGAACACGATCTCGTCGGCACCGGCATCCTGGTAGCGGACGGCGAGCTCGACGGGGTCCCCCGCGTCACGCAGGTTCACGAACTCCACGCCCTTGACGACGCGGCCCTTGTCCACGTCCAGGCAGGGGATCACACGGCGCAGCAGCATCAGCGATCCTCCTCGAGCGCTGCCTGGCCCTCCCGCACCGTGAAGCGCCCCTCGTACAGGGCCTTGCCGGAGATCACCCCCGCCAGGTTCACGAGCCGGCGTGCGCGCAGCTCGCGCAGGTCCTCGGCCGACCCGATCCCGCCCGAGTAGATGAAGCGGCCGCGGACGGCCTGCGAGATGCGTTCGATCTCGTCGAAGTCCGGCCCCTCGAGCATCCCGTCGCGGTCCACGTTCGTGTAGACGAAGCGCGAGGCTCCGCGCCGCTGGAGCCGCTCGATCACGTCCTCGCCGCGGGCCTGCGTCTCCTTGGTCCAGCCCGCCACCGACACGCGCCCGCCGCGCACGTCCACCGCCACCACCACGCGGCCGCCCCACATCTCGAGCGCCCGGTCGAGCAGCTCGGGGTCGGTGTACGCCGCGGTGCCGAGCACCACGCGCGCCGCCCCGGCCGCGAGCGCGGCGCGCACGGACGCGAGCGAGCGCAGCCCGCCGCCGTACTGGACGGGCACCTCGAGCTCGCGCGTGATCCGCTGCAGGTGGCCGAGGCTCGCCGGCTCGCCCGCGCGGGCCCCGTCCAGGTCCACCACGTGCAGGAAGCGCGCTCCCGCGTCCACGAACGACCGCGCCGCCTCGAGCGGCGTGTCCGCATAGACGGTCTCGTCGTCGAAATGCCCCTGTCTGAGGCGGACCGCCCTGCCGTCGCGGATGTCCACCGCCGGCAGCAGGATCATGCGGCCACTGGCACGCAGCTGCGCACGAAGTTCCCGAGCAGCCTGAGCCCGTCGGGCCCCGACTTCTCCGGGTGGAACTGCACGCCGTACAGCGGCGGCCGGGCCACCGCGCTCACGAACTCGCTGCCGTAGTCGGCGGTGCCGAGCACGTGGGCCGGGTCGGCGGGGCGCGGGGCGAACGAGTTCGCGTGGTAGAACGCGCAGGGGTCCGGCAGACCCTCGTTGAGCGGCGCCGTGCGCCTCCAGGAGACGGGATTCCACCCGATCTGCGGCACCTTGAGGCCGCGTGCGTCGAGCTCCTCCACCGGGCCCGGGATCAGCCCGATCCCCTCCGCTCCGCCCAGCTCGGTCGTCGAGTCGAACAGCAGCTGCATCCCCATGCACACGCCGATCGCCGGCACGCCTGCCTCCACGCGCTCGCGCATCAGGTCGCCGAGCCCCAGGCGGCGCACGTGCTCCATGGCCTTCGGCATCGCGCCGACGCCGGGGAGGACCACGCCGTCGGCCTCGCGGACGCGCCGCGCGTCGGCCGTGAGCTCCGGCTCGGCGCCCACGTGCTCGAGCGCCTTCGCGACCGAGCGCAGGTTCCCCATGCCGTAGTCGAGGATCGCGATGCGCGGTTTCAAAGCACGCCCTTCGTGGAGGGCACGCCGGTCTCGTCCGGATCCTCGGACACGGCGACGCGCAGCGCCCGGGCGAACGCCTTGAAGGAGGCCTCCACCATGTGGTGCGAGTTGGCGCCCGCCTCCACCCTGAGGTGCACGGTCAGCTTGGCGGTGCTCGCCACCGCGCGGAAGAACTCCTCGGCGAGGTCGGTGTCGAAGTCGGCCACGCGCGCGTCCGGGTAGCCGCCATCGAACACGAGGAACGGGCGGCCCGACACGTCGATCGCGCAGCTCGCGCGGGCCTCGTCCATCGGGACCACGGCGTGCCCGAAGCGGCGGATGCCGGCCCGGTCGCCGAGGGCCTCGTCCAGTGCGCTGCCGAGGCTCAGCCCGGCGTCCTCCACGGTGTGGTGGGCCCCCGTCTCGAGGTCGCCCTCCACGCGCACGTCGAGGTCGAGCCCGCCGTGGCGGGCCACCGCGTCGAGGAGGTGGTCGAAGAATCCCACGCCCGTGGCGCGGCTGCCGGCGCCCGCGCCGTCGAGGTCGAGGCTCAGCTCGACGTCGGTCTCGTTCGTGGTGCGGTGGATCTCGGCGCTTCGGCTCACGCCCGGCGCTCCATGGACTCGGCGTGGACGGGGAAGCCCTCGGCGCGGGCCACGGCGGCGCCTGCGGGCGCGAGGCGGGCAGCCGCCCCGCGCGGCAAGGATACGCGCGCCATCCTGCGCCGGAACGTGGCCGGGGACAGCGCCGAGCCGAAGCGCGCGGCGCCTCCGGTGGGCAGCACGTGGTTCGACCCGGCCACGTAGTCGCCGAAGGCGGTTGCGGCCGCGGCGCCAACGAACAGGCAGCCGGCGCGGCGCACCCGATCGGACAGCGCCTCGGCCTCCTCGCCCACCAGCTCGAGGTGCTCCGGGGCGATTTCGTCGGCGAGGCGCACGGCCTCCCGAGCGTCCTCGGTGTCGATCAGCTGGAGCGAAGCGTCCTTCACGCTCGGCCGCTCGCGGCCGAGACGCTGGGCGGCCGCGCCCACGGCGTCCAGGAGCCCCGCGTCGGGCGACAGGCACCAGAGGAGGCTGTCCTCGCCGTGCTCGGCCTGGGCGAGCAGGTCGAGCGCGACCAGCTCGGGGTCGGCGCCCGTCGTGGCGACGACCGCCACCTCGCTCGGGCCGGCCACCCCGTCGATGCCGACCCGGCCCACGACCTGCCGCTTCGCCTCCTGGACGTACGCGTTGCCCGGCCCGACGATCACGTCGACGGGGGCGACCGACTCGGTCCCGTACGCGAGTGCGGCGATCGCCTGCGCCCCGCCCATCCGGTAGACCTCGGTCACCCCGCAGAGCACGCACGCGGCGAGGATCACCGGATGGGAGCGCCCACCCGGTCCGGGCGGCGCACAGACCGCGATCTCGTCCACTCCCGCCGCGCGCGCGGTCACGGCGCACATCACGACCGTCGACGGATACGGCGCGCGACCGCCGGGGACGTATACGCCGGCACGGCGGACCGGCAGCTCGGCCACCTCCACCTCCTGGCCGGCGGGCAGCCGCACGCGGGCCGGGTCGCGGAGCTGGGCGGACGCCACCTCGCGGACGTTGGCCACCGCGGTTCGCAGCCCCTCGAGCACCGCCGGCTCGAGGATTCCGACCGACGACTCGAGCTCGTTCGCGTCCACGCGCAGCTCCTCGGGAGCGAGCTCGGCCTTGTCGAAGCGCTCGGTCAGCGCCAGGACGGCGTCGTCGCCGCCGGCGCGCACCTCCGTCACGATCGCCGCGACCTCCATGGACAGGCCCGCCTCGGCCTCCGGGCGGCTCCAGGTCCCGCGTGTCCGGGCGACCCTCATCGCCTGATCCGCTCGACCAGGCGGTCGATCGCCGCGGCCTTCAGCTTGTGGGACACAGGGTTCGCGATCAGTCTCGCCGTGCACACCCCGATGTCCTCGAGCACACGCAGGTCGTTCTCCTCGAGCGTTCGCCCGGTCGCCGTGAGGTCGACGATGCCGTCCACGAGGCCGGTCAGCGGCGCGAGCTCCACCGAGCCCTTCACCTCGACGATCTCGGCCTGGCGCCCCGTGCGGGCGAAGTGCTCGGCGGCCACGCGCGGATACTTCGTCGCGATGCGGACGCGGCCGAGCCGCCGCAGCGCGTCCGCGATCGGATCGCCGCCGTTCCGGGCCGCCACCACCATGCGGCACTCGCCGTAGCCGAGGTCGAGCAGCTCGTAGACCTTGCGGTCCGACTGCTCGAGCAGCACGTCCTTCCCGGTGATGCCGATGTCGGCGGACCCGTGCTCCACGTAGGTCGGCACGTCGCTCGGGCGCATCGTCACGATGCCGGGCCCCTCGAAGAGCAGCTTGCGGTCGTTCGCGCGGACCTCGGCGACGTCCAGCTCGAGTCGCTCGAGCAGGTCGAGCGTGCCCTCGAACAGCGCGCCGCGCGGGACGGCCACCATCAGCCTGTCGCTCACGTGAGCGCCTCCTCCGCGGCCTGCGCCTGGTGCACCCGCTGGACGTCGAGCGCGACGCCGCAGGCCGGGAGCGAGCGCCCGAACCGGCCGATCAGCTCGTCGTAGCGGCCGCCGCCGCCCAGGGTGAACCCCACGGCGGGGTCGTAGAGCTCGAAGACCGCCCCGGTGTAGTAGCCGAGCTCCCTCACGAGCCCCAGATCGAAGATCACGCGGTCGGCCACGCCGCGGTCCGCCAGGAGCCCGTGGAGCGCCCGCAGCCCGGCCACCGGCTCGGGCGCCAGCGCCTCCGCCCGCTCGAGCACCTCCGGGCCGCCGCGGAGCTCCGGCAGGCTCGCCAGCGCCGCGCGGGCCTCGTCGCCCAGGCCCAGCCCGTCGACCTCCAGCTCGAGCCCCACGAGGTCGCGGCGCGCCAGCGCGGCGAGCACCGGCGCGTGGCGGTCCTCCGGCACGTCGTGGGCTGCGAGCAGCCGCCGGTATAGCGAGGCGTCGCCGATGCCGATGCGGTGGCGCCGCAGCCCGGCCGCCTCGAGGGCGGCGACCGTGAGCGCGACGACCTCGGCGTCGCCCTCCGCGCCCGCGGCCCCGATCAGCTCGATCCCGCCCTGCATGAACTCGCGCGGCTCCCCCACGCCGCGGTCGGCGGCCCGCCAGGCGTGCGCGAAGTAGGAGAAGCGCAGCGGCGGCTCCGCGTCCGCGTAGCGGGTCGCGACGACGCGCGCGATCGGGATCGTCATGTCCGAGCGCAGCGCCAGCACGTCGCCCTGCTCGTCGAAGGTGCGGTAGCGGGCGCCGGCGGCGCTGGCGTCCCCGCGCCGGAGCACGTCCTCGTACTCGAGGGCGGGCGTGTGGACCTCGCCGTAGCCCGCGGCCGTGAATGCGTCCCGCATGCGCCCGGTGAGCGCACGCAGCTCCGCCATCTCGTCCGGGAGCACGTCACGGGTGCCCGGCGGGATCGGGTGCGTCATCGCGGCCTCCGCGCCGCTCTAGACGGCGACGCGCTCGGAGGCCACGCGCTCGATCCGAGCGCCCAGCGACCGCAGGCGCTCGTCGATGCGCTCGTAGCCGCGGTCGATCTGGCGGATGTTGCCGATCTCCGAGCGGCCCTCGGCGCACAGCGCGGCGATGAGCATCGCCATGCCCGCCCGGATGTCCGGGCTCTCCATGTGCTCGCCGTGAAGCCGGCTCGGGCCGCTGACGACCGCCCTGTGGGGGTCGCAGACGATCACCCGAGCGCCCATGGAGACGAGCTTGTCGACGAAGAACAGGCGGTTCTCGAACATCTTCTCGTGGAT
>JAFGJG010000079.1 GCA_016929195.1 Thermoleophilaceae bacterium
ACGTCCGCCGCGATCGTCGGAATGCTCGCCCTACGCCTCGATGAGATGGAGCGCGAGGCCCGGCGAGCCTTCGCGGACTCCGCGAGCGTCGCGAGCTAGCCGCGCTGGAGACGAGCTTCCCCCCGCACGCCCCGGCACGCTGCGCGACGCGCGACCGGGTGCTAGTTCCCGGTCGTGAAGGACGACGACGCCGGGGCGGCGAGCACGTTGCCCGCGGTGTCCCGCACGCCGGATCCGGCGACGTTGATCTGGTAGCGCGTCCTCGCGGCCAGGGATGCGTTCGGCTTGAACACCAGGGCGCGGTCGCCGAACCAGGTCACGCTGCCGGCGACTGCCGCGCCGTTGCTCTCCCGCCGCATCCCGAACGCGGCGCCGGTCGACGCCCTGTCCATCGCCTTGTTGAAGACCACGACCGCCTGTGTGGTGCGCGAGACGCCGGTCGCATTGGCCGCCGGTGAGATCGACTCGACGATCGGGCGGATCGTCGTCGTGAACGTCGAGGTCGCGTCGGCAGCCTGCGCGATGAACCTGGACGAGAGCGCACCCGCCGCCGCCTTCGCCCTGTACTGCACCCCCGGCTCCAGAGTCGACCTCGGCTTGAAGACCAGCGCACCGCCGAACCAGACGAAGCTGCCCTCGACGCGAGCGCCATCGCTGACGCGGACGAGCGAGAAGAACCCGGTCGCCGACGGTGGGTACATGTCCACGCTGTAGCTGACCACGACGTTCGTGTTCGGAAGCACCTCGGCGGACCCGTTGGCCGGCGCCACCAGGGTGGCGACCGGCGTCAGCACCTGGCGCACAGCCCGGTCGGCCAGGACGAAGCCGACCCCGCAGTCGTTGTCCGGCTGCCCGGCCACGAACCGGCAGTCGATCGCGTTCGCGTGTGTCTGCAGGATGTCCCTCAGCTCGAAGTACCCCATCGACGGCTTGGCCGACTTCACGAGCGCGGCCACCCCGGCGACGCTCGCCACAGCGGCGCTGGTCCCCTGGAAGTTCCCGAACCCCGGGACCGTCGTCGCCACGCCGTCGGCGCCGGCGATACGCGGCGACAGGACCGTGTAGGGGAAGCGAACGTCGTTGATGAACTGGCGCTCGGGATAGCCACGCGAGCTGTACGGCCGGGGCTCGTCGTGGCCTGGGTCGCTGGCCGCGACGGCGGCGACGGCGATCGCGCCCTGCGCGGAGGCCGCGTCGGGGTCGATCGCGTCCGAGTTCGTGTCCCACTCCCGGATCGAGAACTGGCCGAGGTCGCTCCATGCGATGTACTTCATGAGGGGGGCGGCCGTGCCCGCGAAGCGCTGGATGCGCACCGCGACCGTCACCGGCGCTCCCGTGTTGTTCGTCCAGGTGACCGTCGCGCTGGGAATTCCGGTCACGTTGTTCGCAGTCCGATCGGAGACCAGGGTGGCGCCGGTGTCGGCGTTGTCGAGCCAGAGGTCGATGTCGGTCGCGGCGCGCCCCCAGACCTCGTCCCATTGGAGGACGATCTGGACGAAGTCCCCGTCGGGCACGGTCACCACGGACTGGCGTGCATCATCGCCGGTCGCGAACTGGCTGAAGTTGTTGAAGCCGGCCGTCCCCGGGGATGGCCGGTATCTCCCCTCCCAGCTCTGACGCCCGCGGTTGCCCGCCGACGCGAAGTAGGCGACGCCGTGGGACTTGGCGTTCTCGACGGCCTTCGCCACCACCCCGTCCTGGAAGAACGGCTCGCCGAGGTAGAAGATGTCGTCGGAAACGATGTCCGCGCCGGCGAACGTGAGCTGATCGATCGCATTCGCCTTGCCGGCGGGTCCCGATCCGGTACCGGAGGCGAACATGAAGTCCGAGATCCCCGGCGCCGTGTCGTAGATGATCTCGGCCATCGCGCGGCCCTCGTCGCTGGCGGCCGGCGGGCCCTCCTTCAGGATCCTCACTCCGCTCGGCAGGTCGCCGCTGGCCTGCGATCCGGCCAGGCCGGTCCCGACCCTGTTCATCGAGTCCGAGAGCACCCCCATCGTGACGCCCTGACCGGTGGCGAACGGCCCGATGCCGAGCGAGCGGGCCTCGGGGCCGAGGTGGGCCGCGTCTCCCTGCGATTGGACGCTGCCCGCGTTCGTCCCGCTCGCCATCACGGGCACGACCGCGCGGACCGCAGCCAGCTTCGCGACGGCGTCGACCGCATCCAGGGGCAGCCAGCCCTCGACCATCGGGACCGGGGCCTCGTCCGTGACCACCGCCACGTCCATCCCCGCTGCCCGCAGCGCGTCCGCGGCGCGGGCGGACTTTCCATTCACATAGACGTCGACCATCACGCGCTCCCCGCCGCTGACGCGGAGCCCCTCGCTGCGCCCCATGGCGACGGCGTTCGCGTTGCGGTCAGCGGCGGCCGCCAGCCCCTGAAGGTGGCTGTCGAGCTTGGCCTGCGGCCCGCTCGTCTCCTTGGCGAACGCGCCGGCGGCCGTGGCCAGCGAGCCGAGGAGGGCGCCGAGCAGCGCAGCGCTCCTAACCACATGGGCCGGCAGATGCATCCGGGGCAGCCTCTTCCGCGCGACTCGGCGGGGACAGCCCCCAGAGGGGTGGAGTTCCCCACCCCGGCGCCGTGCGGGAAACGGAGCGCGCCCGACAGGATTCGAACCTGTGACCTTCGGTTCCGTAGACCGACGCTCTATCCAGCTGAGCTACGGGCGCTGGCTTGCAGGAGGGTATCGACAGCCCGGTTTGGCCGAAGTCGGTCCTGAGACATCATGGTTTCTTATTCGGCCAGCGGGTATTCATATGGCGTGCTTCGCCGCCTCGGGGCCGTCGCCGTGGTCGCCGTGCTCGCAATTACCGCGAGCGGCTGCCTGATTCCGCCCCGCTTCACCGTCACGCCGGTCGTCACCGGGCTCACGAACCCGTGGGACGTGGGCTTCGCGAGCGGGACCATGATCTACACCGAGCGGCCCGGGCGCATCAGCGCGTTCGTCGGCGGGCAGAAGCGGCTGCTCGCCGCTCCGGCCGACGTCATCAGGGCCTCGGAGGCGGGGATGATGGGCCTCGCGGTAGACCCGCAGTTCGCGGCCAACCGGTACATCTTCACCTGCCACGCCTCGACCCTCGGCGCCGCCCCCGGTGACGTGCGCGTGGTCCGCTGGCGCGTGAACGACGACTTCACCGGCCTCACCGACCGCACCGACATCATCACCGGGGCCCCTGTGAACCCGGCCGGCGAGCTGGGCCGCCACTCGGGCTGCCGGCCGCGGTTCGGGCCCGACGGCAACCTCTGGATCGGGACCGGCGACGCGGCGATCGGCACCGCGCCCCAGAGCCGCACCTCGCTGGGAGGGAAGATCCTGCGCGTCGACCGCAACGGGAACGGGGTGGCCGGCAACCAGGGCGGCGGATTCGATCCGCGCGTGTACTCGTACGGGCACCGCAACACGCAGGGCATCGCGTTCCGCTCGAGCGACGGCCTGGCCGTGTCGGTGGAGCACGGGAGCACGCAGGACGACGAGCTCAACCGCCTCACCACCGGCAACTTCGGCTGGAACCCGGTGCCCGGCTACAACGAGGCCGTGCCCATGACGGACCTGGCCGAGTTCCCGGACGCGGTCCGGGCGCTGTGGCGCTCCGGCACGCCGACGATCGCCCCCTCCGGCGCGACCTTCCTCGAGGGCGCTCAGTGGAAGGGCTGGCAGAACGCGCTCGCCATGGCCGTCCTGAAGGACAAGAAGCTCCAGCTGTTCGGCCTCAACGCGCAGGGCGGCGTGACCGGCTCGGGGGTCGCCATCACGGACCGCGGCCGGCTGCGCACGGCCGTGCAGGGACCGGACGGCAACCTCTACATCTCGACGGACAACGGCGGCACCGCCGACGTGATCCTCAGGGTGGTGCCCCAGCCCTGACCGCGGCGAGGGGCGTAGGATGCCTCTCGACTCGCGATGGCTGTGAGCTACGACAGCGACGGCCCGGTGGTCGTCGTGACCATCGACCGGCCCGACGTCGCAAACGCGATCGACCGGCCCACCGCGGACGCGCTCGCGGACGCCTTCCGGCGCTTCGACTCCGACGAGACCGCCTCGGTGGCCGTGCTCACCGGCGCGGGCGGCAGGTTCTGCGCGGGCGCCGACCTGAAGGCGATGCGCCAGCCGGACGCCGCGCGCGTCACGCGCGTCGAGCCCGACGGCGACGGCCCGGTCGGGCCGACGCGCATGCTGCTCTCGAAGCCGGTGATCGCCGCCGTCGAGGGGCACGCGGTGGCGGGCGGCCTCGAGCTGGCGGCCTGGTGCGACCTGAGGGTCGCTGCCGACGACGCCGTGTTCGGCGTCTACTGCCGGCGCTGGGGCATTCCGCTGATGGACGGCGGGACGATCCGGCTGTCCAGGCTGATCGGCCACAGCCAGGCGCTCGACCTGATCCTCACCGGCCGCGGCGTCAGCGGCGAGGAGGCGCTCCGGATGGGGCTCGCCAACCGGCTCACGCCGCCCGGCGGGGCGCTCGAGGCCGCCGTGGCGCTCGCACGAGAGCTGGCCGGGCGCCCGCAGGCGGCGCTGCGCAGCGACCGCCTCTCCTCCTACGAGCAATGGTCGCTCTCGCTCGACGAGGCGCTCGCGAACGAGTACCGCCGCGGGATGGAGACGCTCCGCACCGGCGAGCTGGTCGGCGGCCTCGAGCGCTACGAGTCAGGCGACTGGAGCTGACTCGCCAGACGAGACGGCGTTGCGCGTGCCCTTGGCCCGGTAGAGGCGGTGGTCGGCGCGCACCATGAGGTCGCTCGGCGACTGGTCGCGTGACTCGCGGCCGGCCACGCCGACCGACAGCGTCAGCACCGGAAGCGGCGACTCGCCGTCGTGCAGCTCCTCCAGCCGCCGCCGCAGCTGCTCCGCGACCACGCACGCGTCCTCGGGCGCGGTGTCGGGACAGAGGATCCCGAACTCGTCGCCGCCGATCCGGGCGGCGATGTCGCTCGCGCGGACGCGCTCGCCGAGCACGTCCGCCGTCGCCTTGAGCACCTGGTCACCCACGGCGTGCCCGAAGCGGTCGTTGATGTCCTTGAGGCGGTCGAGGTCGCAGAGGATCACCGTGAGGCTCGAGCCCTGGCGGCGCGTCCGCTCGAACTCGCGCGCCAGCGTCTCGTCCCAGCAACGACGGTTCGCGAGCCCCGTCAGCGGGTCCTCGCGGCTGAGCCGCTCGAGCTGCTGCCGGAGCGCCTCGTTGCGCTCGTGCTCGCGCTCCAGCTCGATCCGGTTCCGGAACTCGGTCCAGGCGCCCGCCTGGCGGAAGAACTGCCCCAGGAACCCGATGAGCGACGCCGTCCCGAGGTAGTAGGCGATCGTCGCGATCGCCGAGCTGGACAGCGGGTCGGGCGCCAGCGCCACCGCGGCGGCGACCGCCGTCCAGGTGAGCGCGATCAGCGCCGCCGTGTACCCCCACGGCCAGATCAGGAGGAAGGCGCTGCCGTAGATCGCGAGCGACATGCCGAGCGCGTAGGGCGCGTACGCCTCCTCGACGTTCGCGAGCATGTACGCGATCGACCCCTCCACCAGCAGCAGGATCAGCAGCATGACCAGCTCGGGGCGGCGCCTCCCCAGGCTGGTGAAGAGCGACAGCCAGAGCGCGATCAGCGGGATCTCGATGCTCAGGCGGACGAGCGTGAAGGTCGCCGCGTGCTCGGGATCGACTAGGTGGTCGAATCCCACCCAGGCCGGCATCCCGACGATCGCGATCAGCCCTGCGGCGACCGCCGTGGCCTGAGTCGAACGCTTGACCTCCGCTCGGAACGCGGTGCGCAGCCCGGGGGTGTGAAAGACGTCGCCGGCCATGAAGGACCACCCGAGCATGCTCGGTACTGCTCCATCGGCCGGGAGCTGGTGTCGCTTGAGGCGCTCAGGCCGTGGCGTAGCGCTCGGCTGCCCGGGCGCGGCGCTTCGCCGCCTCGGTCTCGCGGTCCTTCGGCGGAGCGGACGTGACCAGCTCCGAGAGGAGCTGCTCGGAGGCGGCCGCCACGGCCTCGACGGCGCGCTCGAAGGCCTCCTCGTTCGCCCGTGAGGGCTTGGTGAAGCCGCTGATCTTCCGCACGTACTGGACCGCGGCCGCGTGGACCTCCTCGTGCGTGGCGGAGGGCTCGAAGTTGTAGAGGGTGCGGATGTTTCGGCACATGCGTCCAGGCTACCCGTCAGCCGAGCAGCGCCGCGACCACCCGGTCGGGCGCCTCGAGCTGCGGCCAGTGCCCCACGTCCTCGAGCGCGACCAGCGGCGCGTCCGGCCGGCGCTCGCGGATCCGGTCGGCCATGTGCGCCCCGGAGATCGGGTCGAGCATCCCCCAGACGAAGGCGAGCGACGCGTCGGTCGACTCGAGCGCGCCGGCCCAGCGCTCGGCGTTCCGCTCGCGATCGACCAGGTAGCGGATCAGGCGATAGGAGATGAGGTGGCCGTCGCCGCGGCTGACCGCCTGCCAGATCGCGGCGCTGTCCTCGGCCGCGTCGTAGCCGTCGGGGAACGTCGGCTCGAGGCCCGCCGTGAACAGCTCCTCCGTGGCGAGCGCGCTGATCTGCGGCCCCTGCTCGGGATCGAGCAGCGCGAGCTGGATCGGCTGCGGGCGATGCACGTCCGGATAGAGGCCGCCGTTCAGCAGGTGGACCGACGCCAGCTCCACGGAGAGGACGCCGTCGGCCCTGCGCGCGAGCAGCTCCTGGACCACCGAGACGGCGTAGTCGTGCCCGACCAGAGCCGTCTCGGTCACGCCGTCCGCGCGCCAGAGCGCCTCGACGAAGTCCGCCTGCTCGAGCAGCGAGTAGTCGTGGTCGTCCGGCTTGTCGGAGGCGCCGAAGCCGAGGAAGTCGGGCATCAGGAGCGTGTGTCGCTCCGCCAGCGCCGGTGCGACCTTGTGCCAGTCGTGCGACGAGCTCGGGAACCCGTGTAGGAGCGTCATGTGCGGCCCCTCGCCCATGCGCCGGACGAAGAGCTGACGCTCCCCCACCTGCTCGCGGCCGCCGGCCTCCCACCACTCGCTCACGCCGGTCATCGGGACTCGAGCACCTCCTTCAGGCGCGGGAAGCTGCGCTCCAGGTTCCGCGCCGTGTTGCGGGCGATCAGCGGTTGGAAGAGGCGCATCGCGCCGCCCGGACGGCCGGACACCTCGAACGTGGCCCGACTGCCCTCCCGGTGCGCGGCGACCTCCCACACGAGCGTCGTGGGGAACGGGCCCGCGGTGCTCTCGACCCGGACTCGTCTGGGCGGGTCGTGCTCGGCGATCTCCCAGAGGTACTCGAGGTCGCGGCCCATGGAGCGCATCCGCGTGCGGAGGGTGCTTCCGACGCCGATCGGCTCCGGCGAGATGAGCTCCTCGCTGCCGACGCCCTCGTCCCACAGTGGGCGGTTGCGCGCGTCGGCCACGAAGGCGAAGACCTCCTCCGGTGGGCGGGCCACCACCACCTCCGCGCGTTCGGTGAACACGCGCGGACCCTAAACCGTTTGCGTCCGGCGGCCCGATGGAAGAGACTCACTGACCAATGACGCGCGCGCTGCTCATCGCTCTCACCGCCACCCTCCTGACGCCGGCGGTGGCGTCCGCGGCCCCGCCGCTGCCGGTCGGCGAGTCGGACGGCGTCACGGTCAAGCGCCGCCACGGCTCGATCCAGGTGACGTTCAGCAAGCGGCTGCACAAGCGGCTCGCCGGGAAGACGGTCGGCATCGGCTGCGCGAAGCTGCCGGACCCCGAAGAGGTGGGCTTCATCGTGACGACGGGGTCGAGCGGCGCGCGTTACCGGGTACCCGTGCACCGGCGGACGATCGGGACGGGCGACGCGAACAGGGGGAACGACTACTGCCGGGTCTCGCGCCCGCCGCACAGGGCCGGGAAGAAGCGTGTGGGCCGGAGGCTGATCGCCTGGGTGCCTCTGACGCAGCGTGGAGCCGTTCACCTCGACGAGCAGGAGCTGGCGCTCGGGATGACCGTTCTGCTCGGGCTGGCCGGCACGGTCGGCGGCAGCGCCGAGAACACGTACCCGACGTACGCGCAGTTCGTGGACTGGTTCGAGCGCGAGGCCGACGGCGCGCCGAAGCGGCTGGTCGCGCTGGCGCAACCGTCGGACACGCCTCCCGCGCGGACGGTCGGCTACTACGGCGACGGCCTGAAGCACGCCGCCCTGGTGACGCTGTCCGCGTCCGGCCGGCGGCTCTTCATCGAGGTCTCGGCCGACCGGACGCTCCACACCAACGTCGCCGAGTACCTGGGCGGCGACGCCGGCTAGCCGGTCTCCAGCACCGCCAGGATGTTCCCCGCCGGGTCCGTGAACCAGGCGATCGGCGGGCCGCCCTCCTCGCGGGAGATGCCGCGCTCGTCCTGCTCGAACTGCTCGTAGCGGAGAAACTCCACGCCGCGGTCGGACAGCTCACCCACCGCCGCGTCGATGTCGTCGACCGGGAAGTTGAGGATCGTGTAGGTCGCCGGCTCGAAGTCCGGCTTCGGGTAGATCATCGTGGGCCTGTCCCCCGCGATGTGGACGGTCAGGAACCCCATCTCCTCCGCCGTGGTCTCGATGCCGAGCGTCTCCGCGTAGAACTCGCGGGCCCTCTCGATGTCGTCCACGGCGAAGCCGCTGAAGGCCTTCGTGTTCGCGAACACCGTGCTTCCTCTCGTTCGGGTTCACCCAAGGGACCCCCCGGGCGGCCCGGACTCATCGGTCCGTCAGTCGATCCGGTCCGGCAGCCCGGTCTGCTCGAACACCCGCGCGAACGGCGTGCCGTCGATCGGCTGCTCCGGGTAGCGCAGGTAGTCCTCGAGCTCCCGGCTCTTCGTCGAGCGGATGATGAACGACGTGATCTCCTTGATCCCGTCGTCCTCGATCCTGAAGACGTCCATCGAGAACGGGCGGTAGCAGCCGTCCGGCTCGGACCAGGCGTATGACCCCACGGCCGGCTGCCCGTTCAGCTGCGTGCGCAGCTGGTGCCAGCGCCACTCGCCGGAGAGCGGGCCGAATTCCATGAACCCGGCCAGGTCGGCGCCGTGGAACCACGCGGCCAGCGGGGGCATCGACCAGGACGCGTCCTCGGCGAGGAGCTTCAGCACCGCGTCCACGTCGCCGCGCTGCATCGCGTCCATGTAGCCCTCGACGAGCTCGGTGACCCTCGCGTCCCCAACGTCACGGAGCGTGGCCTGCTGCGTCCGGTCCGGCAGCTTCTCTTCCACGGTCTTGCGCGCGCGCTGCAGCGCGCTGTTCACCGAGGCGACGCTCGTCTCGAGCGACTCGGCCACCTCCGCGGCGGAGAAGCCGAGCACCTCTCGGAGGATCAGGACCGCGCGCTGGTTCGCCGGGAGGTTCTGGAGCGCGGCCACGAACGCGAGCTCGACGCTCTCGCGCAGCTCGTAGCGCGCCTCCGGCCCGGCCAGGCCGTCCTCGAGCCCGAGCGCCTCGTCCGGGTACGGCTCGACCCAGACCGACTCGATCGGCGGCAGGCCGAGGGGCGAGCCGTCGTGCGGGTCCGACCGCGGCCCGTAGTCGAGTGGGAGCACGCGCTTTGGGCGGCGCGCGATCAGGTTGAGCGAGGTGTTCGTGGCGATCGTGTAGAGCCAGGAGCGCAGCGAGCTGCGCCCTTCGAAGCGGCCGAGCGCGCGCCAGGCGCGCAGGAGGGCCTCCTGCAGGGCGTCCTCTGCGTCCTGGACCGAGCCGAGCATCCGGTAGCAATGGGCGTGGAGCTCGGAGCGGTACGGCTCGATCAGCCGGCCGAACGCGCTCTCATCGCCGCCGCGCGCCGCCTCGAGCAGCTCGGGCTCGTGCGTGGAGGTGACCGCCATCGACCTCGCAGGGTAGACCGGCGATGAGTTTCGCGCGTGACGGTGGTCTCAGTCCAGGACATGCCCGAGTCCGCGAAACCACTCGTGCACCTCGAGCTGCACACCGGCCACCTTGCTGAGGCGGAGGCCCTCTTCCGCGAGCTCTGCGGCTGGCGCGCCGAGCACATCCGCGTCGCGTCGGGGTCCTACACGTCCCTCGATCTGGGACGAGGGTTCGAGGGCGGTATCGTCGAGTGCCGAACACGCCGTCCGGTGTGGCTTCCCTACGTCGAGGTTTCCGCCATCGACGAGGCCACGGTCCGAGCCAGAGCGCTCGGCGCCACGGTCCTCCTCGAGCCTCGCGAGGGTCCCGCCGGGTGGCGCAGCGTGGTGGCAACGCCCGCGGGCGGCGACATCGCCTTCTGGCAGCCGAAGCGATGAGTTTCCGGGGTCCCCCCGATCTGGACTTGAAATGACAGCGAACACGGAGAACACGACCATGAGCGACAACGTGCAGCCGGACCGCAATCGATGGATCGCGCTCTACGTGCTCTGCGCCGGGGTGCTGATGATCGTTCTCGACGTGACCGTCGTGAACGTCGCCCTCCCCACGATCCAGGACGACCTCGGCTTCTCGCAGTCGAGCCTCGCGTGGGTCGTGAACGCCTACCTGATCAGCTTCGGCGGCCTGCTGCTCCTGTCCGGCCGCTTCGGCGACCTGATCGGCCGCAAGACCATCTTCATGGCGGGCCTCGTCCTGTTCGTCGCGGCCTCGCTGCTCTGCGGTGCCGCGCAGAGCCAGGGGATGCTGGTGGCGGCGCGCTTCGTCCAGGGGATCGGCGGGGCGATGACCTCGGCCGTGGTTCTCGGGATGATCGTGACGATGTTCCCCGAGCCGCGGGAGCAGGCGAAGGCGATCGGCGTGTACGGATTCGTCGCCTCGGCCGGCGGCACCATCGGCCTGCTGGCCGGCGGCATTCTGACCGAGGCCATCAGCTGGCACTGGATATTCTTCATCAACGTGCCGATCGGCGTGGCCACCGGGGTCCTGGCGTGGCGGCTGATCGAGCGCGACCAGGGCATCGGCCTGCGCGAGGGCGCCGACGTGCCGGGCGCGCTGCTGGTCACGGCCTCGCTGATGCTCGGCGTCTACACGATCGTGCAGCCCGCGGCCGAGGACGGCTGGGGCGCCACGACGACGCTCCTGCTGGGCGCGCTGTCGACGCTGCTGCTCATCGCGTTCATCGCGCGCGAGGCGACGGCCAGGACGCCGCTGATCCCGCTGCGGATCTTCCGCTCGCGCAACCTCTCGATCGCCAACATCGTCCAGCCGCTGCTCGTGGCGGGGATGTTCGGGCTGTTCTTCATGGGCGCGCTCTACATGGAGCGCGTGCTCGGCTACGAACCGCTCCAGATCGGGTTCGCCTTCCTGCCGGCCACGCTGGTGATGGGCACCCTGTCGCTGCGCTACGCGGAGGCGCTGATCACGCGCTTCGGGGCGCGGACCACGCTGCTCCCGGGCCTCGTGCTGATCGCGATCGGCCTGGCGCTCTTCACGCGCACACCCGTGGACGGCGACTACGTCCAGCACATCCTGCCGTCGATGCTGGTGATGGCCATGGGCATCGGCGTGTCGTTCCCGGCGCTGATGACACTGGCCATGTCCGGGGCTTCGATGGAGGACGCCGGCCTGGCGTCCGGCCTGGTGAACACGTCGGCCCAGGTCGGCGGCGCGCTCGGGCTGGCGGTGCTCGCCACGCTCTCCACCACCCGGACCGACAACCTGCTCGCCGAGGGCGAGTCGAACGCATCCGCGCTCGTGAGCGGGTACCACCTCGCCTTCTGGATCGGGACCGCCCTCGTGGTGGCCTCCTTCCTGGTCGCGGTGTTCGGGCTCAGGCGCGAGGACGCGCAGGCCATCGCGCAGCCCGAGACGGAGCAGATGCGGGGCGAGCCGCAGTCCGAAGCCGCGTAGCGTCATTCTCTGATACAAGTCAGAGAATGGATCGGGTCGCTTCGGTCCGCCGCTTCAACCGCACCGTCACGCAGCGCGTCGGCGCGCTCGACGATCACTTCCTGTCGCTCGACCGCCCGCTCGGCGAGGCCCGCCTCCTCTGGGAGATCGGCGCGGAGGGCCGCGACGTCCGCGCGCTGCGCGCACAGCTCGGGCTCGACTCCGGCTATCTCAGCCGGATGCTGCGCTCGCTCGAGCAGGCCGACCTCGTGGAGGTCGCGCCGAGCGACGGGGACCGCCGTGTGCGCACCGCCCGCCTGACCGCCCGTGGGCGCGCGGAGCGCGAGGCGCTCGACTCGCGCAGCGACGAGCTGGCGGCCTCGCTGCTGGCCCCGCTCAACCCGGCGCAGCAGGGGCGGCTCGTGGCGGCCATGGAGGAGGTCGAGCGGCTCCTGACCGCCGGCATGGTGGAGATCGCGGTGGCCGACCCCGAGCACCCGCACGCCCGCCACTGCATCGGCGAGTACTTCGCCGAGCTCGGGCGGCGCTTCGAGGCGGGCCTCGATCCCGCCGACAGCATCCCGACCGAGCCCGAGGTCCTGCGCCCGCCCGCGGGCCTGGTCCTCGTGGCCACCCTGCGCGGCGAGCCCGTGGGCTGCGGAGCCCTCCGCTTCTACGAGCCGGACCGGCCCGACATCAAGCGGCTCTGGGTGGACGCGCGCGTGCGCGGCCTCGGGCTCGGCCGTCGCCTGCTCTCGGAGCTGGAAGGAGAGGCCCGCGCACGCGGAGCGCGAGCCGTCCGCCTGGACACCAACCGCTCCCTCGTCGAGGCGATCGCGATGTACCGCGCGGCCGGGTACGTCGAGGTGAAGCGATTCAACGACGAGCCGGTGGCGCACCACTGGTTCGAGAAGCGCCTCTGAGACGCGGCTCGAGCCCGGCGATGACCGCCGCGGGGCGCTCGAGGATGTCGCCGTGGGTGAAGCGCAGCAGCTCGTCGCCCCGCTCCCGGGCCTCACGGTCGCGCCGGCGATCCTGCTCCCGCGAGTGCCTGGAGTTGTGGAAGCGGTAGCTGTCGAAGCGCCGCTCGAGCTCGCTCAGCGAGGTGCGCAGCTCGCCGCGCATGATTGCCCGGAGCGCGCGGGCACCGGCCCCAGGAGTCGCGCGCGTTTAGCGGTGGAGCCGCCGAACGTTGACCGTGACGTGCCCCTGGTGAAGCTCTACGACGAAGCCGCCCTCGTGAAGCCAAGCCCGGTCGAGCAGGTTCGGGTGGAGCCAGATGCCGGGCTGCTCGTCGTGCTCGTGCGCGACCTCGAACGACAGCGGCCAGAACAGCGCCGGTGCCTTGGACGCCTGTCGCGGGCTCAGCCGACCAATCGAGACTGCGACCAGGTCGTCGGTCTCGTTCACGATTCGCACGGCGACCTCCTCGCCGGCCCACCCGTCAAGCACCGCAGTCAGCTCGGCCTGATCCAACGCGCGCCGGGTCACGGGTCGGTGGTCGTGGCCGACGGGTCGTCGGGGAGGTGCAGGCGCTTGAGCGAGACGGCGTTGAGCGCGACGATCACGCTCGATCCGGACATGGAGATCGCGCCTACTTCCGGTCTGAGAACGAGGCCGAGCGGCTCGAGCGCTCCAGCGGCCAGGGGCAGCGCCAGCGAGTTGTAGCCGATCGCCCAGGCGAGGTTCTGGCGCATCTTGCGGACCGTCCCGCGGCTGATGGTGATAGCCGTTGCGACGTCGAGCGGGTCGGAGCGCATCAGGACCACGTCGGCGGTCTCGACGGCCACATCCGTGCCCGTTCCGATCGCGATCCCGACGTCCGCCTGTGCGAGCGCCGGCGCATCGTTGACGCCGTCGCCGACCATCGCGACCGAACGACCCCCCGCCTGAAGCTGCGAGACCTTGGCGGCCTTGTCTGCCGGCAGCACCTCGGCGATCACCTCGTCGATGCCCAGCTCACGAGCGATGCGCTCCGCGGTTGCGCGGCTGTCACCGGACAGCATCACCGGCCTGACGCCGAGTTCCTTGAGAGCCGCAATGGCTGCGGCCGCGGTGTCGCGCGGCGCATCGGCTATTGCGATCACTCCTGCAGGACGGCCGTCGATCGCGATGCGCACCGTGGTCCGGCCTTCACCGGCGAGCTCGTCCGCGCGCGCAGCGAGCCCGTCGAGACTCACTCCTTCGCGGTCGAGGAGACGCTGGTTGCCGATTGCGAGCCGGCGTTCTTCGACGGTTGCGATAGCGCCTTGGCCAGGCACCGCCTCGAAAGAGCCGGCGCGAGGTAGCTCGAGTCCCCGCTCCTTTGCCGCGTTGACGATCGCCTGCGCGAGCGGGTGCTCGGACTCGGCCTCGGCCCCTGCCACAAGCCGTAGCACCTCGTCTTCGCCAAGGTGGTCAGCGGCGGTGATGGCGACCACCTCCGGTTCGCCGCGCGTCAGCGTGCCGGTCTTGTCCAGGACGACGGTGTCGAGCTTGGCGGCGGTCTCCAGGCCGAGCGCGTGCTTGAAGAGGATCCCACGACGCGCTCCCAGGCCGCTTCCGACCATGATTGCCGTCGGGGTCGCCAGGCCAAGCGCGTCGGGGCAGGTGATCACGACGACGGTGATCGCGAACAGGAGCGCCTCCTGCACGTCGCGGCCAACGACGAAGTACCAGATCGAGAACGTGAGCGCCCCGCCCACCAGCGCCACCAGCACGAGCCAGAATGCTGCGCGGTCGGCGAGTCGCTGGCCGGGCGCCTTCGAGTTCTGGGCCTCCTGGACGAGCTGGACTATCTGTGCGAGCGCGGTGTCCGACCCGACCGCGATGGCCCGGGCGCGCAGCGTGCCGTTCTTGTTGATCGTCGCGCCGACCAGCCGATCGCCCGGGCGCTTCGAGACGGGCAGGCTCTCGCCAGTGACCGTCGACTCGTCGACCTCCGATTCGCCCTCCACGACCTCGGCGTCGACCGCGACCTTCGCCCCCGGGCGGATCAGCAGCAGGTCGCCGACCTGCACCTCGGCCGTCGGAACCTCGACCGCGTCGCCGTCGCGCAGCACGACCGCCCTCGGCGGCGCGAGGTCGAGAAGCGCCCGGATCGCGTCGTTGGCACCGCCGCGGGCACGCATCTCGAACCAGTGCCCGAGCAGCACGAAGCTCGCGAGCATGGCCGCGGCCTCGTAGAAGACCTCACCCTCGATGAGGAAGGTCGCCGCGACCGAGTAGAGCCAGCCGACCCCGATCGCGACGGCGACCAGGACCATCATGTCGAGCGTCCGAGCGCGCAGCGCCGCGAGCGCGCCGGTGAAGAAGATCGACGACGCGTAGAAGACGATCGGGAGACTCAGCAGGAACTGCCAGAGCTCCATGTCGAGCCCGAACGGGATGCCGGGCATCGACCCGAACAGCGTCTCGCCGACCGGAGACCAGATGACGGTCGGGATCGTGAACACAAGCGCGACCAGGAAGCGGTTGCGCATGTCGCGCTCCATCGCGTCCATCGACATGCCCGCATGGCCGCCATGACCGTGAGCCTCGTCAGCCCGCTCGACGCCCGCCCGGTCGTGGGGAGCCGGCGGATCGCCGTGCTCCATCAGCGGATCGCAGATGTGACCAGGGACCGACCGGCCGGCGCAGTGGTAGCCGCACTCCTCCACCCAACGGCGCAGCTCGCCCACCGACGTCGTCGCCGGGTCGAAGACGACGGTGGCGGTCTGGGCGGTGGGGTTCCCTTCGACCGACACGACCCCGGGCCGCCGGCTCAGCACCGCCTCCACGACCGAGCTTTCGCTCGCCCGGTACATGCCGCCGACGTGAAGCACGGCGGTGTCCGTCTGGCGCTCGGCGACCGTCATCGTCTCGCCGCCGACACGAGCTCGAGCGTCCCCCACGCAGTCCGCAGGCGCTCGGAAGACGGGTCCAGCTCGAAGCCAGCGGCGGCGATCAGCTCGCCGAGGCGGCCCGCCGCATGGTCGCGAGTGGGCACCACCCCGCCGGCCAGCCGGACCACTGAGAACGCGGCTGCCGCCAGCAGATCTTGTGGCCTGCCCCAGTCCGCCACGTGCAGACGGCCGCCCGGCCGCAGCACCCGTGCCGCTTCCGAGAGCGCCGCCCGCTTCGTCTCGGGCACGAGGTGGTGAAGCACGAGCGCGAGCAGCGGATCGTAGAGTCGCGTGAGCTCGCGCCGCCCTGCCGCCGGGACGTAGCGCGCCTCGCTCGCGCTCATCGCGCGACCTCGTACCCGGCTTCCTCGATCGCGGCGCGGACGGCTGCGTCGTCGAGATCCCTTCCTACAACGGTGACGCTCTTCTCGGCGAGGTCCACATCCACGTGCTCTACCCCGCTCTGAGCCGTCACCTTCTCCGTAATAGCGGTCCGGCAGTGCGAACAGCTGACGCCTGGAACACGATAGGAGCGGGGAGTTGTCTGCGTGTTCACGGCTGGCTCCTTTCCATACGGGACCGGGGGGTGTCTGCATGCCGACCTTAGCATACCCTAGGGGGGTATTTACGATCACGGGCGGGCGTGGGTCGCGATGAAGAGCGCCCCGCCCGCGGGGTTCACGGGCCAGGGCTCTGAACAGAGCTCCCACACCCCGTAGGATAAGGCTCGCCTCCTACCGCCTGTAGGCTCGCTGCACGTGCAGCTCGCGGTCATCACCGTCGGGATCGACCCAGAGATCCAGCTCGGCCCACTCAGCGTTGCCTGGCATGGACTGACGATCGCGATCGGAATCGCCGTCGGCGGAGTGGTGGCGGCCGGCCGGCTCAGACGACGTGGCGTTTCCACGGAACCTCTCGCCACTCTCGGCGTGCTGCTGGTTGTCGGCGGAATAGTCGGCGGGCGCCTCTTCTACGTGCTGGAGCACGGCGGCCCCTTGCTCGGTACGCGAGGCTTCACCTTCGACGGAGGATTCATCCTCGCCGCGGTCCTGATTGCCGGCTACGTGCGCCGCGCCAAGGGCGGCGCGATCTACATAGACGCGGTCGCTCTAGCCCTGCCGTTGGGCGTGGCCATCGGCCGCATCGGCGACGTCATCAATGGCGAGCACTACGGCCCCCAGAGCGACTTCTTCCTCGCCGTCCGCAATTCGAACCCGGAGGCGTTCACGCCGAACCCAGCCCTCGCCTACCACAGCGGTGGTCTCTACGAGGTCATCCTTGGGCTTCTCGTGTTCGCCGTGGTCTGGACGCTTCGCGATCGGCTGCCGCGAACCGGCGACCTGGCCTGGACGGTGCTCGGCCTGTTCGCACTGGGACGCTTCTTCGAATTCTTCGCCCGCTCAGACAGCCCGGACCTCGCACTCGGCTTGAACAACGCCCAGTGGACGAGCCTACTGCTGCTGGCGGTGGCCATAGCGGGCCGCACTCTGTGGGCCCGGCGCGCCACTACGGGACCGTTCCGCCCCGGGGCCGCACACTAGGTGCTAGAGGGCAGAAGCGGACGCCCAGGCAATCAACCCGATTGCCACAACAGCGAAGACGGCCACGGAGAGCACCGCCGCGCCGCTCGACCGCCGCTTCGCTCGTCGCCGTCGGTTCGACACGGCCGTGTAGATCGCGAGGGTTTCGTGGGGCCGCTTCTCCATCGGGAACTGAGGTATCCTACATGCTGTAGGAGGCTCGTAGGATGGCGCCCGAGCTAGCCGAGGCAGTGGGCGGTGGTGGCGGCGTGCGCCCCGTTCGGCGTGAGCGCCCACGAGGGAAGCGTGGCACCGAGACCAAGAACAATGGCCGCGAGCAGCACCGCCGCGGCGCAGCTGACTCGCTGAGCGGGGCGGCTACGCCGCGCCGCGCCGTAGACCAGGATGTCGAGGCGGCGCGCAATTCGGCCCCGGCCCGCGAGCAGATACGCCGGCTCGGGCAGCTGGCTCTGCGCCGCCTTGCAGATTGCGCTGGCCAACGCGAGCGGATCCCGGGTCTCTCGTACCGCGTATTCATCGGCGTCGCGCTCCAGTTGGAACGCGAGCTCGCGCTCGGCGCGGCGGGTCCCCGGCAGGGGAAACGCGACCGCGGCGAGCACGGACGCGAGCAACGAGAGCGGCCGGTGACGCCTACGGAGATGGCCCATCTCGTGGGCGAGCCCGGCTCGCAGCTCGTCCTTGTCCAGGTTCCCGACCGCCGCCGACGAGAGGATGATGCGGCCCCGTCCCAGCGCCGTCGCGGCCACCACAACGCGGTCGTCGGGCACCAGTGTGCTGCCCCAGGGCCCCTCTCCGGCTGAGCCGTCCAGCAGCCGGCGCAGGCTGAGCCAGCCGCGCGCCAGGCCGACGAGAGCCCACAGGAGCGACGCTGCCAGAGCCAGAGCAGGCACGACGACCACAGCGTGCGCAACTGGATGCCCCGAGAATCCCAGGTGCATCGCCAGGAGCGGGACCACCTCGTGCAGGCACCAATCACCGATCACCTCGAAGAGACGCGTCTGGGGCAGATACACAAAAACGAAGATCGCACCGCCCGCAGCGATCAGCGCGCGCAGCGCGAGCGCAAGGAGCCAGATGGTGCTCGCCAGGAGCGGCGAGACCGCTTGAAGCGGAAGCGCGTGCGGCAGCGCGACCCCACCGGCCAGGGTGACGGCGAGAACGAGCTCACGTGCCACGGCGATCCCGCTTTATGCGGTTGGCGTAACGGGAGAGCTCGTCGAGATCGTGGGGCTCGAGTTCTCCCACCAGGTCGTGAAGCGCCTTTCGGCGGGCATGCGGTGATGCCCGCCGAAGCCGGTCGCCGATGGAGCGCGTGAGAAGGTCTGCCTCTTCGTAGCGGGCGCTGTAGACGAACGCGTTTCCGCGCAGTCGGCGCTTCAGCAGTCCGCGCTCGAAGAGGCGGTTCATCACGGTCTGAAAGGTGTTGTAGGCGAGGCCCTTCTTGTGGGCGGTGCGGACGTCCTCGACCTTGGCCTCGCCGAGCTTCCACACGATGGCCATCACCTCGGCCTGCAGGTCGCCACTGAAATCCATCTGTTTCCTGCGCCCAGGCAAGGATGCTGAGTCTATGCCGCATGGCACCATGGCCCGCGCCACGCTGACTGCTACAGTCTCCGACGCATTGTAGGTGTAGCCGAATTCCTCGCGGTCTACCGCCGGGATACGGGGGAACCACACGAAGGGGCGAATCGGGCGCTGAGGCGCTCGTAGCGTGACTCTCTTGGCGCGAGCCCGACAGCTAACCCCGGAGGCGCGAAGAGAGAGGCCGACCGGAGTTGAACAAGAAGCTGTGGCTCGTCGTCCTGAGCCTCGCCCCGAACGCAATGGCGGCCACCGCCTGGGCGGCCCCGCCGGCTGACGGAGGCGGCGGCGCAGCGGTCCCTGCCCCGCCACGGCTTCTGTCGATCGGATGTTTGGGGCAGTCGAAGGTCCCGTGTCCGCCGAGGCGCGCTTTGCTCCGCGGCGGCTCGTTCAGTGTTCGCGGCACGAATCTTGCGGATACCGCCAAGCTGACCTTCCTCGGCAGCCCTGGTAGAGCAGACGACGTGACTATCACGCCTGAGCGCGTGAGCACCCGACGAGTGATCGCCACCGTGCCCTTGGGAGCAGCGGACGGCAGGCTGCTGGTCACCGACAGCTACGGGCAGGGCGCGCGGTCACGGCGGCCCGTGCGCCTTGCAGGGACGGCGAGCGGCCCCATCGAGGACGTCGCTCCCACCTCGCGGTTCTTCTTCAACGGGCGGAGGCGCCCACGCTTCGAGTTCGAGGTCCAGGACGCTGCGAAGGTGACGGTGGAGCTCGTGGACGCCGCGCAGTCGGTCCTGCGCACCTGGGGAGTCGAGGCCGTGCCGGGGGAACCGCATCGGCTCCAGTGGAACGGCAGGCTCGGCGGACGAGCGGCGCCTAGCGGGACCTACACGTTCAGGTTCGCCGCCACCGCGGCGGGCGCGCTTCGCGCGCCGGGACTCGCTGAGCCCACGTTCGCATTCGCGGATCACATCTTCCCGATCAGAGGCAAGCACAACCTTGGCTTCACTCGGACCAACGGCTTCGGGGGCGGGCGCGGACACAAGGGCCAGGACATGTTCGCCCGTTGCGGCACGACGCTCGCAGCAGCGCGGGGTGGGCGTGTGCAGTACGCCGGGTATCACTCGGCCGCCGGATACTACGTCGTGATCGACGGCGCGGCCACCGGCCGCGACTACGTCTACATGCACCTGCGCCGGCCCGCGCTCGTCGAGGCCGGGCAGCGCGTCTTCACCGGCCAGAAGATCGGGGAGGTGGGCGAGACCGGAAGGGCCACCGGATGCCACCTGCATTTCGAGATGTGGTCCGCACCAGGTTGGTATGAGGGCGGCAGAGCGTTCGACCCGCTGCCGGCGCTTCGCCGTTGGGACGCAGCCGGCTAGCCGCGAGGCAGCGAGCGAACGTCCGCCCCGCCGCCCCACGGCGCCGTGCCTAGGGCCCCTCGTGCATGTCGGTGTCCATGTGTCCGGACATGGACCCCGATCCGCCCGACTTCGGTACACCGCCCGACGGCGAACTGGCCCCATACCAGCCCTTCCGCCAGGCGTTCATCTCGTCGATCTCGGCCGCTTGTGCCTGGATGATCCCGTTGGCGAGCTCGCGCAGTTCGGGATCCTCAGACTTGGCTCGCGCCACACGGGCCATCCTGATCGCCCCTTGGTGGTGGGCGACCATCTGGTCGATGAACATCCTGTCGAAGGGGGCCGCGTGCTCGAGAGTCGCCATGTCCATCTGGCCCATCCCGGCGTGTTCAGCGGACAGACCTAGCTCCGCGTACGCATCCGGGTCAGGGTGCAACGGCTCACCGAACAGGCGCCTGTGGATTCGATTGAGCTGCGCAATTTCGAGTGTCTGCGCGCGAATGATCGCGCGCGCGAGCTGGCGAACCTCTGCGTGCTTGGCCTTCTCGTCCGCCATCTTTGCCATCTCGATCGCCGACTCGTGATGGGGAACCATCGCGGTTAGAAACGCGCGGTCGTTCGAGTTCCCGGATTCGCCGGACTCGTCGTCGTCATTCCCGCACGCCCCTGTTAACAGGGCGACGGCGAGGATCGCCAAGACGAAGGCTGCATGGCCAAGGTGCTTCGTGTGCATCGAGTGCTTCCTTTCGCTTTCTGAACCGGCTGCCGGGTGCGCCTCCCCGGCGCGATCAACAGCGAAGGATCTGGAAGAGCGCTGGTCCGGCGCGGGCGCGCGGCAGGTCCCAGTGGGAGAGCGTCCAGATCGCCCCAAGGACTCCGTCCACGCGGTCGGCGGGCCTTGTCCGGTCGTGAGAGCGCGCGACGAGTGACACGACGGCGACTGCGTCCACGATCGCGAGACACATGACCATGGCCCCGCCCGGGTTCATCTGATCGACAGCCATGCCCCCATGGGCCCAGAGCACTACCGCGGCGAGGACGGCGATCGCAGCGACGAGGGCGGCACGGCGCCGAACCCCGGCTACTCTCTCGCGGACGGCGATCACGCTTCGAAGTGTACGGCCCACTCCGACACGTTGTGGGACCTGGCCCGTGAAGCCGCCAGATCGAATGACGGACGGGTTGTCCGTCGCATCGCCGAGTCCAGGCGTTCGGACTCAGTCAATCGTGCTCATCACGCCTGCAGCCATGATGCCCAGAAGAGGGCGAGTGGGAGTGCACACTGTGCACCACGTCCTCATCACCCGCCGCGTCCGCTCATCAGGCGAGCGCCGTAGCGCGCGGCCAGGGGCCCGCGCCCTATCCGCTCGCCGCTACCGCCCGACGCAGGACGAGCACGACAGCAGTGGCGAGCACCACCAGCCAGGCGAGGCTGATCAAGAGTTCCCCCGTCGCGTGAAAACTCGCAGAGAACGCGCCCTCGTACATGACCCGTGCCGGGGCGTAACCCGGAAGAAGAGCTGCGCCGTTCCCAGGGGCTGAGTGAAACATCGGGTTCTGGACCACACCGATGTCCGTCATGACGGCAAACAGGATCAGGTACGTGGCCGCGAGCTTGTCGAGCACGGCACCGGCGAGAGCCCCGATCGACCCATAGATCAGCCCGAGCAGGACCATTGCCGCGAGCATCGGCGGCCAGGACTTAGGCGTGTAGTTGAGCGCCGTGACAAGCGCAGACACGGCGACCACGAGCGCCGCGGCGGCGACGAGCACGACGAGTCGAGCCATGACGGTCTCGGTAGGGCGGAAGCCGGCGACCACGAGTCTGCGGTCGCCCTGCAGGGCGGACTGCATCACGAACACCCCGACGAGCGCCAAGACGAATGCGATCGCGAAGCCGCCCATGCCGGCGCCGTGTAGGTCCCTCATCGTGGTGGTAACCCAGACGCCGTCGGGAAGCCCGATGCGACGGGGCGTCGGGAGCGTTTCGGCGACGCTTCGCGTGATCACATAGGCGGGCACCACGATGAGCAGGATCAGGACGAGTGGGCGCCTGCGCTGATCCCGGAGAGCCATGGCGGTGGCGGTGAGCGCGCGGTCCGACACCGCTACGACCTCCTCCGCGCAGCGAGCCAGAAGGCGAGCAGCGCGCAGCCAAGCGCTCCTGCTGCCACCGCTCCGACTCCGAGCCAGTCGGCGCTCGGCGAAGTCTGTCCGCCGCCGGCGGCGACCAAGAGTTCGGCTGCATGCCGTGTCGGCGTGTAGCCGAGGAGGCCGTTCGACGTCATCTGCGGCCCGGAGAAAACATCGACGGCGAACACGAGGACCACCAGGAGCGATCCCTCGAGTGGCGTCCGGACGAGCGCTCCCGTCAGCGCCCCGATTCCGATGTAGATCGCCGCGAAGCTTGCGATTGCGACCGCCGCGTGGAGGGGATGCTCAATGCCGCTCCGGAGCCAGAGCGTCAGATATGCGATTGCACTCACCAAGAGCCCGAGCGTGAGCGCCGCAGCGATTCGCGCCGCTGCTACGGAGGTCGCGCCGACGCCGGCGAGCGCAAGCCGGCGGTCGGCACCACGCGCGGACGTGACTTGGAAGAACGCGAGCGTGCCCGCGAGGAAGGCCGCCGCCCATCCGGCGCTGATGGCGGTCGCCGAGCGCCGGGCCAGAGTGCCGCCCAGCGCGCCGGCGAAGTCTCCAAGAACGCTCGCGAAGATCAGGACGAAGAAGACCGGTATCGCGATGAGCAGTGCGAGCGTCAACGGCGCTCGCAGGTGCTCCCGCACGAACGCGGCTGTCGTAGGGAGTGCCGGACTCATGAAACGCAAACACGTCCGTCGCACAGCTTGTACATGCGGTCGAGTCGGTCTCGCTCGGCTCGGAGATGAGACACGATGAGGATTCCCATCCCATCATCGCGGCGGTGCTCGGACATCTCCCAGAAGCGCAGATATGTCTCCCAGTCGAATCCGGCGTACGGCTCGTCCAGCAGCAGCAGCTCGGGGTCGTGCATCAGCGCGAGCGCGAGATTCAACTTCTGTCGCGTGCCGCCGGAGAGCTCTTCGACTCGAAATTCTCGATAGCGCTCGAAGCTGAGCTCGTCGAGGAGTCCTGCCGTCGTCTCGCGCTCACGCAGCTCGTCGAGCCCGTATGCGCGCGCGAACAGCTGGAAATGCTCGTCGACCGTCAGCTTGTCCCACAGCATCGGGATCTGCGGGCAGTAGCCGAGACGAGCGGGGCGTTCGAGCGTCCCCGCGTCACGCTTCAGCAATCCGACGACGATCTCCATGAGCGTGCTCTTTCCGGAGCCGTTCTCTCCGACGAGCCCGACGAGCTCACCGGGCCGGACCTCCAAGCTCGCGCCACGTAGAACGTTGATCGTCCGCCTTCTCGGCCACATCCCGCGGTGAAACCGCTTCTCCAAGCCTTCGACTCGGAGAACGGGTCCGCTCTCGAGTTGTTCAGCGCGGCGGTCCGACCCCGAATCTCGGGTCTGCCCGAGAGGCTCGCTCATTGCCATGCGGAGCTCCGAAGGCCCCCGCGAGAGGGCTACGGCCGTTGCCCGACTCCACCCATCGCGGCCATCATGAACGCCATCATCAGCATGCAGCCGACGACGGGGATGAGCACGGCGATGCTCGTCCCGCTCGCCAGCAGAACCACTGCGACGACGACCATGGGGGCGCACAGGGCGAGGTGAGGAGCGTGGTGCTTGAGCTTCTGTTTCAACGTTTGCCTCCTGTTGCTTGCGAAGCACCCTAACCCGTTAGGTCCTACACATCGTCGGGGTAACCTCGTGGTCTCGTTACGGAGGACTACGGAGGAGGCCGACAGGCCTAGACGATCCGGACCCGCGGTCCCGATCCCGTGCCTCTAGCGGTGATGCAGTTCGTGCCCGGGCAATCCCCGCTCAGGAGCGCCCGACTCGCCGCTGGAGTCGCCGCTGATCAGCGGCCCGATGGCGAAAGTCGATATCGAGAACACGGCAGCCATAAGCAACAGGAATCCCGCTGGGCGACGCCAACTGCCGCAACGTCCATGCATGCGAAGCAGAAGTGGGATCGCGGCAACGAGTCCGAGCAGCCCGAAGAAAAGTGATCCGCCCACGCCGGCGAAGAGAGCCGCGCCGGCGAGCGGTCCAGCGTGATGCAGGATATGCGGCAGCAAGCCAAGAACTCCTGCCGCGGCGCCTGCAAGGGCGGCGCGGATCCGCAGCAAGACTGACTGCGGGCCAGGCGCAGCGGGGTCCGTTCGAGGAGTAATCGTCCTGACGACCTCTGCCATTCCTACTAACAGTAGGACCAACGCCCGGGTGCGCCAACACCGTATTCAGAAACCCGTTTCCAGCTGTCAAGCCGCGCCACGACGAGTGTCCGCGCAAATCGAAGCGGATTTCGCGTAGGCAAGCGCAAGAACGGAGCGGAGAGGGAGGGATTCGAACCCTCGATGGAGGTTTCCCCCCATACTCGCTTAGCAGGCGAGTGCCTTCAGCCACTCGGCCACCTCTCCGGGCGGGGCCGATTGTAGGTCAGGTCAGGCGCCCCTCGAGGCGCAGCAG
>JAFGJG010000080.1 GCA_016929195.1 Thermoleophilaceae bacterium
GCGCTCAGCCGGCTGAACGACTCGAAGCAGCACACGGAGGAGACCAGGGAGGAGCTCTACCCGCTCGTGCTGCGCGCGGCCGCCCGTTCGGTGATCGTCTCGCGCTGCGTGCGCGGGATCGACTCGCGCGGCCTCCACGTAACGAACCTCGATGCGCTCCGCACCGCCCTGCTCGGGGTCGCGAAGGAGGGAACGATCTGCCTGGTCGACGGCTTCGGCGTGCCCGACTTCGGTCACCAGCAGCGCGCCGTGGTCGACGGGGACTGCCGCAGCGCCGCGATCGCCGCCGCCTCGGTCCTCGCCAAGGTCAGCCGCGACCGCTTCATGCGCAAGGCGGCGGAGGTGCATCCGGGCTGGGACTTCGAGACGAACGTCGGCTACTCGACGCCCGAGCACCGAGCCGCGATCGCGGCCAACGGGGTCTCGCCGTTGCATCGGATGTCGTTTCAGTCGATCGCGTATCAACAGCTCGCCCTCGGCTAGAACGCGTTCTCCACGTGCTCGAGCGCGACCAGCGCCCCCGAGCCGTCGAAGGTGATCCCGATCGCGTCGAAGCGGATCTGGGCTGGGTAGGGCCGTGCGTCGACGCGCTCCGCGAGCCACGCGCGGGCCATCCGGCGGAGGCGCAGGCGCTTGCGGCGGTTCACGGACGCGAGCGGCTCGACCACGTGCTGTCCGCGGGCGGCCCGGCGGGTCTTGACCTCGCAGAACACGAGGTGGCGCGTCCGCGGCCACGAGGTCGAGCTCCCCGTGGCGGGTGCGGAAGTTCCGGTCCAGCAGGCTGAAGCCGCGTGCCTCCAGGTGCGTCGCGGCCAGTCGCTCGCCGGCCGCTCCCAGTCGCCTGCGTGGATCCTCGCGAACCATGCGCCGAAGCTAGGCCGGCGTGGCGCACGCGTGGGCGCTCGTATGTGACAACCGCGCGACATCTCGGCAAACGTCGACGACGTCGCAGAACCGTTACGCACGTTGCACACCGGTGCACCGGCGCGGCCTAGTTTGCCGAACCGTGCTGGCCAGCATCTCCACCTTTGCGCTAGAGGGCGTCCGCAGCCACCCCGTCACCGTCGAGGTCGACGTCCGCCGCGGCCTGCCCGCTTTCACGCTCGTCGGCCTGCCCGACAGGGCCGTGCGGGAGTCGCGCGAGCGGGTGCGGGCGGCCGTCCAGAACTCCGGGCTCGAGTTCCCGCTGATGCGGATCACGGTCAATCTGGCGCCCGCACACGTGCGCAAGGCGGGCCCCGGGTTCGACCTCGCGATCGCGGTCGGCGTCCTCGTGGCCAGCAGACAGGTCCGGCCGGAGTCGCTCGATTCCACCGCGCTCTGCGGCGAGCTCTCACTCAGCGGGGAGCTCCGGAGTGTCCGTGGAGCGCTCGCCGCGGCGCTCGGAGCACGGGACCTGGCCCTCGGGCGTTTGATCGTGCCCCCGGGAAACGGCGGTGAGGCCGCCCTGGTGGCCGGGGTCGAGGTGATCGGCGCCCGCAGCCTCGGCGAGATCGCGGGGGTGCTGCGCGGAGAGCAGATGCCGGTGCCCGCCACACCCGAGACCGGCGACCCCGACCCCCGAGGCGGTCCAGATCTCCTGGACGTGCGCGGCCAGGAGGACGCGAAGCGTGCCCTCGAGATCGCCGCCGCGGGCGGGCACAACCTGCTGATGGTCGGTCCGCCCGGAGTCGGGAAGACGATGCTGGCCCGCCGGCTGCCGGGGCTTCTGCCGCCACCGGATCTGGAGGAGGCCCTCGAGATAACCCAGATGCACAGCGCCGCCGGCCTGGCCGCCGGGCGGCTCATCCGGGACCGGCCCTTCCGGGCCCCGCACCACACGATCTCGGCGCAGGGTCTCGTGGGCGGGGGCGCGGTCCCTCGGCCGGGCGAGATCACCCTCGCCCATCGCGGCGTGCTGTTTCTGGACGAGCTTCCCGAGTTCGGGCGCAGCGCCCTCGACGCGCTCCGGCAGCCGCTCGAGGAGGGGCGCGTCGAGATCATGCGCGGCCAGCGCACGCTGGAGTTCCCCGCCAACGCGATCCTCGTGGCCGCCTGCAACCGGTGTCCGTGCGGGCGGCCCGCCGACTCGTGCCGCTGCGGCGCCAACGAGCGTGACCGCTATCTCCGGCGGTTGAGCGGGCCGCTGCTCGACCGGCTCGACCTCGTCTGCGACGTGCGACCGGTGCCCCCGGTCCAGCTCGTGGACGAAGAACCCAGCGGCCCGCCGTCCGCCATCGTGCGTGAACGGGTCGCGGCCGCACGCGAGCGGCAGCGGGCGCGTCTGGCCGGCACGCCCGCCCGTTGCAACGGGGACATGGACGGGCGGCTGACCCGCCTGACGGTGAGTCTGCGGCCCGAGGTCGCCACCGGCCTCACCCGCGGGCGCGAGAGCGGCGCGCTGAGCGGGCGTGGCCATGACCGCGTCCTGCGTGTGGCGCGGACGATCGCCGACCTCGCGGCCCGCGGCGACGTCGCATCGGAGGACGTGGACGAGGCGCTCTCGTATCGCTTCGACGGCTGGGAGCGGATGGCGGCATGAGCGGCGCTTGCGAACGCTGTCTCCGCCGGGCGCGTCTGATCGCGCAGCTCGCGCCGCGCATCACCGGGATGCTGGCCCGCGGCCGGCGCGTCCCCGGTCTGCTGGCCCTGTCCGAGCAGGACCTCATCGCGGCCGCGGGCGGGCGGCACAAGGATCTCGTGCGCGAGCGGCTGGCGTCCTTCGACCCGGACGCTGAGCGTCGCGACCTCGAGGCCGCCGGGGTGTGGGCCGTCTGCCGCCACGGCCCGGCCTACCCGGCCCAGCTGCTCGACCTGCCCGACCCGCCCGCGGCGCTGTTCGGGATCGGCGCGCCCGAGCTGCTCGAGCTGGTCGCCGACGGGCCGGCGGTCGCGGTGGTCGGCACGCGCCGGCCGTCGCCTTACGGGACCGAGGTGGCGTACGCACTCGGCCGCGGGCTGGGGGCGGCTGGCGTGCCGGTCGTCAGCGGGCTGGCGCTCGGGATCGACGCCACCGCGCACCGCGGCTGCCTCGACGGACACGGCGCGCCGCTCGCGGTACTGGCACGCGGGCCGGAGTACGCCTATCCACGGCGTCACCGGAAGCTGCACGAGCAGGTGTCGCAGCAGGGCGCGGTGGTGTCCGAGCTGCCGCCCGGGACCGCGGCCGAGCGCTGGAGCTTCCCTGCGCGCAACCGGATCATGGCCGGCCTCGCGCGCCTGACCCTGGTCGTCGAGGCGGCGGACCCGAGCGGCAGCCTGATAACCGCCGAGTTCGCGCGTGACCTCGGCCGCGGGGTCGCGGCGGTCCCGGGGCGGGTGACCGCGCGAATGGCGGAGGGCACGAACGGGCTGCTGCGGGACGGCGCGGTGCCCGTGACCTCCACGGAGGACGTGCTGGACGAGCTCTATGGCGTCGGCATGCGCCCGCCGCCGCCCGGGGGCACGCGTCCGGCGCCCCCCGCCGAAGCAGGGATGCGCCTGGTGCTGGACGCGGTGGAGGCGGGCTCTTCAGTGGACGAGATCGTCGCCCGCACGCGGGCGAGCGCCTCGGAGGTCAGGGTCGCCCTGGCGCGGCTCGAGGCTGACGGGCACGTCGTGCGCGGCGCGCTGGGCGGATGGGAGCGTGCCGCCATGTGAGCCCGCATATGCTCGGTCGCGATGTCGTCCGGTGCCCACACGCCCCCGCGGCTGCTGTCGATCGCCGGCTCGGATTCGGGCGGGGGCGCCGGCATCCAGGCGGACCTCAAGGCCTTCGCAGCGTGCGGCGCGCATGGCATGACGGCGATCACCGCGATCACCGCACAGAACACCGAGGCCGTGACCGCGGTCTACCCGCTGCCGCCGGAGGCGATCGTCGGGCAGGTCCGGGCGGTGGCCGAGGACATCGGCGTCGACGCCGTGAAGGTCGGCATGGTCGGCACCGCGGCCGCGATCGAGGCGGTCGTCGAGGCGCTCGACCTGCTGCCGGGCAGCGTCCCTGTCGTCGTGGACCCGGTGATGGTCGCCGAGAGCGGCGGGCGGCTGCTCGAGCCCGACGCGGAACGCTCGATGCGAGAGCGGCTCGTGCCGCGCGCGACGGTGGTCACGCCCAACCTCATGGAGGCAGCGGCGCTGGCCGAACGCGACACCCACACCGATCCGGCGGAGCTCGCGCGGGCGGTGCACGCCATTGGGCCGCGCGTGGTCGTCGTGACGGGCGGGCATCGCGAAGCCGGGGGAGACCTGTTCTTCGACGGGGACCGGCTCGTCGAGATCCCGGGCGAGCGTCATCCCGGAGGCGCGGCCCACGGATCCGGCTGCACGCACTCCTCGGTCCTCGCGGCCCAGCTTGGGCGCGGCGTCGAGCCGCTCGAAGCGGCGCGGCGCGCGCATGTGATGGCCGCCGCGGCGGTGGCCGCCGGACTGCGCGGGATCGGGCGCGGGCCGGGGCCGGTGGACGTGCTGGCCGGCGTCTTGGCGCCAGAGCCGTCGGAGCGAGCTGCGCGTGGGTGACATAATCGCTCGACCGTCGTGCGCCCCGGCGCCGGCGGCGACCCGTCCACGCCAGCCGACTGGAGCCGAGATCAAGTTCCTCCGCATGAAGCCGGGCCACGGTGAGGTCCTCCTCGCCGAGGGGAACCCGCGTGTGCGCGAGGACGAGGAGCGGCTCGTCGAGGAGTTCCGCCGCCAGCTCGACGAGGGCATGTGGGCCGCCGTGCCCACCACCTCGCCCGGCAGCGGCCGCCGCGAGGCGCGGATGGTCAAGGCCTACGGCGACATCCCCGACGGTGCGGACCGGGTGATCTTCTTCCCGCGCGCCTCGGGGGGCTGAGAGGAAGCCGATGCTCCTGGCCCTGCTCGTGCTCGCACTCGTCGCCGCGACCCTGCTCGCGCCCATCGTGGCGCCCGCGGTCGCTCGCCGGCGCGAGCGCCGCGCCCTCGAGCGCGGCGAGCCGCTCGATCAGACCGACCTGGCGCTCTACGACCCCGGCCGTGAGCGGCGTGCCGAGCTGCGCGCACGTGAGCTGCTGCGCTCCTGCGTGAACGACGAGGAGTGGGGCATGTACCGCGACCTCGGGTTCATCCGGGTGCCGGGCCGCCACGCCCGGCGGGACACCGACAAGGACGGCCGCTCCTCGTACGCGTACCTGATCTACGCGCACAAGCCGATCGTGGCCTACCTCCCGAGCACCGGCAGGCTGCTCTCCGAGTACTGCGTCGAGTTCCCGGACCTGACCGGGGACGGGGGCCCCTCGAAGTTGCCCGCCTCGGACGACGTCCTCGCCAAGTGGATGGCCCTGACCTCGAACGAGGAACGCGTCATCAAGCGCGCGAACATGCACCTGGTCGGCCGCCAGCTCGACCCCGTGCGCGTCCGCCGGGACCTGTGGCGCCTCGCCGAGTGGGAGCGCCGCCGCCAGCACCGCGGCGAGCTGTCCTCCGGCGCCCAGTGAGCGGAGCGATGGGCGCGAACGGCGACCTGCGCGGCCGCAGCCGCGTGATCCTCGATGGGCCCGACCGCGCCCAGGCGCGCGCCTACCTCAAGGGCATCGGCTTCGACGACGACGCCCTGTCGCGCCCGATCATCGGCATCGCGAACACCTGGACCGAGACGATGCCCTGCAACTTCCACCTGCGGCGGCTCGCCGAGAAGGTGAAGGAGGGCGTCCGTGAGGCCGGCGGCACGCCGATGGAGTTCAACACCGTCGCGATCTCCGACGGCATCACGATGGGCACGGAGGGCATGCGCACCTCGCTCGTCAGCCGCGAGGTGATCGCCGACTCGATCGAGCTCGTCGCGCGCGGCCACATGTTCGACGCCGTGGTCGCGCTGTCGGGCTGCGACAAGACCATCCCGGGCTGCGTGATGGCGCTCGCCCGCCTCGACGTGCCCAGCCTGATGCTGTACGGCGGCTCGATCGCGCCCGGCCGCTGGCGCGGTAAGGACGTGACGATCCAGGACGTGTTCGAGGGCATCGGCGCCCACGCGGCCGGTGACCTGAGCGACGAGGACCTGGCCGACCTCGAGTCGAAGGCCTCGCCCGGCGCGGGCGCCTGCGGCGGGCAGTTCACCGCGAACACGATGGCCATGGCGTTCGAGGTGCTGGGGATCTCGCCCGCCGGCAGCTCGATGGTCCCCGCGGAGGACGGCAAGAAGGGCGCCGTGGCCGTGGAGTGCGGCCGGCTGGTGATGGACGTCCTGAAGCGCGACCTGCGTCCCAGCTCGATCATCACGCGCGACTCGCTCGAGAACGCCATCGCGGCGGGCGCCATGTCGGGCGGGTCCACGAATCTGGTGCTGCACCTGCTCGCGGTCGCCCACGAGGCCGGCGTGCCGCTCGCGCTCGAGGACTTCGACCGCATCGCCTGGAACACGCCGCTCCTGGCGGACCTCAAGCCGGGCGGCCGCTACGTGGCAACTGACCTCTACCGCGCGGGTGGAGTGCCGCTCGTGATCAAGCGCCTGAAGGAGGCCGGACTGCTCCACGAGGATGCGATCACGGTGACGGGCGAAACAGTCGGCGACATCGCGGCCAAGGCCGAGGAGGCCGAGGGGCAGGACGTGATCCGGCCCGTCTCCGACCCGATCAAGCCGAACGGCGGCTTCGCGATCCTGCGCGGCAACCTGGCCCCCGACGGCTGCGTCGTGAAGCTCTCGGGCCACGACCGCATGGAGCACAGCGGCCCCGCGCGCGTGTTCGAGCGCGAGGAGGACGCGTTCGCGGCCGTGATCGCGAAGGAGATCCAGCCGGGCGACGTCGTCGTGATCCGGAACGAGGGCCCGTCGGGCGGCCCGGGCATGCGCGAGATGCTGCACGTGACGGCCGCGCTGGTCGGGGAGGGCCTCGGCGACTCGGTCGCGCTCCTGACCGACGGTCGCTTCTCAGGCGCGACCCACGGCTTCATGGCGGGCCACGTGGCGCCCGAGGCCCGCCGCGGCGGACCGATCGCGGCGGTGCGGGACGGCGACACGGTCACGTTCGACGTGGCCGCGCGCGAGCTGAACGTCGACCTGACGGACGACGAGATCGCCGCGCGCGTGCAGGCCTACGAGCAGCCGGCCAAGCGCTATGAGAGCGGCGTGCTCGGCAAGTACGCCAGGCACGTGGAGTCGGCGGCGCTGGGCGCCGTCACGACGTAGTTGCGGAAGCGGCCGGCTCGGCCGGCTGCGCACCGGTTGAGCTAGTCCGTCCAGAAGTCCTTGACGATCTCGCCGTCGCCGCCGTGGCGCGGCCCGAAGGCGAGGATCTCGAGTCCCTCGTCTCCCGCCTCGAGCGCGCGGGTGACCTTCGGGGCCATCCGGATCGCGTCCATCGGCCCGATGTCGACGATCTCGTCGTCCAGCTTGAGGCGGCCGCCGCCGGAGAGGACCACGTAGATCTCCTCGGCCTCGTTGTGGCGGTGGGCGAACGGCTGGCGCTTGCCCGGCCGCAGGACGATGTAGGCGAGGCCGGTCCGCTCGGCGCTCAGGTCCTCACGGGGGAAGCGCGCCTCCTGGAGCTCGGAGTAGCCGTGCTTGGCCGCCGAGTCCTCGACTTCGGTCAGGTTCTTGATCGAGTAGCTCACACCCGGCAACCTACCCGGGCGCGGCCGCTCAGGCCACCTGCGTGGCGCCCGGGGCGGGCTCGTGGGTCTCAGCCGACCCGCGCTCGGAGAGGAAGCCGGCGAGGATGTCGTTGAACGTCGACGGGCGCTCGAGCATCGGCACGTGCCCGGTGTCCCTCAGGAGCACCTTGCGCGCGTCGGGAATCAGCCGCTCGAACTCGTCGGCGTCGCCGGCGGGCAGGATCGCGTCGTCCTCCCCCCAGACGATCAGCGTGGGACAGCCGATCTCCGGGAGCCGGTCTCGGAAGTCGAAGTCGAGGCAGGCGCCCAGGGCGTCCTCGAAGCCGGGCTTGCCCGCGCCCTTGAGCATCGCCTCGTAGGCGAGGTCGGGCGCGATCCGGCTGGGGTGGCGCGCCACCAGGGCGAGCGCGAGGTGGCGCGAGACGGGGCGCCGCGCGAGCTCGCGGTGGCGCGCGGCCGTGTAGCCGACGAGCATCGTGCCGGCGCGCGCCAGGGCGGACACCGGGCCGCGGTACACGTCCGCGGTCGTGATGCCGGCCGCCGACACGAGCATGAGGCGCTCCACGCGCTCGGGGTGGCGGATCGCCAGCTCGGCGCCGATGAACCCGCCCATCGAGTTGCCGACCACGGCGACGGGCCCGAGGGAGAGGTCGCGGCAGGCGGCCTCCACCACCTCCGAGTACATGGAGATCGAGATCTCCCCATCCGGCATCGGCGACATGCCGAAGCCGGGGAGGTCGAGCGCGACCGTGCGCTGCTCGAGCGCCGAGCGCGGGATGTTCTCGATCCAGTTCTGCCACTGGCCGCCGAGGCCGTGGACGAAGACGACCGGCGTGCGCTGGTGTGCGGCCGGATCCTCCGGGATCAGGTCGATGTAGTTGATCTCGCTGCCACCGAAGGGGTGCCGGCGCAGGAGCGCCGTCCAATCGACGGTGCGCCAGCTCGGCTCCGCGGTCTGGCCGTAGTCCGCGCCCGCCTCGCGAGCCCGGCGCGGCGAGGCCGGCACGGCGTGGGAGGCGAAGACGCGGGGCATCTGCCTACTGTAATGGCCGCGTGGCGCGCATCGCACTCGACATCGACTCGACGTTGCATCCCTATTGGCCGCTGCTGCAGCGCATTGTCAAAGCGCGCTACGGGGTGGATCTGCCCTACGAGGACCAGCGCGACTGGGGGATCACGGCCATCGAGCGCGACGCGGTCGTGCACTGCATCGAGGAGACGCACACGGACGAGAACATCGTCGCGGGCGAGCCCTACCCGGATGCGGTCGAGACCGTCCGCGCGTGGCACGAGCAGGGCCACTGGATCCACGTGACGAGCCACCGCCGCACCTCGACCAGGGCGGCGACCGAGCGCTGGCTCGACCTGATCGGCCTGCCGCACGACGACCTGCACTGCTCGTTCGACAAGGTCACGCGCTGCAGCGAGCTCGGCATCCACGTGCTGGTGGACGACAGCCCGGTCAACATCGTTCGCGCCCGCGACGCCGGCATCACGCCGGCCACGATCGTGCATCCGTGGAACGTCGAGCTGGTGGAGGCGGAGGGCGTGATCGGCGCGGCCGACTGGTCCGGGCTGCGCGCGAAGCTCGATCCCGTCCTCGAGCGGATCGAGTGACCCGCGTGGCGCTCCCGGAGCGCCTGCGGCGAAGCCGCGGGCTGCGGCAGCTGGGCCTGCGCACGGGGCTGGTGCCACCACGGAACACCTACTCGCCGGCCGAGGCGGGCATGCTCCACCGCCTGGCGGCCGGGCGCACTCGCGCGGTCGAGATCGGCGTGCGCGAGGGTGCAGCGTCGCTCGTGCTCGTGGCGGCGCTGCCGCAGGGCGCCGACCTCCACCTCGTCGATCCGTGGGGCGACGGCTCCCAGTCGCAGGTCGGCCGAGCGGCGAAGCGCCGCGGCGGCCCGCGGCTCCACTGGCACCTCGCCGAGTCGCGGACCGTGGCGTCCGAGTGGAGCGCGGCTGTGGACCTGGTCCTGATCGACGGCGACCACGAGCGCTCGGCGTGCCGGGCGGACTGGGACCTCTGGGCGCCCCACGTGCGGGCGGGCGGGATTGTCGCGTTCCACCGCGCCCGCGGCGGTGATCCCGGTCCCACCGCGGTGGTCACGGAGCTCTTCGGGGCGGGCGACCCGCCCGGCTGGCGCGTCGTGGCCGAGCGCGACACGATCGTCGCGGCCGAGCGGCTCGCGGACGCCTAGCCCGCCCTGCCAGAATCGGCGCCGTGTCCGACGCCACGCGCACACCGCTCTCGATGGGCGACCCGGAGCCCGTCGATCGCGCCGGTGCCAACCTTCCCGCCGTCCGCAAGGAGGAGCTCAGGCGCCACCTGCCGGGTGTCGAGCCCGAGCGGCGGCTGACCGACTGGGGCCGCTCCGAGCGGATCGAGGGTCTCATGGACCGGACCCTCTACGACTTCTTCTACCGCTACTGGTTCCGGGCCGAGGTGGAGGGGATCGAGAACGTGCCGGCCGCGGGCGGCGCCCTGCTCGTCTCGAACCACTCGGGCGCGCTGCCGCCGGACGCCGCGATGATCGCCAAGGCGATCCGCGAGGAGCACCGGCAGCCGCGCCCGCTGAACATCACCGTCGAGCACTTCTTCAAGGGCTATCCGGGCTTCTCCATGCTGATCCCGAAGATCGGCTGCGTTCCGGCGCACCCGGCGAACGTGCACCGCCTGCTCTACGACGAGGAGCAGCTCGTGCTCGTGTTCCCGGAGGGGCGCAAGGGCACCGAGAAGCTCTACAAGGACCGCTACCGGCTGCGCCGCTTCGGACGCGGCGGGTTCGTCGAGGCCGCGATGCGCGCGCAGGTGCCGATCGTGCCCGTCTGCGTCGTCGGCGCGGAGGAGGCGGCGCCCGTGTTCGCGCACTCCGGCCTGCTCAGGCGCGTGACCGGGCTCCTCTACTTCCCGATCACCCCGACCTTCCCGCACATGGGGCCGCTCGGGATGCTCGGCTACCTCCCCGCGAAGTTCCGGCTGCGCTTCCTCGAGCCGATCCGCTTCGACGAGCAGGGGCTCCACGAGGACAAGGCGCTCGTGCAGACGACAGCCCACGAGATCCGCGCCCGGATCCAGGAGAACCTCTGGGACATGCTCGCGACCCGGAAGTCCGTGTGGTTCGGATGACCGGCTCGCGAAGGATCCTCGTCACCGGCCTGTCCACCTACTGGGGCGGCCGCCTCGCCCAGGCGCTCGAGCGCTTCGACGAGGTCGAGGCCGTGATCGGCGTGGACAACGAGGAGCCGCAGGTCGAGCTCGAGCGCACCGAGTACGTGAAGGTCGGGACCCAGCACGCGCTGCTTCGCCGCGTCGTGGAGGCGGCCGAGGTTGACACGGTCGTGGACACGAGGCTCGTCGTGGACTCCGCGACGACGACGCCCGGCAAGGCGCACGAGAACAACGTCATCGGGACGATGAACATCCTCGCGGCGTGCAGCGGCGCCGGCTCGCCGGTGCGGAAGGTCGTGTTCAAGTCGTCCGCGCACTACTACGGCTGCGAGCAGGACGACCCGGCCTTCTTCGACGAGACGATGCCCCGCTCGCACCCGCCGCGAACGAACATCGAGCGCGACGTCGTGGACGCGGAGGCCTCGCTCGGTGAGTTCGCGGAGAAGAACCCCGACGTGGCGGTCACCGTCCTCCGCTTCGCGAACGTGCTCGGGCCGAGCGTCCGGACCTCGCACATCGGCCTGCTGTCGCTCCCGGCCGTGCCGATGATCCTCGGCTTCGACCCGCGCTACCAGTTCGTGCACGAGAACGACGTGGTCCACGCGCTCGAGCACGCCGTCAACCGCGAGATCCGCGGCGTCTACAACGTGGCGGGCGACGGGGTGCTCTCGCTCAGCGAGGTGGCGGGGCTCCTCGGCAAGCCGTACGCGCCCATCCTGCCGCCGTGGGGGACGGGCCTGGCGGCCTCCGCGCTGCGCCGCCTCGGCATCCGCATCCCGCCGGAGGCGATGCACCAGCTTCGCTTCGGCCGCGGGGTCGACAACAGGCGCTACAAGGCCACGGGGTTCCACTACCAGCACACGAGCCGCGAGACCGTCCTGAAGCTCGGCGAGCACCTCCGCCTGAGCCCCGTGGTCCGGGGGGCCCGCGAGCCATACCGCTACGAGCGCGAGGTGGAGGAGTTCCTGCGCTGGAGCCCGCACGTGCGCAACGGCCGCGACGCGACCGGCCACGTCGTGCGCCGCCTCGACCCGGCCGAGCGCGACCGCCGCCAGGCGGAGGTCGAGGCCGAGGCGCGCGCGGCCCGCCGCGAGGCGAGCGAGGCGATGGAGCGGGCGGCCCGCCTGGAGCAGGTCATCGAGAAGCTGCAGGCAAGGCCCGCGAAGCCGCCGACGCCCGCGCCGCCGCGGACGGCTGCGCCGCCACCACCCCCGCGCGAGGCGCCGGTCGAGCACTACGACGACCTCGCCGCGGAGGAGGTGATCGCGCTGCTCGGCTCGCTCGACGCGGGCGACCTCGTCGTGCTCCGCGAGCACGAGCGCGACCACGCCCGCCGGGCGGGGGTGCTGGCGGCGATCGACTCGGTCCTGGGGCGTACCGGCGTTCCGGACTAGGCGCGCAAGCGCGGCTGCACGCGGATCCGAACGCCCTTCGCGTCCGTAGAATCCTGCGGGGGCGGCAACGGACGCCGCCTCTGGCGCCCATGAAGCGGAAGTGGATCATCTTCGCCGTCGTGCTCGTGACGGCACTCCTGACCGGCACCGTCGCCGCGGTGGCGTACGACAGCTCGCGCGACGACCTGATCGCGTCGGGCGTGACGGTCGCCGGCGTGGACGTGGGCGGAATGCGCGCCGGCGAGGCCCGGCGCGTGGTGGCGCACGAGCTGGAGGAGCCGCTCGGCAAGCCGGTGCACGTCACGCACGGCGACTGGCGCTTCAAGCTGACCGCCGAGCAGGCGGACGTCCACGCCGACGTGGACGGCATGATCGACGACGCGCTCGAGGCCAGCCGCTCCGGGAACATCGTGAGCCGCGTGGCGCGTGACCTGACCGGCGGCGAGGAGGATGCGCAGGTCTCGGCACAGGTGCTCTATTCGCGGGCCGCCGTGACCGAGCTGGTGGAGCACGTGGTCGCGAAGGTCGACCGGCCGGCGCAGGACGCGAAGCTCGAGTTCCCGTCGATGGAGAAGGTCGACTCGCACCCGGGCTACAAGGTCCGGGCCGACTCGCTCGAGCAGCGGGTGGAGCAGGCGCTGAGCGTGCCGGGCGTGGACCGCCGCGTGGAGGTCCCGGTCGACCGCACCAAGCCGAAGGTCACGACGGCGCAGCTCGCGAAGGAGTACCCGGTCGTTCTCGTCGCCGACCGGTCGAACTTCCGGTTGAAGCTGTACGAGGACCTGAAGCTGAAGAAGAGCTACACCGTCGCCGTGGGCGCCCTCGGCTTCGACACGCCCGCCGGGCTCTACCACATCCAGAACAAGGCGATCGATCCCGCCTGGCACGTGCCGCAGAGCGACTGGGCCGGCGACCTCGCCGGGACGGTCGTGCCGGGCGGCGTGCCCGAGAACCCGCTCAAGGCGCGCTGGATGGGGATCTACGACGGCGCGGGGATCCACGGCACCGACGAGACCTATTCGCTGGGCAGCGCCGCCTCGCACGGGTGCATCCGCATGGCGATCCCGGACGTGATCGAGCTCTACGACCAGGTCCCGGTCGGAGCTCCCATCTACATCGCCTGAGCGCCGTCCACGCCGATCTCGGCGACCGGCACCTCCTCCCAGCCCTGCTCCTCCAGGTAGGGCTGACGATCGGTGTGTCGAATGCAGAGCGTGCCTATGTATATGCCGCGCACGGGCTTACGCAGGACCGCGTACCACATGGTGGAGGCGTCGCTCGGCCCCTGGATCTGGTGCCAGGGCGGTCCCGGGCGTCCGCTGACCTCGTCCGTCAGCCCCGCCTCGGCCAGCTGATCCCGCGTTGCGACCCTTCCGTCCCGCGTGTTGACGAAGAACACTCCCACGTCCACTGAGGCTATTTGGGCCGGCGCGCTCAGCGCGTTCGACGCCTGGCAGCGCACCCGCGGGATGGGGGAGCGCACGCGGCGAGCGTACGGGGTCGACCTCGCGCAGCTGTCCGAGTGGGCCGTCGCGCAGGGCCTGAAGCCGGCGGACCTGGGACACCGCGAGCTGCGCCGCTTCGCGGGCGTCCTCTCCGAGCGCGGCGCCTCGCGCTCGACGATCGGCCGCAAGCTCGCCGCGGTCCGCTCGTTCTACCGGCAGCTCGTCGAGCGCGGCGAGCTCGAGGCAAACCCGGGCGACCTCGTGGCGTCGCCGCGCCGCGACTCGTACCTGCCGCGGGTGCTCCGCGAGAGCGAGGTGGCCGAGCTGCTCGAGCGCGTGCCGGCGGCCGGCCCGCTCGACGTCCGCGACCGGGCGCTCTTCGAGCTTGCCTACTCTGCGGGCCTCCGGGCACAGGAGCTCGTGGACCTGGACGTGGAGGCGATCGACCCCGATGCGGAGGAGGTGCGAGTGGAGGGGAAGGGCGGCAGGACGCGCGTGGTGCCGGCCGGGGAGCCGGCCTGGAAGGCCCTCGAGCGCTATCTCGAACGCGCCAGGCCGGCGCTCGTGTCGGGCGAGCACGGCGAACGCGCCCTGTTCCTCTCCAAGAGCGGGCGGCGCCTGTCGACCTCGGACGTGCGCCGCCGGCTGGGGCTCCAGACGCGCCGAGCCGCCCTCCAGGGCGGTGTCTCGCCGCACACGCTGCGACACTCCTTCGCCACGCATCTCCTGGAGGGCGGGGCCGATCTACGGTCGATCCAGGAGCTTCTAGGACACGCATCCGTGAGCACGACCCAGACATACACTCGGGTAGAGTCGAAACGCCTCAAGTCGGTGTACTCGCGCGCCCACCCCAGGGCCTGACAGGAAAGACCCGTGGAGACGAACCTCAAGGCGATCGAGCTAAGAGACCTGTGGCGCCGCTACAAGGACGAGCGTGACGAGAAGGCGCGCGAGCGTCTCGTGATCGCGTACTCGCCCCTGGTCAAGTACGTGGCCGGCCGCATGTCGAGCGGCCTGCCCTCGCACGTGGAGGAGTCGGACCTGATCTCGTACGGGCTGCTCGGCCTGATCTCGGCGATCGAGCGCTTCGAGCCCGAGCGCGAGATCAAGTTCGAGACCTTCGCCGTCACGCGGATCAAGGGCTCGATCATCGACGAGCTGCGCTCGCTGGACTGGGTGCCGCGCTCGGTGCGTACCAAGGCGCGCGAGATCGAGCGCGCCAACGCCAAGCTCGAGCACGAGCTCCACCGCGCGCCGACCGACAAGGAGATGGCCGACGCGCTCGGAACGAGCCTGGAGGACTTCCAGGAATCGCTCGTGCGGATCTCGAACTCATCCGTGGTGGCTCTCGACGAGCTGTGGACCGTCTCCGACGCGTCCGGCGACCAGGTCTCGCTCCTCGACACGATCCAGGACCCGCAGGCCGCCGACCCGGCGCAGGAGATGGACACGACCGAGATGAAGGACCGCCTGGCGGACGCGATCGCGCGGCTGCCGGAGCGGGAGAAGCTGGTCGTGGCCCTCTACTACTACGAGAACCTGACCCTGCGAGAGATCGGCGAGGTCCTCGGCGTCACCGAGTCACGCGTCTCGCAGCTCCACACGAAGGCCGTCCTGCGCCTGAAGTCGCGCCTCCAGGGCGACCCCCTCACCGAGCCGGAATAGTCGCGCGCGTTACGCTGCCTCCCTACCGCGAGGGAAGGGAGACAGATGGCGCACGAATCGCCGAAGAGGATCCGCAACGTGGCCTTGGTGGGCCACCGGGGCAGCGGCAAGACGTCCGTGAACGAGGCTCTCTTGTTCGAGGCGGGCGCCACCAACCGGCTGGGCTCGGTGGCGGACGGGACGACGGTGTCGGACTCGGCGCCGGACGAGAAGTCGCGCGAGATGTCCATCTCGGCCAGCCTCTCCTCGTTCCGCTGGGACGACCGCAAGATCAACCTCGTGGACACCCCGGGCGAGCCCAGCTTCGTGGCCGACGCGCTCGCGGCGCTGCGGGTGTGCGAGGGGGCCGTCTTCGTGGTGAACGGCGTGATGGGCGTGGAGGTCACCACCGGCCGGCTCTGGGAGCGCGCCGACGAGCTGGGGCTCGCGCGGCTCATCTTCGTGAACATGCTCGACCGCGAGCGCGCCGACTTCTTCCGCGCCCTCGAGTCGCTCAAGGCGTCGTTCGGCCAGCACGTGGTCGCGACCGAGATCCCGATCGGCTCCGAGCACGAGCTCGAGGGCCTGATCGACCTCGTGGACATGAAGGCCTACCGCTACGACGGCACCGGCCCGGGCGCGGCCCAGGAGATCGAGATCCCCGAGGAGCTGCGCGCGCAGGCCCAGGAGTACCGCGAGAAGCTGATGGACGAGGTCGCAGAGGTCTCGGACCAGCTCATGGAGCGCTACCTCGAGGGCGAGGAGATCTCGCACGAGGAGACCGTGAGCGCGCTCAAGACCGGCGTGACCGAGGGCCGGATCTTCCCGGTCACCTGCGGCGCCGCCACCCGCAACCTCGGGATCAACCGCCTGCTCGACGCGTTCGTCGAGGACCTTCCCTCGCCGGCGAAGAAGGGGCCGGTCGAGGTCGACGGGACGGTGCTCGAGCCGGACGAGTCGAAGGACATGGTCGCGTTCGTCTTCAAGACCCTCGCCGACCCGTTCGCCGGCCGCCTCAACCTGTTCCGCGTCTACCAGGGCGTGCTGGAGCACGACTCCCAGGTGCACAACTGCCGCGGGCACGTGAAGGAGCGCATCGGACAGCTGCTCGTCCCCCAGGGCAAGGACACCGAGCACGCCGACGAGTTCGGCCCCGGGGACATCGGCGCCGTGGCCAAGCTGAAGGAGACGCGCGCCGGCGACGTGCTCTCGGCGAAGGACGCCGAGATCCCGCTCTGCATGCCGGACATGCCGAAGCCGGTCATGGCGTTCGCCATCGAGGCGAAGGCGAAGGGCGACGAGGAGAAGATGGGCGCGGCCCTGCGCCGCCTCCAGGAGGAGGACCCGACGATCGACTTCCACCGCGACCAGCAGACGGGGGAGCAGATCGTGGCGGGGCTGACGCAGGTCCACGTCGAGGTGATCGTGGACCGCCTGCGCGAGCGCTTCGGCACCGAGGTGGAGCTGCATCCGCCGCGCGTGCCCTACCGCGAGATGATCAGGCGCGGCGCGAAGTCCCACGCCCGCTACAAGAAGCAGACCGGCGGGCGCGGGCAGTTCGCCGACTGCCACATCGAGATCGAGCCCCTCAGCCACGAGGAGGACCTCGAGTTCGTGAACGCGATCAAGGGCGGCGTGATCCCGGGCGGGTTCATCCCCGCCGTCGAGAAGGGCGTGCAGGAGGCAATGCGGAGCGGGGTCGTGGCGGGCTATCCGGTGAAGGGCGTCCGCGTGAAGCTCTTCGACGGCCAGCACCACTCCGTCGACTCCTCGGAGATGGCGTTCAAGATCGCCGGCTCGATGGCATTCAAGGACGCGATGGAGCAAGCTGACCCGGCCCTGATGGAGCCGATCATGACCCTCAGCGTGCTCGTGCCGGAGGACTGCGTGGGCGACGTGATCGGCGACCTGAACTCGCGTCGTGGCCGGCCGCTCGGCATGGAGCCGAGGGGCGCCCTGACCGAGATCAAGGCCGAGGTGCCGATGGCCGAGGTGCTCGAGTACGCGCCGGACCTGCGCGCGATCACGGGCGGCCGCGGCGAGTACTCGATGGACCTGGCGCGCTACGAGGAGGTGCCGGGACACGTGTCGCAGCAGGTGGTCGCGCGCGCCCAGGAGGCGCGCGAGGCCGTCAAGGCCTGAACCGGCACGTATCATCGACGGTCCGTGAAGAAGGAGCTACGACCGGTCCACGACGCGCTCAGCTGCGAGGTCTGCGGGCGAACCATCCTCAAGGGCGAGCGCACCGAGATGTACCTCGCCCCGGGCGGTCGCCGCAACCTGGTCTGCGAGCTCTGCTCGGGCCGGGCGGAGCACGCCGGCTGGATCCGCGAGTCCGCGGCCGACAGCCTGCCCTCGCGCCTCCCGCGCGAGGAGCAGCGGCGCTCGCTGATCGGCCGCCTGCGGCGCAGGCGCACCGAGCCGGCATACGAGCAGCCCCAGCGCCAGCCCGTGGAGCCTGAGCCGGCGGAGGAGCCGCCGAGCACGGACGAGATCCAGCTTCCGCGGGTCCGCAGCCGGCCGAAGGACCCGCGCCGGGTCCACGCCGTTCCCACCACGGCCCCCGCGAAGGTCGAGCGGGCGCTCGAGCTCTTCAACGACTCGGACCATCAGCGCACGATCGCGGGGCTGGCGCGTACGCTGGGCGACCCCTGGGTGAGCGCGCTCCCCGACGAGGACCAGGCCAGCGCCGTGTCGCTGGTCGTGGCCTGGGAGCTGTCCTGGTACCGCTACCGGGTGGACCTGGGCGACGAGTCCCAGCCGGTGATCATGCTCGACAAGGGGGAGGAGATCGAGCAGATCGACGAATACCTACGCGAGTGGAACGCAGCGCTCGACCAGAGTGGGCGGGTGCTCGCCGGCCACACCGCGACCGACGGAGGTTCTGAAGGGTGATCTACTGCGTCGTGCCCCAAGCACTCGCGGACGAGCTGTACGACAAGCTCGCCGACTACTACCGGGACGACCCGCACGTCGAGGTGATCATCGACCGGCGCGCCCAGGGCGGCACCCCGGGCACCCATCCCTCGCACGCCGATCGCCGCCGGCGCCGCCCGAAGGGCAGCTTCCCGGTGATCGAGGCGCCCGTCGGCGAGTAGCTCCATGGACAGGGTCGTGGTCCACGTGGACGGGGGCGCCCGAGGCAACCCCGGGCCCGCCGCCGTGGCCGCCGTGGCCACCACGCCGGACGGCGACGAGCTGGCCGAGCGCAACGCCTACATCGGCGAGGCGACCAACAACGTCGCCGAGTACCGCGCGCTCCTGCTGGGGCTCGAGCTGGCGCGCGAGCTCGGCGCCCGCGAGGTCGAGGTCGTCAACGACTCCGAGCTGGTGGCCCGCCAGGTGGGCGGCGAGTACAAGGTGAAGAACGCGGGCCTGAAGCCGCTGTTCCTCGAGGCGATGCGGACCCTGCGCGGGTTCGACTCGTGGGCCGTGCGCTCGGTGCGGCGCGAGCACAACGAGCGCGCCGACGAGCTCGTGAACGAAGCCCTGGACGCCAGGTAACGGTCGGCTACGGCGTGAAGTACATCGGGTTGGGCAGCTTGTACGCCTTCAGCGAATAGCCGCCCTTCAGGTCGCTCCGCTGGTCGCCCAGGTTGGCGAGGATGCGATACCCGTCCTTCGTGATCTTGCGCCGCGCGCCCGACTTGTAGGGGACCTTCGACGCCTTGTGGTAGTCCGCGGGCTGCAGGGTGAGCCTGAGCTTGCCGGTGTAGCCCGCGCTCTTCAGCCCGTCGACGCTCAGGTCGCGCAGCGCCTCGGGGCGGCCTGTGATGAAGAAGACGGCCACCCCCTGGGCGCGCACGTACTTGTAGAACGAGCGCACCTGCGGGATGGCGGGCAGGTCGGGCTCGACGGCGCAGAGTGCCGCGGTCTCGAAGTCCTTGGCGTCGGCGCACCTGTAGAGGGACAGCGATGTGTCGTCGATGTCGAGCACGACGGCCGGCTTCTTGGCGCGCGGCTTCTTGTGAGTCTTGAGCCAGGACTTCACGAACGCCTTCGCCCGCTTGACCTGGGTCGTCGTGTCCGACTTCCACTCGCCGGAGTCGTGGTAGGCGCGGATCTGGGCCGGCGTCGCGGGCGCCTTGGGCTCCTTCGCGAGCCCGGCGCTCGCCCCGACGGGCAGCGCGACGAGGCAGGCGAGGGCGGCGGCGGTGCGAGCGGAGGCCACGGGTGGCGGACTCTATCGAGCCGCGTCCGACCGCGGGGCTAGTCTCGCGCGCTCCGTCGAGGGGAGTCGCACGGTGAAGCTGGTCATAGGGATCGTTCGTCCAGAGAAGGCAAACGACGTCTTGGAGGCGCTCTACCGCGCCGAGGTCCGCGGGCTGTCGATCAGCCGGGTCCAGGGGCACGGTGGAGAGCTCGACCGCGTCGAGACCTATCGCGGCACGACCGTGAAGATGGGGCTCTCCGA
>JAFGJG010000001.1 GCA_016929195.1 Thermoleophilaceae bacterium
AGGCCGGCGTCGAGCGCCTCCACGGTGCCGTGCGGGCGCAGCGATGCCGTGCGGCCGCCGGCGTCCACGCGCACCGCGCCGCAGGGGGCCACGATCCGGCCCGTCGTCCGCGGCGTGGCGGGGGCGAGCCCGGGCACCTCGAGCGATGCGATGCCGACGGCCCGGGTGGCGCGGTCGCGCCCGACGCCCTCCGGCAGGCGGGCGTCCATCACGGTGAGCCGGAACGATCGCGAGCGCACGGGCCGCGGCAACCGCACCGCGCCGTCGGCGCCGACCGCGAGCACCGGCGTGGCGCCGCCGGGGAAGGAGACGCGCACCCGCGTGGGGCGGCGCACCCCGCCCCGCGCCGGGACGAGCCTGAGGCGCGAGACGGCCTGCGGCTCGGCGGTGCGCCACGAGATCCACGGGAAGGGCGCCGACGGCCGGGCCCAGATGCCCATCCAGGCCGAGCCGGCGCGCCCGTCGAACGCGCTCGAGGCGCGGAAGCGCGGCTGGTTGTGAAAGCGGCCGGAGGACTCGAACCGCGCGTCGCCGTCCAGCCCGGCGAGCTCGTCCAGCGCCGAGTCCGAGGCGTCCACGGCCGGGTGCACCCAGGCCTCGAGCGCGTAGGAGCGCCGCTCGGGCGCGAAGATCGTCCGGTCGATCTCCTGCTCCGCGTCGGAGCGGTCGCGAGCCAGCTCGAGCAGCGGGCTGCCCGTCTGGCGGTCGCGCAGGAACGGCTGGTCGCCGGTCGTGCGCTCGAAGAGGTAGGTCAGCGTCGTGCGGCTCAGGTCCTGGCCGGCCAGCGCGCGGGCGCTCAGCACCGGCGTGCGCAGGAGCTGGCGCACGTGAAGGCCCGGGATCCGGATCTCGCGGAACCCGCCCGAGCCGCGCAGATTGCCGGACGGCTGGTCGACGTCCGTGATCGTCACGCGCAGGGCCGACACGTCGCGCAGGCCGAGCCGGATGCGGTTCACCCCCGGCCGGATCCTGGCCCGGACGCCGCCCACCTCCACCTCCCGCTCGATGCCGAACACGTCCCCGACCGGCTCGAGCTCGATCCACGGCACGTCGCGCGGCCGGTTGAAGTCCACCTGGATCCAGCGCTTGTCGGGCTTCAGGTAGCGGTCGGCGGCCCACATGGTCTCGCGGTCGCCGTCGAACGCCGCGAAGGGCGCGTGCTCGGGGAAGAGCAGGAGGCCGCCCTCGTCAGGAGCGCTCAGTGCCTTGGCCCCGCGCAGCACGGCGACCGTCTGGGCGTCCGTCCCGCGGTCGGGGAACGGCTCGACGACGGCGTTGTTCTCGTCGAACTGCTGCCCCTCCGTGAGCGTCGGCCCGAGGCTCTGCTGGGAGAACTCCGGCAGGAAGCGGCGGCGGCGGTTCGAGTCGGTGACCACCACCTCGGCGCCGTCCCTGACGGTCGACCTGAGCTGGCCCTGGGTGAGGTCGCCGGCGTAGAGGATCGGGCGGCGCTCCGGCAGCGCGCCGAAGGCGGCGAGACCCGCGAGGCCGGCGGCCGAGCCGTCGACGACGGTCGCCGGGCCGGCCGGCTCCACACCCACGATCCCGCGGCCCGGCGGGATGTCGTAGCGGCGCACCTCCGGCAGCGGAAGCGCGGGTCCCACGTCGCCCCGGGCCGGGGGCAGCCGCCGCACCGGCGGGTAGCTCCGTGCCGGCCGCCCCAGCCCCTGCCCGGCCAGCTCCTCCGCGGCCGCCACCGGGTCGACCGCGCCGCTGCGGGAGATGTCGTCGTCGCTGCCCGTGATCACGGCGCCCGTGCCGGAGAGCCGCAGGAGCGGCTCGAGCTGCCCCGGCAGCAGGCGGCGCTGCTGCACCGCTCCGTCGATCGTGGCCAGCAGGTCGAACGCGTGCGGGTCCGAGTACGGCGTCTCGTAGCGGACGGCCACCGGCTTGTCGGTCACGCGCGGGAAGATCGCGTCGGTGGTGCCCGCCCACATGTAGTTGGCGAAGATCTGGCCCGGAAGCACGAGCGCGCGCGAGTTCGGCCGCAGCTCCCGGTCGAGGTCGGCGCCCGCCTGGGTCCAGGCCCGCGGGATCTCCTTCCAGACGATCTGGCGCTCGGGCGCCGTGCCGCGGACGAGCGGCAGCGCGGCCAGCGCGATCAGCGCCGCCAGCGCGGCGGGCGCGCCGATCAGCGCCGCGGACCTGAGCCTGCCCGGGCCGAGCGCGCGGAGGCGGGCCCAGGCGAGCTGGGCCGCGAGCCCGAGCAGGCCGGCGCCGCCGATCGCCACGAGCGGCGCCGCCTTCTGCGTCGTGCGCATGAAGCGGACGAGCGGCAGGTTGCGGTAGAGCCACTCCATCGCGTCGCGGCTCGGCGTCCCGTCGGGGAAGCCGGCGGTCTCGATCACCATCCCTGCGAGGAGGATCAGGAGGAAGAAGGGCGCGTAGCGGAAGCGCCGCGTCCAGGCGAAGCCGAGGATGGCCATCGCCGGCAGCAGCAGGGAGGCGAACACCACGGCCGGGTTGAAGAGGAGCGTCCCTGCCTCGCTGAACAGCGGGCGGTTCGCGCCGAAGAAGCCGACGCCGATGTAGGACGTCCAGTACGCCATCAGCCGCAGCGCCTCCGGCACGCTGTTCGTGCTCCAGATCGTCCGCGGCTGCTCGGTGAACTGAAGGAAGTCGATCCCGTAGCGGGCGTGGACCGTGAGCGGCACGATCCACCACAGGGAGGCGAGCGTGCCGAGGATGCCGACCCTGACGAGGAACGTGACGGAGTCGCGCCAGCGGACCAGCCTGACGAGCGGCTCGTAGATCAGGAGGACGAGCGGCCCAACGAGCATCCAGCCCACGACGGCCCCGTTGATCCCGCCGCCGATCGAGGTGAGGATCAGCGCGAACCCGGCCGCGAACCACCAGCCCCGCCACTCGCGCCATCCGCCGACGTTGCGGATCCCGTGGTGGACGATCAGCAGCAGCCAGGGCAGCGCCGCGTAGCCGAGGAAGACCACGCTCGTGCGCCCGGTGAAGATCACCGTGTAGGGGTTGAGCACGTAGAAGACCGCCCCCACCAGGTGCGCGACGCCGCGCGGGCGCCCGATCAGAGCGTCGAAGAGCCGGAGAATCCCCCAGGCGGAGAGCGCGAACAGCACCCCCAGCCAGAGGCGGTGCGTGACCCACGGGCCGAGGCCGAGCGCGTGCAGCAGCGCGTAGAACGGGGCCATCGGCCACAGATAGCCGCCGTACTGGGCGCTCTGGACCGCCCCGAAGTCGATGCTCGGGCTCCAGACGGACGCGACCTGCCCCACGAAGGCCTGCGGATCGACGTGAAGATCGATCTTCGTGTCGCTCGACGCCCAGCCCGGACGCTGCACGAACGCGAGCACGAACGACAGCCCCGCGAGCACGATCGCCATGGTCCGGTCGCGGGTCGGTCTCGCCATGGCCGCGCCGCAGGGTAGCGGCACTAAGGCCTCCGGCACGAAGGTAGAGTGCCCTGCTCCGTGTCCGCCGCCCCAGCGCAGCGAAGCAGCCCCATCGCGTTCTGGCCGGCACTCGGGGCGATCGTGGCCGCGTGCGTCCTGGTGCGCGTCGTGCACACGCTCGCCGAGGCCCCCTGGCCCCCGCCGGGACTGGACGACCAGTTCTTCTTCAGCGCCCTCCCGAAGCTGCTCGCGGACGGCCACGGGTTCGTCAACCCGTTCAAGGAGGTGTTCGACCACGTGACCGTGCCCACGGCCGAGCACCCGCCGTTCTACTCGGTGGTGCTGGCGGCGGTCGCCAAGCTCGGGGGCACCTCGCCCGACGTCCAGCGCCTCACGGGGACCGTGTTCGGGGCCGGCAGCGTGCTCCTGATCGGCATCCTCGGCCGGCGGCTCGCCGGGGACCTCGCCGGCCTCTGCGCCGCCGCGCTGGCGGCGGTCTACCCGATCCTGATCGCGGCGGACGGGGCGCTCATGAGCGAGTCGCTCTACGGGGTGCTGGTCGTCGGGACGGTGCTGCTGGCCTACCTGACGATGGACTCGCCCGCCGTGGGCCGCGCCCTGGCGCTCGGGGCCCTGGGAGCCCTGGCCGCGCTGACGCGCGGCGAGGCGCTCGTGCTCCTGCCGCTGCTCCTGCTGCCCCTGCTGCGATCGGCCCAGGGGCGCCGCGCCGCCGCACTGGCCGCGGTGGCGTTCGTGGTCGTGCTGGCGCCGTGGACGGCGCGCAACTGGATCGTCTTCGACCAGCCCGTGGTGATCGCCAACAACTCCGGGAGCGCGGTCGCCGGAGCGAACTGCGACGCCACCTTCTACGACTCCGACTTCCTCGGCGGCTGGCAGCCGGACTGCATCGTCGAGCACCCCGGCAACGAGGCCGAGGACCTGAGCGAGTCGCGCCGCGACGGGTTCCGGTACGCCGGCGACCATCTCGGGCGCCTCCCTGTCGTGCTGGCGGTGCGCTTCGGCCGGGTGTGGAGCCTGTACGACCCGTTCCAGGTTCCCGAGGGCCGCTCGCCGCGGGTCCAGAAGCTCGGCGTGATCTGCTTCTTCCTGCTCGTGCCGCTCGGGATCTACGGCCTCGTCCTGCTCCGCCGGCGCCGCGTGCCCGTCTGGCCGCTCGTCGCGCCCTTCGTGGTCGTCTCGATCAGCGCCCTGACCACATACGGCAACGTCCGGTTCCGGCAGCCCGCGGACCTGACGCTGGTCGTGCTGGCCGGCGTCGGCCTGGCCGCGCTCGTCGGCCGCCGCCGCCCCGGCGCGGCGCCAGCGCGGCCTGCCGTCCCCGCCTGACCGCCATGGCGACCGAGGCGGCGACGAGCACCGGCTCCCGAACGTTCCTGCTCCGGCTCGCGGCGATCGTGGCCTTCGCCGTGGCCCTGCGGGCGGTCCACACGCTGCTGATCGCCCCCTGGCCGCCTGGGATCTTCGGCGACGAGCTCTACTACCGCTCGCTCGCCGGGCTGATCCGGGAGGGCGAGGGATTCATCCGCCCCGCGGAGTACCTGACGCAGGGCGTGCGGATTCCCACAGCGGAGCGCGCGCCGCTGTTCTCGCTGACGCTGGCCGTGATCGGCAAGCTCGGGGCCACGGGCGCGGACGCGCAACGGCTGTTCGGCGCCCTGACCGGCGGCGGAACGGTCCTGATGGTCGGCCTGCTCGCCCGGCGGCTCGCGGGCGACCGCGCAGGGCTGATCGCGGCGGGCATCGGCGCGCTCTACCCCGTCCTGATCTCGGCCGACGCCGCCCTGATGACCGAGTCGATGTACGGCTTCCTCGCCACGAGCTCGCTCGTCCTGGCCTACCGGCTGCTCGACGCGCCCGGGGCGCGGCGGGCGCTGGCGCTCGGGGCGGTGGTGGCCCTCGCGTCGCTCGCGCGCGGCGAGGGGCTGATCCTGCTGCCGCTGCTGCTGGTGCCGTTCGTCCGCATGGGCCGCGACGGCTGGCGGGCGGCCGCGCTCGCGTGCGTGGCGTTCGCGCTTGTGCTCGCCCCCTGGGCGATCCGCAACTACAGCGTCTTCGACCGCCCGGTCCCGGTGGCGACGGAGGGCGGCGAGACGCTGGCCGGCGCGAACTGCGACGAGACCTACTACGGCCCCAGGCCCGGCACCTGGAGCGCCGAATGCGCCGCCTTCGAGCCCGGCGACAACGAAGCCGAGGCGCTCGACAAGCTGGGCCACGAGGGCGTGAGGTACGCGGTGGACCACGCGGGGCGCGTGCCGGCCATCCTCGCGATCCGGTTCGCGCGCACCTGGGGCGTGCGCGAGCCGTTCCAGGTGCCGGAGGGGCGCCGGCGCTGGGTTATGAACACCGGTGCCGTCATCTTCTTCGTCCTGCTCCCGCTCGCCGTGTACGGCTTCGTGCTGCTGCGCCGCCGGCGGGTCCCCGTCTGGATCGCGGTCACGCCGTTCATGACCGTGACCATCACGACGCTGATCACCTACGGGAGCATCCGCTTCCGCCACTCGGCCGAGCCCGCGCTCGTCACGCTGGCGGCGGTGGGCGTCGACCGCGTCTGGGCTCGCGTGAGGTCGCCAGGTGGCGGCTGAGAGCCGCGGCGGCGGCCGCGAGCTGCTGCTCGCCGGCCTGCACCTCGGCGTGCTCTGGTCGTTCGCGATCGCGCAGCCGCTGCTCGACCTGCTCGGGGACGCGCCCGAGTTCTTCGTGGCCCGCGAGAACACGCGCTGGGACATCGTCCTCCTGGCGGTCGGGCTCACGCTCGTCCCGCCGCTCCTCCTGACGGGCGCCGAGGCCCTGGCGGGGCTCGTGTCGCGCGCATTCCGCCGCGGGCTGCACCTGGCCCTCGTGGGCCTGCTCGCCGCGGTCTTCGTGCTCCAGCTGCTCAAGGACACGGGCGGAACGGCCGCGCTTCTGATCCCGGTATCGGCGCTCCTCGGCGCGCTCACCGCCGCGGCCTACGCGCGCACGGCCGCCGCGCCGATGGCGCTGACGGTCCTGAGCCCGGCGCCGCTCGTGTTCCTGGCGCTCTTCCTGCTCGTCTCGCCCGTGTCGAGGCTCGTCCGCCCGGGCCAGGACGTGGAGGCGTCGGACGTGGCGATCCCCGGCCAGACGCCGATCGTGATGATCCTCTACGACGAGCTGTCCGGCACGGCGCTCATGGGCCGCGACGGGCGCGTGAACTCGAGCCTCTTCCCCAACTTCGCCAAGCTGGCGGGCACCTCG
>JAFGJG010000081.1 GCA_016929195.1 Thermoleophilaceae bacterium
CGCCGCCGAGACGCGTGGCGAACGGCATGCCGACGAGCACGTGCAGCGAGTCGTGTGACGGGGCCACGGGGCGAGCGTACTGCCGCTCGAACCAAGGTCGTGCACGCAGGCCCGATCGGAGGTAGCCTCGGAAAGGATGGTCGACCCGGTGCCGGACGTCAGTGTGGTCGTCGCGACCCGGGACCGGGTCGCGCTGCTCGAGGAGCTGCTCGCCTCGCTGCGTGGACAGACGCTGCCGCGAGAGCGCTTCGAGGTGGTGGTCGTGGACGACGGCTCACGTGACGGGACGGCGGAGCTCCTCGCCGGAGAGCAACGGGACGGCACGGTGCGCGTCGTGAGCACCGGGCGGGGCGAGGCGCTCGGCCCCGCGGCGGCACGCAATGCCGGCTGGCGGGCGGCTCGCGCCCCGGTGGTCGCCTTCACCGACGACGACTGCGTCGCCGCGCCGCGCTGGCTCGAGGAGGGCCTGGCGGCGTCCCGGGCCGCTCCGGGCTGCATCGTGCAGGGCCGGACGGACCCGCGGGCCGACCACAGGCCGCTGATCCCCGCCTTCTCCCGCACCGTGTCCGTCACCGCGGCGGGCCCCCTCTACGAGACCTGCAACATCTTCTACCCGCGCGCGCTCCTCGCGCAGCTCGAGGGCTTCGCTGACGGCACGTACCCCGGGGCCGGCGGCGAGGACACCGATCTCGCGTGGAGGGCGCTCGAGCGCGGCGTGCGCGTCCGCTACGCCCCGCAGGCGCTCGTCAACCACGCGGTGCTGAACCTCGGCCCGCTCGGCATGCTGCGCGACGCGCGGCGCTGGGAGCATGCCGTGCCGGTCCTCGCCAGGCATCCCGCGCTGCGGCGCGCACACCTGCACCGCGGAGTCTTCTGGTCGCCCCGTCACGAGCAGCTCGTCCGCTTCCTCCTCGCCTGGGTGGTCGCGCGGCGCAGCCGCACGCTGGCCCTGCTGCTGGCGCTCCCGTACGCGCGCCACCTCGCCTTCCGGCGCTCGGGACCGCTGCTCGCACCCTTCCTCCTTGCCGTCGACCTCGTCGAGCTGGCCGCCGTCGTCAGGGGCGCCGTCCGGAATCGCGTCCTCGTCGTGTGAACGGGCCGATACGCATCCTCCACGTCGTCGAGGCGTTCGGAGGCGGTGTCATGCAGATGCTGGTGCCCCTCGCCGAGGACAGCGCGGCCATGGGGAATTCCGTGGCGGTCCTGTACGGGCGCCGTCCGGAGACCCCGGTTCCGGTGCGCGACTGCATCGACCCCTCGGTCGAGGTCCTCGCGCTGCCGGGCGAGCGCCGAAGCGTCCCCGACCTCGTCAGGTCGGTCGGGCACGTCCGCCGCGTGGTTGAGGAGTGGCGACCGGACATCGTCCATCTGCACTCGTCGTTCTCCGGAGTCGTCGGAGGCCTCGCCATCGGAAGGGACCTGCCGACGGTCTTCACCCCCAACTGCTTCGCCTCGGCGGTCGACAGCCCGGTGGCGCTGCGGTCGCTCTACCGCGGCGGTGAGAGCTTCGCGTGCCGCCGTGCGACCGTCGTCGGCGCGGTGTCGGAGAGCGAGGCCCAGCTCGCGCGCCGGCGCGGGGCCCGGCGCGTCGTGCACGTGCCCAACGGGCTGCGCGAGCTCGATCCCGGCTGGCCGGTCTCGGCCCGCAACGGAGTCGTCGGCCGTCCGCGCGTGGCGGCCGTCGGGCGAACGGTCGCCCAGAAGCGGCCCGTCGCGAGCGCCCGGATCCTTCAGGGCGTCGCGGAGGTCGCCGACGTCGAGTGGCTCGGCGGCGGCGGCGGTACGGCCGGTACGGCTGGCGCCGAGGCTCTGCGGGTGGCCGGCATCCCGGTGTCGGGATGGATGCCCCGCGACGAGCTGATGGGCTCGCTGGCCGGCTGCGTCGCATGCCTTCACTGGAGCGCCTGGGACGGTCTCTCCCTGTCCGTGCTCGAGGCGATCGCACTCGGGGTCGTCGTCGTGGCGTCCGACATCGCGCCGAACCGCGAGATCCTCGGGCGCGCCGGCGTGTGCTCGACCGAGGCCGAGGCGATCGAGCTGCTGCGCCGGCTCGTGCTCGAGCCGGAGCTGGTCAGGGCGCTACGCGCGGAGCAGCGCGAGCGCGCCGCGGCATTCGGCGCGCAGAACATGGTCGCGGCCTGGCACGGCGTCTACGCGGAGCTGGCGACCGGCGCCCGCGACGCCCCGCGGGCGTCGTAGTAGCCGTACTCGCCCTCCTCGCCCCGCCGGACACCCGTCACCACCACGCCGGCCGGGCGCGACGGAAGCCGCGCGAGGGTGTCGCGCGCCGCGTGAAGCTGATCGCGCGTCGTGTGGCGTGCGCGGACGCAGAGCACGACGCGATCGGCCCGCGGCACGAGCCTCAGCGTGTCGCCGACCGGTAGCAGCGGCGGGGCGTCGATCACGGTCAGGTCGTGCGCGCTGGACAGGTATGCGAGGCGCTCCGTGAAGCGCCGCGAGGCGAGCAGCTCGGCCGGCTGCGGGGCGGGCGTCCCCGCCGTGACGCAGTCGAGCGAGACGCGCGGCGGCGAGGCGCCGTTCAGGCCCTTGGGACCGATCTCGACCGCGCGCACCACGTCCGACACCTTGGCGTCGCCCACGAGCAGGTCGGACAGCCCCGGCCCCGGCTCGAGGCCCGAGCGCTCCGCGAGCATCGGGCGCCGCAGGTCGCACTCGAGGAGCAGCGTGCTGCGGCCGGCGAGCGCGCTGGCGACCGCGAGCGCCATCGCGACCGTGGACTTGCCCTCGCCGGTCGTCGCCGAGGTCACGAGCACGACCGAGGCCGGCCGGTCGATGTCGAGGAACTCGAGCTGCGTGCGCAGGATGCGGCCGGCCTCGATGGCGAGCTCGGACGCCTCCGAGCCGTCCGACGCGGTCCGCAGCGAGAAGCGCTTGGCGGTTCTGTGGCGCATCCGGGCGAGCACCGGCAGCGCGACGGAGTCGGCGACGCTGTCAGAGGTGCGCAGCACGCGATCCGACGCCGCCCGCGCAAACGCGGCGAGGATGCCGAGCACGAGGCCCACGACGGCGGCCAGCAGCGTGTTCCGCACCGGCTTTGGCTCGAACGGCTCGGCCGGCGCGCTGGCCGGCCGCACCACCCGCACGGGCTCGCCGAGGTTGCGCAGCGCCGCGAGACGGGCGCGCTGATCGGCGAGGACCACGGGTGTCATCGGGTTCTTCGTCCGCTTGGCGATGAGGCGCAGCGCCTCCCGCTGGTTCTTCACGTGCGCGAGGAACTCGCGCTTCGCGAGCACCTGCGTCGCGTCGACGTAGGCGTCGAGCGCGCGCAGGGCGCGCCGCCGGGTGCCCGCCTCCGCCTCGACGACGACGTAGTTCGTCTCGGTCTCGACCCGTGCGGCCACGTCGACGCCCTTGAGCGATCTCAGCCGGCGGCGGGCGGCGGCGCCGACCCCGGCGCCGGTCACGCGCTCGGCGCCCTCGGTGGCGCGCGACTCGGGCGTGTCGGTCGACGCGAGCGGGATGCCGAGCGCGTCGCTCGCGAGGCTGGGGTTGTCGAACACGAGCGAGGCCTCGGCCCGGTAGCGCTCCTCCTGGTTCAGCGAGAACGCCAGCGCGGCGCCCGCGAACAGCAGCGTGATGACGGCGATGAGCAGCCAGTGCCACCGCATGACGCGGAGGACGTCCCTGATCCCCTGGTCCCTGGCGCCATCGTTCACGGGTGCAAACCGAGTCTACGTCAGGTTCGAGCGGTCAACGTCAGTCGCGTCGGCGGTCTCGCCGCCGGCCCCGGCGTCCCGCCGCGAGGATCGCCCGCTTGCCGAGCAGGGGAGCGATCCAGCGCAGGTACTCCCCCGGCCCGTACCACCCGCTGCGCCTCAGGGCGCGCGCCCACCGCATCGTGGCGGGTGGGCTGGCCCGGGGAATCCATGGCTTGTGGTACCCCGCGAAGTGCAGCACCGCCGCGGTGCGGCAGAGGTCGTCCCGCTGACGGCTCAGCCGATCGGTGAGGTCGGTTCGAGTGTTCTCGATGTCCCTCAGCACGGTGGCCTGCACGTTCCAGCGGAGATCCAGCTCGTGCCAGCTCTCCGCCACCGCGTTCAGGGCGTCCTGGTCTCCCCAGAACAGGGGCTCGGTCTGGGCGTCGGCGTACGCGAGCGCGCGCTCCGCAAGGCCGGTCTGGCGCCATCGCTCCAGGTCCATCGCGAGCACGCCGGCGTTGAAGTACGGTCTCTCACGATCCGTGCTGCCGATGGCGTAGTCCCTCACCGCGGCGAAGGGCGCGTTCCCGAGCTCGAGCTCGAACAGCGGCGAGAGGTCGCCGGTCACGAGCACGTCGCCATCGAGATAGACGGCTCGTCTGACGTGTCTGGGCAGCAGCTCCGGTATGAGCAGGCGTGCGTACGAGGTCGACGTGAAGTGCTCGGCGCCGCGGTGCTCGACCAGCCGGTCCGGCGGCACCCGTATCCAACGGATCTCGCGTCCGGCCGCCGCCCGCCTCAGCCGGCGGCGCGACTCGTTGCCGATCCCGTTGTCGAGAACGTAGACCTCGACGGCCAGCGTGGGAGACACGTGCCCGAGCGCCGAGTGCATCGCCACGGCGAGCGGTCGCGCGAAGCCCTCATCGGAGGCGAAGACCAGAGCGAGAGAGCTGCCCACCGCGCCATCATCGCTGTCACCGCCCGGCTGTGGTGGAATCGGCGCCATGCGCTTCGAGGACGTCGCCGCCGTGCTGGACGGCAGGGTGCCGTTCATGACGGCCTCGCAGGGCCGGCAGGTCTACGACCACATCCGCAGCGAGCGGGCGACGTCCGTCCTCGAGCTGGGCACCGCCTTCGGAGCAAGCGCCGCCTATATGGCGGCGGCGGTGGCGCAGAACGGCGGCGGCCGCGTGACGACCGTCGATCGCCACCACTTCAACGCCGGCCCGGCGCCTCCGCCTGAGGAGACGGCGGCGCGGCTCGGCCTCGAGGACACGATCGAGTTCGTGCGCGTCGACCACAGCTCCTACACGTGGTGGCTGAAGGAGCAGATCGAGGCCCGCACCGACACGGGCGGCACGACCCGCCCGGCATACGACTTCTGCTACATCGACGGCGCGCACGACTGGCACGTCGACGGCCTGGCCGCCGTGCTCGTGGAGCGACTCCTCAAGCCCGGCGCCTGGGTGCTGTTCGACGACCTCGACTGGACCTACGACTCGAGCACCAGCCCGACGCCCGACGGCCTGTCGGCCGAGGAGCGAGCGACGCCGCACGTTCGCGCCGTGTTCGACATCGTCATCGGCGGCCATCCGAGCTTCGATCGCCTGCTCGTCGACGACGGACGCTGGGGATGGGCTCGAAAGCGGCTCTGACCCTGCCGGCTCAGGTCGCGATGGGTGCGGCGATCGCGAGATACACGGTGATGCTGAGCAGGTCCTGAACCACGGTCGCCAGTGGACCCGACCCGAAGGCCGGGTCGATGTCGAGCCTCTGGAAGGCGATGGGCAGGGCCATCGCGACGAGGGTTGCGATGGAGCAGGCCGCGATCAGGGCAAGAGCGACCGCCAGCGCGACGTCGCCGTCGCCCCACCCGACGAGGGCGAACAGGTAGAACGCTGCGCCGACGAGTCCGCCTATGACCACCCCGCTGGCGAGCTCGCGACGGGCCACGCGCCGCATGTTGATGCCGACGGAGAGCCGCGTATGAGGACGGTCTCGGTCTGTGTTCCGACCGCGTCGGCCATGTACACGACCGCGGGAAGGAAGAAGGCGAGGAGCACGACCCTGTCGAGCTCGGTCTCGTAGGCGCCGACGATCAGCGTCGACGCCATGGCGCCGGCGAGCCCGACGAGGAGCCAGGGGACTCTGTGGAGAAGCCGCCGCCGGACCGGTTCCTCCGCGGCCGTGCGTGCCCCTCGAGTCGCGCTCATGTAGCCGCCGAGCCGCGCGAGGTCCTCGTCGTGCTCGCGGAGGACCACGTCGAGCATGCGATACGGCGCGACCAGCCCGATGAAGCGCTCGCCCGCGTCTACGACGCCGACGCTCGACTCCCCTCGTTGCACCATCTCCCACGCGACGCGCTCCTGATCGACGCCCGGCGCGACCACGGGCGGCTGCGGGTCCATCATGTCCGCGATCACCTCGTCATCGCCGGCCGTCAACAGGCGCTCGATCGCGACGAGGCCGACGAGCCGGCCGTCTTCGAGGACCGCGACGTCGCCGGCGAACTCGTATGGCCCGCCGTGCAGCAGCGCGGCGCGAGCGGCCGCGGCCCGCTGCCGCGGTCCGGTTGTGGGGACGTGCGCGCTGGCGTGCTCGACCGCGACCTCGAGCAGCGCGCTCGAATCAGCGGCTTCCTCAGGTGTGACGGCCACCGCTCGGCCCATGCGGTGCTAGACGACCGGGCGCTTGAGCAGCACGACCGGCCATGCGACGAGGTCGCCCTGCTTCAGGGACACGCCGACCGCTTCCCACCCCTCGGCTCCGAGCTCGTTCAGCCTGTCGGGCGTCAGCCCATCGGAGTCCTTCTTGATCCTCGCCGCGTCCCTGAGGGGGACGACCAGGTACTCCCACGCCGTCATGGGTGAAGCTTGACCCGGCGGGGAGGCCGGGTCATCCGTGGAGAATGCGGGGATCCGGTCCGTGACCTCCCGCGCGCGTCTGGATCACGATCGCGGTGATCACGACGGCGCCGCCGGCCAGCGTGAGCGTGCTGGGGCGCTCGTCGAGCGCGAGCCAGACCCACAGGGGGCCGAGCACCACCTCGAGCAGCGTGATGAGCCCGACCTGGGCGGCCGGGATCAGCCGCGCTCCGACCGTGAGCAGGGCGAAGCCGAGCCCGATCTGGCCGATGCCGAGCGCCGCCAGCCAGACGAGGTCGTCGCCGCCGATCTCGGCGGGGCTGGCGAACGGTGCGAAGAGCAGGACGAGGATCACCTGAGAGAGGCAGATGGCCGGCGCCATCGAGACGTGGCGGCGCCAGCGCGTGATCACGATCATCACCGCGAAGGAGAGGGCCACGACGGACGCGAGACCGTCGCCGGCGAGGCTCCCCTCGCCGGGGTCCCCCAGCAGCAGCGCGACGCCCAGCAGCGCGAGCGCCATGGCGCCGGCCGTGCGCGGGGTGATCGGCTCGCCGAGCGTCACCCGCGCCAGCAGGGCGGCGAGCACGGGGGAGACCGCCAGGATGAACAGGACCCGCGCGACGCTCGTGTGGTTGAGCGCCGCGATGAAGCAGGCCGAGGCCGTGGCCACGCACAGCGCCACCGCCACGCCCGGGAGGCTGACCGACCTGAACGCCCGCGCCACCCGGCCGCGCTCGGCGACCGCCACCCAGGCGAGCAGCGCCGCCCCGGCGAAGACCGCGCGGCCGAAGACCTGGGTCTGCGTGTCGAGCGTGAGCTGGCGCTGGAGCACCCCGGCCGTGGACCACGCCACCGCTGCCAGCGCCACGTAGATCTGCCCGCGGCGCCGGCTGCTCACGCCACGTGACGCTATCGGCGTCGTAGACTGGTACCCGAGCGATGGTGCCCGCTCGCGTCCCCCGGGACGCGCACCGCGACGAGGCTCGCTGATGGCGCCTACGAGACAGATGCACCCGAACTCGTAGGAGCCTTCATGACCGCAGTCATCCTCGTCGCGCTCGGCGGCACGGGCGGCGTTCTCGCCCGCTATGGCCTGACCGTCTGGATCGAGTCGATCTGGACGATCGCCGCCATCAACATCGCCGGCTCGTTCCTGCTCGGTCTCCTGCTGCACGTGGGGGACGGCCTGTCGCACGACGTCCGGAACGGCCTCGGCGTGGGCTTCCTCGGCGGCTTCACCACGCTCTCGACCCTGACCGTCCAGACCGTCCTCGAGGCGGACGGGGGCCGGACGGGTCTCGCCGCGGCCTATCTCGCGGTCAACATGGCCGGCGGCCTGCTGGCCGCGCTGGCGGGGTACCTCCTCGGCCGGGCGGTCGCGTAGGCGGCGTACTAGGTTCCGGGGGAAGCCCGGCCGATGCCCGACTACCGCCACGACCTCCAGTTCGGCGTGTTCATCACGCCCGCAGCCGCCCAGGCCGGCGCGGTGGTCGAGCTGTCACGGCTCGCCGACGTCGCCGGCCTCGACATCGTCAGCTTCCAGGACCACCCGTACCAGCCGGCGTTCCTCGACACGTGGACGCTGCTGTCGGTGGTGGCGGCCCGGACCACGAACATCCGGGTCGCCCCCAACGTCGCGAACGTACCGCTGCGGCCGCCGGTCCTGCTGGCCCGGAGCGCGGCCAGCCTCGACGTGCTGAGCGGAGGGCGGGTGGAGCTCGGGCTCGGGGCCGGGGCGTTCTGGGACGGGATCGCGGCGAACGGCGGGCGACGGCTCACGCCCGGTCAGGCGGTCGACCAGCTGTCCGAGGCGATCGACGTCATACGCGCGACCTGGGACGCCGGGGGCGGGCCGGTCCACCACCACGGCACCCACTACACGATCGACGGAGCCAAGCCGGGTCCCCCGCCGGCACATCCCATCGAGATCTGGCTCGGCGCCTACAAGCCGCGCATGCTCGCTCTGACGGGCGCGAAGGCGGACGGCTGGATTCCGAGCCTGAGCTACCTGGAGCTCGACCAGCTGGCGGAGATGAACGCGCGAATCGACGCGGCGGCGGCGGAGGCCGGCCGCCGCCCCGACGAGATCCGGCGCCTGTTCAACGTGAACGGCAGCTTCGGCGGCGGGGCCGGCTTCCTCGAGGGCACGCCGCGGCAGTGGGCCGACCAGCTGGCCGAGCTGACGCTCACGAGCGGCATGAGCGCGTACGTGCTCGCCGTCTCGTCGGCCGACGAGGTGCGCCGCTTCGCCGAGGAGGTCGCCCCGGCCACCCGCGAGCAGGTGGCGGCCGCGCGCGGGGAGCCCGGCGGGCCGTCGCCCACGGGCCCGGTCGCCGCCGAGTCGCCAGAGCCGCTGACGGCCCGGCCCACGCCGGTGCCCGAGCGCCTCACCTCCGAGAACGTGTGGGACGAGACGACCCGCCCGAGCGGGCCGGCCCCCGATCCGGCGCGCACCTACACGCCGCACGAGCAGGCGGCCGGGCGCCACCTCATCGACGTCCACGACGCCCTGCGCGCGGAGCTCGACCAGCTGCGCGACCTCGTCGAGCAGGTCGCGGCCGGCGGCGCCGATCCGGCCGCGGTCCGGTCGTTCATCAACCGCATGACGATCCGTCAGAACAACTGGACGCTCGGGACCTTCTGCGAGACCTACTGCCGGACGGTGACGAACCACCACGTGCTGGAGGACCGCAGCGTCTTCCCGCATCTGCGCCGCCGGGAGGAGGCGCTCGGGCCGGTGATAGACCGGCTCGAGGAGGAGCACGAGCAGATCGCCGACCTGCTCGAGCGGGTGGACCGCGCGCTGGTCGCGCTGGTCGCGGCCGAGGAGGACGGCATCGACCGGGTCGCGCGGGCGATGGACCTCCTGACCGACGCCCTGCTCTCACATTTCTCGTACGAGGAGCGCGAGCTGATCGAGCCGCTCGCGCGGCACGGCTTCTACTGATTCCGCGGGCCGCTCACTCGTAGGCGAGCGCCTCGATCACCTTGAGCCGCGAGGCGCGCCGGGCGGGGAGGATCGCGGCGATCACCCCGAGGATGACTGCGGCCACCGCCACGGCGATCCCGATCGGGCCGGGAAAGTGGAAGGTCATGCCCGGCATGACCTCGTCCACGCCGCGCATCCAGGCGTAGCCGATCAGCGTGCCGGCGGCGAGGCCCACCAGCGATCCGGCGATCGTGATCATCAGGCTCTCGTCCAGCATCGTCGACCGCACCTGCCAGCGCGAGGCGCCCAGCGCGCGGAGCACGCCGATCTCCCGCGTCCGCTCGATGACCGACATGGCCAGCGTGTTGATTACGCCGAGGAGGCTGACGATGATCGCGATGATCACGATCGCGTTGAACATGTTGAACGTGCGGTTGATCTCGTCGCCGACCTCGTTCTTTGCGTCGGCGGCGGACTGCATCTCCAGGTTGGGGTACTCGCGGTCGAGGAGCGCTCCCATCTTGCTCTCGAGCGCGGGGCGCTGCTCGGCGCTGCGGGCCTCGACGGCGAGCTCGGCGGGCTGGTAGCTGCCGTAGACCTTGTTCATGGTCGCGAGCGACAGGCGCATCTCCATGCCGGCCATCGGCCCGATGGCGTCGATGGTCCCGACCACCTCGGCCCGCTGCCTGCCGGCGGGCCCGACGATGTCGAGCGTGTCGCCGCGCTCGAGGCCGGCCTTCGACGCGTAGGAGCGCCCGAGCAGGACGCCGCCCCGCGCGAGCCCGGCGTAGGCCTCCGCCTGGCTGATGTCCTTGAAGGGCGTGCCGTCCACCTTCGGCTGCTGGACGGGATCGACGCCCATGGCGATGCCCTGGTTCGAGCCGCTCTTGACCCCGGGCAGCTCCAGGGGCATCGCCCGGACCGGGGCGACCGTGCCCGCCTCTGGCAGCGCCTCGATCTTCCGCTGCACGCTGCGGGGCACACCGGGCCCGCCACCCTGCTCGAGCGTGAATCCCTGCGCCTGGACCGTGAAGTCGCGCGCGAAGGCCTGGTCGACCTGATCCTCGATCGTGCCGACGAAGCTCGCGGACATCGAGCTGTTCACGACGACCACGGAGAGCCCGATGGTGAGCGCCACGGCAGTCGCGGCTGTGCGCAGCGGATTCGAGAGCAGCGCGTCGGCGGCCAGGCGGCCGCCCGTCGGAAGCAGGTGCCGGATCGGGACGGAGATCCAGCGGATGACCGGCAGGATCACGAAGGGCGCGGCGATCGCCATGCCGGCGAACATCGCCATCGTCATGACTATCCCGCCCATGGCCGCGAGGCCGCCCGTCTCGCTGCTGCCGCCGAACCAGAACGAGCCGCCGAGCCAGAGCCCCGGGAGGAACAGGGCGGCGGCCACGACGAGCCGCAGCTTCGCCGGCCTGCGGCGCACCTGTGCGGTCCCGACGACGGCGCGGATCGGCGGCGTGCGGCCGGCGCGGTGCGCGGGCCAGAAGGCGCCGAGAAGCGTGACGACCATCCCGACCAGGACGGCCGTGACGGCCGAGCCCGTCGTCACGTGGAGCGTGCCGACCGGGACGTCCATGCCGCGCATCAGCGAGATCAGGCCCGAGGCCATCGCGAGCCCGAGGAGGAGTCCGAGCACGGTGCCGACGGCGCCGATCACCAGCGCCTCGACGATCACGGAGCCGGTCGCCATGCCCCGGGTCGCGCCGAGCGTGCGGAGCATCCCGAGCTCGCGCATCCGCTGGAGCACGGTCATGTTGAAGCTGTTGAGGATCAGGAAGCCGCCCACGAACAGCGCGACGCCGGAGAAGAAGTAGAGGACGATGTTGAGCCCCTGGAGCTGTTCGCTCACCTGCTCCGAGAACTCGCCGGGGGTCTGCACCATGGCGCCCGACCCGACCAGGTGCTTGACGCGCCGCTGCACCGCGGGCACGTCCCCGCGGTCCGCTGCGACGATCGAGATCTGCATCCAGCCCTTCGGCTGGTCGAAGGCGCGGCGGGCGGCGGCGAGCGGCATCGCCGCGTAGCCGAGGCCGCCGGCGTTGAGGCTGCTCGTGAGCCTGAAGATGCCGACGATCGGCAGGCGGGTGCGTCCCGTGGGGCCGGCCACCCGGACGCGGTCGCCCACGTCGTACCCGCGGTCACGAGCCCAGTTCTGCTCGACCATGATCTCGGTCCCGGCCGAGATCCGCTCGCCCTTCACGAGCCGGAAGTCGTACGGCTGGTAGCCCTTCGTCTCGTAGCCGGCGATGAGCATCTGGCCCTCGTTGCCATCGATCGGGCTGCCGTCGGGCTCGAGCCGCGTGAACATGCCGCCGACCATCCCGGCCGCCTCGCCGACTCCCTTCGTCTGCTTGATCCGGTCGAGCGTCCCCTCGTTGATCGTGCCGCTGCCCTGGCCGATGACGATCAGGTCGGTCTTGCCCCATGCGCTGTCGATCAGCTCGTCGAAGGTCGCGCGGATCGTGCCCACGAGCAGCAGCACGCCGAACACCATCCCGACGCCGAGCATCACGCCGAACGCGGTGAGGACCGAGCGGAGCGGGCGCGTCCGCAGCTGCCGGAACGCGATCGAGTTGAAGGAGCGGAGCATGGGCCGCTAGCCAGGGACCGGCTCGTGCTCGGCCTCCGACTGGAGCGACGCCAGGTACTCGGCCGCGCGGCGCGGAGAGCCGCCCTCGACCTCGCCCGCGAGCTTGCCGTCGCGGAGGAAGATGACCCGATCGGCCGTCGCGGCCGCCGCCGCGTCGTGGGTGACCATCACGATCGTGTGGCCCTCCTCGCGGTTGAGCTCCCGCAGGACGTCGAGCACCTCGCGGCTCGACCTGCTGTCCAGGTTGCCGGTCGGCTCGTCCGCCAGCACCAGCTCGGGGGAGAGGAGCAGCGCGCGGGCGATCGACACCCGCTGCTGCTGGCCGCCCGAGAGCTCGGCGGGAAGGTGGTCCACGCGGTCGCTCAGCCGCACGCGCTCGAGCAGCTCGCGCGCGCGCTCGCGGATGGCGGGCTCGCGCCGTCGCGCGATGACCGCCGGGAGCGTCACGTTCTCCTCGGCGGTGAGCGACGGAAGCAGGTTGAAGAACTGGAAGACGAAGCCGATGTGGTCTCGCCTGAGAGCGGTCAGCTCCTTGTCGTCGAGGCCCTCGTAGTGGACCCCGGCGACGGCGATCGTCCCCGAGGTGGGCGACTCGAGCGCCCCGACGATGTGAAGAAGCGTGCTCTTGCCCGAGCCCGAGGGGCCCATGATCGCCACCATCTCGCCGGCGTCGATGGTCAGGTCCACGCCGTCGAGGGCGCGCACCTCGGTGCGGCCCGCGCCGTAGATCATGTGCAGGTCGCGGGTCTCGATGGCCGGGGCCGACATGCGAGCCAAGGTAAGGCCGGCGCGCGCGGTTGCGATCCGTATTTCTCCGCGCGCGGCCGCGGTAAGGCCGTGCCGTACGCTCTGCCGCTGTGCCCGTCCATTACGACGTCGACGGCGCGGTCGCCACGCTCGTCATCGACCGGCCCGAGCGGCGCAACGCGATCGACGGGCCGACGGCCGACGCGCTCCAGCGGCACTTCGAGGCGTTCGCCGCGGACGACGATGTCGTCGTGCTCGTGCTCTCCGGCGCGGGCGATGAGGCGTTCTGCGCAGGGGCCGACCTGAAGGCGTTCGAGTCGCTCTCGCACCGCGCCGGCGCAGCCGAGGGGTTCGAGGGATTCACGCGTGTCGCCTCCCCGAAGCCGACGATCGCGGCCGTCAGCGGATGGTGCGTCGCGGGCGGGCTGGAGCTTGCGCTCTGGGCGGACATCCGGATCGCCACGAGCACGGCGCGCTTCGGCGTGCTCACCCGCAGGCATGGGCTGCCGTTCATCGACGGCGGCACGCAGCGGCTTCCGCGCGTCGTGGGCCTCCCGCGCGCGCTCGACCTGCTGATGACCGGTCGCGAGATCGGCGCCGAGGAGGCGGAGCGGATCGCGCTGGTCAACGAGGTCGTCGAGCCCGGGCGCCACATGGAACGGGCGCTCGAGGTCGCCGAGCTGATCGCAGGGCACCCGCGGCACGCGCTGCTCGCCGACCGGAGGGCGGCCATCGAGGGCTTCGGCCTGCCGATCGATCAGGCCTCGCCGTCGAGGCCCGCGTGCACAACCTCCCGCTGAATGACTAGTTCTCGCCCCATTGGGGAATACACGCGTACGCGAAGCTGGCCATGGGGGAGCGCACGATCGTGGGGACGGACGCAGGGCCCGGTACCTCGGGGATCTCGAGGCGCCGCTTCGTCGGCTACCTGATCGCGGGCCCGACGCTCGTCGCCGGCGCCCAGCTGGGCACGACAGCAGCGGCGAAGGCCGCCATCCCGACGGTCCAGCCGGTCGACCTCTACGACCTCTCCGACCTGCTGACGGACGCCACACGGCCGACGGCGAACCTGATCACGATCACGGTCAACGCCGACGGCACGGTCTCCTTCGCGATGCCGCGCGCCGAGGTGGGCCAGGGGATCACCACGGCGGCCGCGATGACCATCGCCGAGGAGATGGACGTGCCGGTCTCGAAGGTGCGCGTGACGCTCGCCGACGCCCGCCCGGAGCTGGTCTGGAACCAGATCACCGGCGGGTCGAACACGATGCACGCGATCTTCACGCCGATCCGCACCGCGGCGGCGATCGCCCGCGGAGCGCTGCTCGAGGCCGCGGCCGACCAGCTCGGCGTCTCGACCGGTGAGCTCACGATCCGCGACGGCGTGATCTCGGCGCCCGGCGGCCGCACGATCCCGATCGGCTCCCTGAGCGAGGCCGCCGCGGTGTCGGCCGACGTGACCGTCCGCGCCCAGCTCAAGCCGCGCTCGGCGTTCACCGTCGTCGGCAAGCCGCAGCGCCGGGTCGACGCGCTCGACATCGTCACGGGCCGGAAGAAGTTCGCGCTGGACGCGGCGGTGGCGAACGCGAAGCCGACGATGGTCTGCCGCCCGCCGACGATCAACGGCTCGGCTCGGGCGGTCCGGAACCTCGCCCAGGTCCAGGCGATGCCGGGGATCACCGACGTGGCGATCATCCCGCACTCGAAGCACGTGCCGGGCGGAGTGGCCGTGCGCGGCGAGACCTTCGGGCAGTGCATCGACGCGGTCCGCGCGCTGAGCGTGGACTGGGCGCCCGGCCCGGCCGCGGGCAAGTCCGACGCCACGGTGCTCGCAGACCTCGCGAGGGCCGAGCTCCCGATGACGCCGCCGGTCAACCTGCTCGCGAAGACGATCGACAAGAGGTTCACGTTCCACTTCCGCCCCGGCGATCCGCTCGAGACGAACACTGCGGTCGCGAACGTGCGCCCCGACCGCGCCGAGATCTGGTCGAGCCTGAAGACGCCGATCTGGGCCCAGGAGCAGCTTGCGCTCGACCTCGGCCTGCCGGTCACGAGCGTCAAGGTGCACGTGACCGAGGGCGGCGGCTCGTTCGGGCGCCACCTGTTCGCCGACGCCGCGTTCGAGGCGGCCGCCATCTCCAAGAAGCTCGGCAAGCCGGTCAGGCTGCTCTGGCACCGGGCGGACAGCTTCCGGCAGGGGCGCGTCCATCCGATGACCACGTCCCGCGTGCGGGCGACCTACCTCGGCGACAACGTGCTCGCGTTCGACCAGCGCAACACGGCCGTCGCGACCGACTGGGGCCACGGCTTCGGCGAGCTGCTCTCGGCCCTCGGGTCCACGACCCCCGTCACCAACCTGGGCTACTCCCAGCTCGTCTTCGGCCTCACGGCGAACGTGCCGTACGACTTCGGCATCGTCTCGCAGCTGCTCAACGAGGTCTACGACCCCACCGTCTTCAACACGAGCTCTGTTCGCAACGTCTACAGCCCCGACGTGACGACGCCGCGCGAGCTGCTGATCGACCAGCTCGCGAGGGCGATGGGCAAGGACGCCTACCAGTTCAGGCGCAGCTTCCTGAGGGACGCGCGCATGCGGGCCGTGCTCGACAAGGTCGCCCAGGCCGGCAACTGGGGGCGCGCGATGCCGGCCGGGACGGCCCAGGGGATCGGCGTCCACCGCGAGTACAAGGGCTTCTGCGCCGTGCTCGTCGAGATCGACTGCAGGCCGGCCACCGTGAGCCGCGCGATCCCGAACGCCTTCACGGGGCCGCGCGTCACGAAGGCCGTGTGCGCCGTCGACGTGGGCCTGCCCATCAACCCGCTCGGCCTCGAGGCCCAGATGATGGGCGGGATCATGGACGGGATCGGCCAGGCGCTCACCTACAGCCTCCACCTGAAGGACGGGAGCTTCCTCGAGCACAGCTGGGATGCCGCCTTCTACACCCGCCAGTGGAACACGCCGGGGGACCTCCAGGTGATCGTGATGCCGCCGACGACCGACGACCCCGGCGGCGCCGGCGAGTTCTCGGTCGCGCCGTCGATGGCGGCGACCGCCTGCGCCTACGCGCGCGCGACCGGGACCCTCCCCACGACCTTCCCGATCAACCACGGCCGCGCGAACCTCGGCTTCACGCCGGCCCCGACCGTGCCGCCCGTGCCCGCGTCGCCGACGGACGGGCTGTCGAAGGCCTACTAGGAGGCGCCCGTGCCCCAGTTCTCGTTCATCCTCAACGGCGGCAGGGTGACCGTCGACTGCCCCGGCGACCTTCGCATGCTCTGGGTGCTCAACGACCTGCTCGGGGTCCGCGGGCCCAAGTACGGCTGCGGCGTCGGCGTCTGCCAGGCCTGCACCTGTCACGTCAACGGCAAGGCGTTCAACGCCTGCTCGGTGCCGGTCTCGCAGATCAAGCCCACCGACCGGATCACGACGATCGAGGGCCTCGCCGCCAGCGTCGGCAAGCCGCTCCACCCGGTCCAGCAGGCGTGGCTCGACCACGACGTCGCGCAGTGCGGCTACTGCCAGCCCGGCCAGATCATGGCCGCCACCGCGAAGATCCGGCAGATCAAGGCGCAGGGCCGCAGCGTCACCGACGCGGACCTCGACGAGATCCGCAACGTGTGCCGCTGCGGCACCTACCCCCGGATCCGCAAGGCGATCAAGCAGGCCGCGTCGCAGATGTAGCCGGCTCGCGGCCGAACGCGGGCCGCCACATCACGCCGACCGCGACGAGCAGCGAGAGCCCGAGGCAGATCGCCGAGCCGGTCAGCGCGGTGCCGAGCGCGTGGGCGAACTGAGCGGCGGAGCCGTCGTCGCCGCCGGCGCCCGCGAACACCGTCACGAGCACCGCCACGCCGATCGCGCCGCCGAGCTGGTGCGTCACGTTCACGAGCCCAGATGCCGCGCCCGCGTCGCCGTCGCCGACGCCCGCGATGGCGGCGGTGGTGAGCGTCGTGAACGCGGCGGCCATGCCGGCGCCCATGATCAGGAGCGGCACGCCGATGCCGGGGAAGAACGCCGTGCCGGGGTCGATCTGGCTGATCCACGCAGCACCGCCCGCGGCGAGGAGCAGCCCGCCGGCCATCAGCGGCATCTCTCCGAGCCGGGCGGCCAGCCGCGGCACCACCCGCACCAGCGCGAACAGCACCAGCGTCATCGGGAGGAAGGCGACCCCGGCCTCGAGCGGCGAGTATCCACGCACGCCCTGGAGGTACTGGGTCAGGAAGAAGAACAGCGAGAACATCCCGGCCACGGCGAGCATCCGCGCCACGTACGCTCCCGCGCGCGTCCGGCTGGCGAACAGGCGGAGCGGGGTGATCGGCTGCTCGGCGCGCCGCTCGATCAGCAGGAAGGCGGCGAGCAGGAGGACGCCGCCCGCGAACGCGATCACCGTGCCGCCGTCGCCCCAGCCGTCGGTGGCGGCGCGGATGAAGCCGTAGACGATCGCCGTCATTCCGGTCACCGACGCGGCGGCCCCGGCGAGGTCGAAGTGCCCGTGCCGCGGCTCGGTGTCGGGCAGGAACCGCGGCGCCAGCGCGATCACGGTGAGTCCGATCGGGACGTTTATGAAGAGCCCGTAGCGCCACGAGATGAGGTCGGTCAGGATGCCGCCGAGCAGCAGTCCGATGCTCCCTCCGGCGGCTGAGGCGGAGGCGTAGAGGGCCACCGCGCGCGTGCGCGCGTCGCCCTCGGCGAAGGTCGTGGTCAGCAGCGCGAGCGTCGACGGCGCGGCGATGGCCGCTCCCACGCCCTGGACTGCGCGCGCTGTGAGGAGCCAGGCCTCGGACTGGGCCAGACCGCCCACGAGCGACGCGGCGGTGAACAGCCCGAGCCCGGCCATGAAGACCCGGCGCCGGCCGAGCAGGTCACCGGCGCGGGCGCCCAGCAGGAGGAGGCCGCCGAACGTGAGCACGTACGCGTTCTGCACCCACGAGAGGCCGGTGGGGGAGAAGCCGAGGTCGTGCTCCACCGCCGGCAGCGCGGTGATCACGATCGACGCGTCGAGCACGATCATCAGCTGAACGGTGAGGATCAGCCCGAGGACGACAGTCGAGGGGGCGATGCGAAGCAAGGAGAGGCGAAGTGGCATGAGGTCCTTTGATCCGGAACGGAAGACGAGCTAGAATGGAGGGCGCCTCCGGTATATCTGGAGGCCACCTCCGCTTTCGAGTCGAATAATACGGAGGGACCCTCCGGTTTGTCAACACCGATTTCCGAATCCGCCATCGCGACGCTCCCGCAGCGACCCAAGCGGGCCGACGCGGCGCGCAACTACGACAAGCTGATCGCCGCCGCGCGCGCGGCGTTCACGGAGGACGGCGCCTCCGCGTCGCTCGAGGACATCGCCCGCCGCGCGGGCGTGGGCATCGGCACGCTGTACCGGAACTTCGCGACCCGCCAGGAGCTCCTCGAGGCCGTCTACGTCGAGGAGGTCGAGACGATCTGCCGCGCGGCTGAGGAGGCCGACGGCGCCGACCCGTGGGAGGCGCTCGCCAGCTGGCTGCGCAGCTTCGCCGGCTACGCCGCCACGAAGAAGGCCCTGATGACGGAGCTCATGGAGTACATGGACGGCTCCGCGCCGGTCTTCACGCACTGCCGACAGGCGATCGGCGATGCCGGCGAGCCCCTGCTCGCGGCGGCGCAGCGCGCGGGAGTGGTCCGCGAGGACATCGTCTTCATGGACATGGTCCGCATGGTCGGCGGGATCGCGGCGATCCCCAACGCCGAGCCGGGCCAGGTCGACCGCATCCTCACCGTGGCCCTCGACGGACTGCGCCGACGCTGAGCGCGCTCGGCCCGCAGTTCGCCGAGGCGCTCGCCGCCAAGGACTCGGGCCGGATCCTCGAGCTGCTCCACCCCGAGGTGGACTTCCGCGGCCTGACCCCGAGCCGGAGCTGGGAGGCCGGCGGCAGCGACGACGTCCTGGCGATTCTCCTCGGAAGCTGGTTCGAGGACTCCGACCGGATCGATGCGCTCGAGCACGTCGAGAGCGACGCCTTCGCCGACCGCGAGCGGGTCGGCTACCGCTTCAGCGTGACCAACCCGGACGGCCGCTTCCTCGTCGAGCAGCAGGTGTATCTCGAGCCCCGCGACGAGCGGATCGGCTGGATGCGCGTGGTCTGCTCGGGCTTCCGCCCGGCCGGCTGAGCGTCAGCGCCTGCGGCTCGCCTCCACGCTCCGGCCGCCCGTGACGAAGAACGTCCGCTTGTTGTCGGACTGGCTCGATGTCGTCCCCACGAACACGTTGATGCGCCCGTTCTCGACGACGAAGCGCGCACGGTTGTCGTAGAAGCCCACGTCGTCGCGGTCGAGCGTCCAGGAGACGGCCTTCGTCTGCCCGGGCTGGAGCGTGACGCGCTTGAAGCCGCGCAGGCGGCGAACCGGCTGCGAGATGCTCGCCACCGGGTCGTTCACGTACAGCTGGGCCACCTCGTCGCCAGCCCGAGAGCCGGTGTTCGTGACCTTTGCGCTGACCTTGATCCGGCCGCGCTTCGCGTCCATCGCCGTACCGCTCAGCCGCACGCCCGAGATCCTGAAGGTCGTGTAGCTGAGGCCGTATCCGAACTCGTAGAGCGGCGCGCAGCTCGTGATGTCCCGGTGGCGCGAGTTGTAACGCGACGCCGGGTCGCACGGGCGGCCCGTGGGCTTGTGGTTGTAGTAGATCGGCACCTGGCCCACGTTGCGCGGGAAGGTCACCGGCAGCTTCCCGCCGGGGTTGACCTTGCCGAACAGGACGTCGGCCGCCGCGTTGCCGCCCTCGACCCCCGGGAACCACGCCTCGAGGATCGCCTTCGAGTCCGCCTGGACCTCGTCGAGGGTGAGCGGGCGCCCGTTGAAGAGCACCACCGCGAACGGCTTGCCGGTCGCCTTGATCGCCTCGATCAGCGCCTCCTGCTCACCGGGCAGGTCGAGCATCGAGCGCGCCTCGGCCTCGCCGCTCATCTCGCGCGTCTCGCCGACGGCGAGCACCACCTGGTCGGCCGCGTTCGCGGCCGTCACGGCGGCGGCGAACCCGGCGGTCGAGGCGCACTCGTTCTCCGGGTCGTACAGCTCGTTGTTGCTGATCGTGCAGCCCGGCGTGAAGGTGGCGTTCGGGCTCTGCGCTCGCACTCCCTCGAACAGCGAGACCGCGTCCGCGTCGTCGCCCCTGCCCCACCAGGGGCCGAGCATGTCGTGCTTCGAGTTGCCGAGCGGGCCGATAACGGCCGTCTTCTTCGACGGGTCGAGCGGCAGCACGGGCCCGTCGTTCTTCAGGAGCACCATCGAGCGGCCGGCCGCCCGCCGCGCCGCGGCGCGGTTGCGCGGGAGCAGCTGCTTCCCGGCCGCGGCCGAGACGTCCACGTAGGGGTTCTCGAAGAGCCCCGCGCGGAACTTGATGCGCAGGATGCGCCGCACCGCGTCGTCGATCCGCCGCATCGACACCTGGCCGCTCTGCACGAGCTGGCGGCCGAAGTCGCGGTAGTTCGTGGACACCATCTCCGAGTCGGTCCCGGCGTTCAGCGCGAGCTTCGCCGCCTCGCGGCCGTTCTCGGCCACGCCGTGGCCGCATGGCCCGTCGTTCGGGCCCTCGGGCGGGCAGGACCGGAGCTCGGCGACCGCGGTGTAGTCGCTCTCGATGAAGCCGTCGAAGCCCCAGCGCTTCTTCAGGACCTTCGACTCGAGGTACTTGTTCGCGCAGCCCGGCACGCCGTTGATCGCGTTGAACGAGCACATCAGCGTGTCCGATCCGGCGTCCACCGCCGCCTTGAACGGCGGTAGGTAGAAGTTCCAGAGCCGCTGGAGCGACATGTCGGTCGTGTTGTAGTCCCGCCCCGCGTCGGGCTCGCCGTAGGCGGCGAAGTGCTTGACGCTCGTCACGACCTTGTCCGGCGCCGAGTAGTCGCTGCCCTGCGCGCCCCTCACGCGCGCCGCCGCCATCACGGAGTTCAGGTACGGGTCCTCGCCCGCGCCCTCGGCGATGCGGCCCCAGCGCGGCTCGTGCGAGAGGTCGACCATCGGGCTGTAGATCTGCTTCAGGCCGACCGCCGCCGACTCGAAGGCGCCGATCCGGTGGTCGGTGCGCGCCACGTTCGGGTCGAAGCTGCTGGCCGCGGCGAGCGGGATCGGGAAGATCGTGCGGAACCCGTGGATCGTGTCGAAGGCGAACAGGATGGGGATGTGGAGCCGCGAGTTCTCGACCGCATCACGCTGGTAACGGTTGATGAGGACCGGGTCGGTCTCGCTGAACACGGCGCCGACCGGCTTCCGCGCCTCCGCGGGCGTCTCCTTCATCTGGCCGTCCGAGAGCAGCGTCAGCTGGTTGAGCTTCTCCTGGAGGGTCATCTTGCGGAGGAGCGAGTCGATGCGCCGCTCGACGCTGCGTTCGCCGGAGCCCTTCTTCGCGGCCCCCGCGGGCAGCGCGGCGATCAGGCACAGCGAGACGAGCACGAGCGCGCTCAGGGACGACCTTCGACTCATGGGGACCTCTCCTCCCAGCGATTTGACACGGCGGCGTGCCGCGTCTTCGGTTTTCCCTGGTTGCGAAGCGAACAAACCCGGGTAGCCCGGCACCATGAGGCCGCCCGCGCTCGCGCTGCAGACCGGGCGGGTCTCGAACGCCTAGGGAGCCGGCGTCCGCAGCCGCACCGGCCGTCCGCCGAGCTCGCCCCGGACCGAGGCGAACGCGCGCGGCGTGACGGTGCTCCAGCGGATCCGCAGGCGGCCGCGCGCGGCCCCGGAGACGCGCAGCGACGCGCTGACCGATCCGGCCCGGCGATCCCACACGACCCTGCCGCTCACCGCCACCCCGGGCACGAACCGGACCCGCCTCATCCGCAGCGTGATCGGCCCGTAGGCGAGGTAGTCGCCGGCCGCCGCGAAGGTCCCGCCCCGGAGGCCGTGGCCCTTCGACCCGTACATCAGCCACCAGCGCGCGAGCGCGTCGCCGGCCGCCCAGCTCGCGGACCAGGCGGCGCGGCGCTCCTGCGGCCCGGACCGGTCGCCGGGGCCGGCCGGCTCGGCGAAGGGTGCGGCGGCCAGGCGGCGCGGGAACTCGGGTACCACGTGGATCTCCGGCGTGCGCTCTGCGCAGCTCACGTCGCCGGGCGCGAGCGTCGTGAGGAAGCGGCGGACGATCCCGGAGGCGCAGCCCGGGTAGTCGGCCAGGGCCGTCACGTGCCCGACGTTCCGGACGGTCACCAGCGTCGGGTTGGGGAACAGCGCCGCGGCGGCGGCCGAGTCGCCCGTCGGCGTGATGGCATCCACGTCGCCGACGAGCACGAGCACCGGCACGTCGGGATAGCGCGTGCCCGGGGCGACGGGCGGGTCCGGCCACCGCGGCGCGGGCCAGCGGAGGCAGCCGGTCACGAGCTGGTCGATGTAGAGCGAGCGCAGCCAGATGTCCTTGGGGAAGGGCGCGAAGTCGGCCGGGTCGATCAGCGCCCGCACCCGCTCGTACTGGGCGCGGCGTGAGGCGAACGTGGAGGCCGGGTCCCAGATCGCCGGGTAGTCGTGGCAGGCCACGGCAGCGTAGGCCCCCTCCGAGTAGCTGGCCACCGGGCCGCCGCCGGTGAACGGCAGATCCTCCGCGGCGAGTCGCACGAGCGGGGCGCTGTCGCCGCGCCCGTGCGCGCGCAGCGCCGCCAGCAGGTCGCGGTAGATCGTGTAGTAGAACGAGCCGTCGCCGGCCATCTGCCCGAGGTCGGCGCCGTCCATCCGGAGCCTGTGCCGGCCGCCGTCCGCGTCGCGGCCGGTTGCCACGAGCGGCTTTCGCTGCAGCCGCACCGACCAGCGCCTCAGCTCGGCCAGCGCGTCGGCGCCGCCGCAGCCCGTCGACCGGCTGCACGTGGCGGGCCAGGCGAACCGGAGCGCCACCGACTCCTGGCGCGCCCACGGGTCGAAGCCCTCCACGGCGAAGGCCGCGTCCAGCACCACCGCGCGGACGCGCTCGCGGTGGCGCACGGCGAACGTCTGGGCGAAGTAGGTGCCGTACGAGTCGCCGTAGATGCTCACGACGGGCACGCGGAGCCTGTCGAGGATCGCCGCGAGGTCGTCCGCGGCCGCGCCGGTCCCGTACGCGTTCGCCCGGCGGCCGAGCAGGCGCGCGCAGCGGCCGACCTCGCGGGCGTAGACGCCCCGCCCGGCCTGCAGCCGCCTGCAGTTGATCGCGCCCGAGCGGCCCGTTCCGCGGTTGTCCATGACGATCAGGTCGCGGCGCCGGTGGAGGCGGCCGAGCATGAACAGGTACGAGTCCGCGGAGTCCACGGTCGGGTAGCCGGGGCCGCCCTCGGCCGCCACCACGGGCTCGAGCGCCGGCCGCGACCGGTCGGTGCGCGGGAAGACGCGGAAGTGCACCCGCAGGGTCCGCCCGCCGCCGTCGGGGGCGGAGCGGTAGAGCGGGACGCGGATCCAGCCGCAGCGGGCGCGCGCGTCGTCCTTGCAGCGCTTCGTGACGGGCGCCGCCGCGGCCCCCGGCGCGGTGCCGGCGAGCAGGGCCGCGATCAGGATCGGCACCGCCGCCCGCACTCGCATGGTGCGCGAGTCTAGCGCTATGTACTAGCGCCAGCAAGTGCTACTGTCTAGCACTCAAAGGTGCCCTCGAGATGAACCCTTTCGTCTACAGCCACCCGGTCCCGCCCGCCGACCTGGTGGACCGCGAGGAGGAGACGGCCGCGCTCGTGGGGCTCGCCGAGGGCGGGCACGCGGCGCGCCTGTCGGCCCCGCGCAGGTACGGGAAGACGAGCCTGCTCCGGAAGGTGAAGGAGGACGCCGAGCACGCCGGGATGGCGTGCGTCTACGTGGACCTCACGCGCGTCGTGTCGCTCGCGGACGTGGCCGACGTGATCGAGGAGTCCTACCGCCGGAGCCTCCAGGGGCCGCTCCGGCGGGCGGCCGTGCTCGCGATCCGCTCGGTCTCGAACGTGGCGGTCAGGCCCGGCGGGGTGGGGGTCGAGCTGAGCGGCGGGGCGGCGAAGGACGCCGCTGCGCGGCGGCTGCGCCAGGTGCTCGACCTGCCGCTGCGGGTGCACGGCGCGACCGGCACTCGAACGCTCGTGATCTTCGACGAGTTCCAGGAGCTGCTGCGGGCGGGGGAGGACCTCGACGGGTTGCTGCGCAGCCGCATCCAGCACCACACGACCGAGGCGAGCTACCTCTACGCCGGCTCGCACCCCGGGCTCATGCAGCAGCTGTTCGCGACGGAGGAGCGGCCGCTGTTCGGCCAGGCTCGGCCGATCGCGCTGACTCCGCTCCGCGACGAGGACCTCGGCGCCTTCGTGGCCGAGCGCTTCGAGGCCACCGGCCGCGACGCCGGCGAGGCGCTGGAGCGGCTGCTCGACGTGGCCGGCGGCCACCCGCAGCGGGCCATGATGCTCGCCCACCACACCTGGGAGCGGACCGAGCCGGGCGGGACCGCCGACGCCGCGATCTTCGCCGCCGCCCTCGGCGTCGCGCAGGCCGAGGCGCGCGATGCGCTTCAGGCGCTCTGGGATCGCCTCCCGCACTCTGAGCGCGTTGTCCTGAGCACGGTCGCCGCCGGACGGCCGCCGCTGAACGCCCGCGCGCTCGAGCTCGCCGAGGTCGGGAAGACCACGGCCCGGGTCGCGCGCGACCGGCTGATCGCGGCCGGCGTGCTCGCCGACCGCGACGGCGCGATCGCCTTCACCGACCCCCTGCTGCCCTACTTCGTCGGCGGCCTCGACCGGGTGGAGGACTAGGCCGGGGCGGCTGCCCTGTCGCGCTCCGCTTTCGCGGCCGCGCGCAGCTGCTCGAAGTGGATGATGTTCCCGCCGGCTCCCCAGAAGCCCTCGGCGATCTCGTGGACGAGCACCCACACGCGGATCGCCTGGTCCTCCGGCAGCTCCGCCGCCTCGCGGATCAGCCGCGTGAACTCCTCCACGAGGCCGGCCTTGCGGCGCTCGCTGAGGCCGCCCTGGGGCACGCTCACGTCGACCACGAACTGGCTCGCCTCGGCGGGACCGTCGGCCGTGAAGGCCGTGCCGTCCGGCAGCTCGTGGAGGTGGACCCACGAGATCGAGCGGAAGAACTCGGTGTCAGGAGCGCCCTCCCAGCGCAGCATCGACTCGGCGAGCTGCTTGGCGAGGTGGTCCTTCGCGTCCTGGGAAATGGAACCGGCGGTGTAGGTCAGCTCGACTCGCGGCACGTTCTCGTCTCCTGGCCGGGGATGGGAGGGGCACCATCTCACAGAAGCGCGGGGGCGTACGTTTCCTTCGCATGATCCGAGCCGTCGTCACCACGGGCATCTACTGCGTCGCGCGCTGCCCTGCGCGGCCGAAGCCGGCGAACGTCCGCCGCTACGCGACTCCCTCGGAGGCGCGCGCCGCCGGCTTCCGGGCCTGCAGGCGCTGCCGACCGGACGAGGCCGAGGTGGAGCTGACCCTGGCGCACAGCGGGCCGCTCGACGCGGCCGGCCTGATCGCCTTCCTCGGCCGCCGCGCGGTGCCCGGCGTGGAGGAGCTGACCGCCGGCGCCTACCGGCGCAGCCTCCGCCTCCCGGGCGGGCCGGGCGTGGCCGAGCTGCGCGCTGCCGGCGAGGGCGTGCGCGCGCGCCTGTGGCTCGCCGACCCTGCCGACCGTGAGGCGGCGGTCGAGCGCTGCCGCACCCTGCTCGGGCTCGACGCCGACCCGTCGGCGGCGGAGGAGGCGCTCGGGGACGACCCGCTCATCGGGCCGCTCGTCCGCGCCGCCCCGGGACGCCGCGTGCCCGGGCACGCGGACGCCCACGAGCTGGCCTTCCGCGCCGTGCTCGGCCAGCAGGTGACGCTCGCCGGCGCGGCGAGCGCGGCGGGCCGGCTCACGGCCGCCCACGGGGAGCCCCTCGACGTCCCGTTCGGCGGGGTCACGCACCTCTTCCCGGCGGCGCAGGCGCTCGCCGACGCCGACATAAGCGACTGGCCGATGCCGCGCCGGCGCCGGGAGGCGCTGCGCGGGCTGGCCGCCGCGCTCGCGAGCGGATCCGTCGAGCTCGACGGCGTGGCGGCCCTGCCGGGCATCGGGCCGTGGACGGCCTCGTACATCGCGATGCGCGCGCTCCGCGACCCGGATGCCTTCCTGCCGACGGACGCGGGGGTCCGCCGCGCGCTCGAGGCGCTCGGCCGCGACGGCTCGCCGCGCTCAGCCGAGCGCGAGTCGGCGGCGTGGCGCCCACACCGCGCGGTGGCGGTCCAGCACCTGTGGGCGGCGGCGGCATGAGCGGCGTGGTCTACGCGCGCACCGACAGCCCGATCGGCGAGCTGCTGCTCGCCGGCGACGGACGCGCCCTCGGCCTCCTCCACATGGTCGAGGGACGGCACCCGGTGAAGGCGGGGCCGGAGTGGCGCCGCGACGACGACGCGTTCGGCGAGGCGCGCGGCCAGCTCGCCGAGTACTTCGCGGGCGACCGCACGACCTTCGACGTCCCACTCGCCCTGGAGGGCACGGCCTTCCAGCGGCGCGTCTGGAACGCCCTCCTCGAGATCCCCTACGGCGAGACCGTGAGCTACGGCGAGCTCGCCCGCCGGATCGAGAGCCCGCGCGCCGTCCGCGCCGTGGGCCTGGCCAACGGCCGCAACCCGGTCGCCGTGATCGTCCCGTGCCACCGGGTCATCGGGGCCGACGGCACGCTCACCGGGTACGGCGGCGGCCTCGCGCGCAAGCGCCTCCTGCTCGAGCTCGAGGCGGGCCGCTCGGCGCCCGCGCTCTTTTAACCCACCGTTCACCGGGAGGGAGGCGCGGCGCGGTTGAGTGCCGGGCATGAGATCCGAACGCCTCCTCCGCCCGGCCGCTGCAGCGGCGCTCACCCTCATCGTGGCCGCGCTTGCCGGGCCGTCGCTGGCCGGCGGCAAGCAGCGCCACCGCCCCGCGGCCGGCGCAGATGACAAGCCCCTCGTCATCGGGCACCGCGGCGCCGCCGGGTACCGGCCCGAGCACACGCTCGCCTCCTACGCGCTGGCGGCGCGCATGGGCGCCGACTACATCGAGCCGGACCTGGTGTCGACGAAGGACGGCGTGCTGGTCGCTCGGCACGAGCCCGAGATCTCCGGGACGACCGACGTCGCCGGCCATCCCGAGTTCGCCGATCGCAAGACCACGCGCGAGATCGACGGCGCACCGGTGACAGGTTGGTTCACGGACGACTTCACGCTCGCCGAGCTGCGCACGCTCCGCGCCAAGGAGCGCCTGCCGGCCGTGCGCCGGCACAACACGCTCTACGACGGCCGCTACAGGATCCCGACCTTCCAGGAGGTGATCGATCTCCGCGCACGGCTCTCCCGCGAGCTCAACCGGCGGATCGGCATCTATCCGGAGACGAAGCACCCGACCTACTTCAAGGAGCGCGGGCTGCCGCTCGGCCCGCCGCTGGTCCGGATCCTGAAGCGCAACGGCCTCGACGGCCCGCGCGACAGGGTGTTCGTCCAGTCGTTCGAGGTGGGCAACCTCAGAGCGCTACACCGGAAGATCGACGTCCCGCTCGTCCAGCTCTTCGACGAGGAGGCGCTCGCGCCGTACGACTTCGTGATCGCCGGCGATGCGCGCACCTACGCTGACCTCGCGACGGACGAAGGGCTTCGCGGGATCGCTCGCTACGCGGCGGGGGTGGGGCCCTGGAAGAACTACATCGTCCCGCGCGACGCCGCCGACGGCTCGGGCACGCCGACCGACTTCGTCGAGCGCGCGCACCGGGCGGGCCTGCTGGTGCACCCGTACACCTTCAGGAACGAGAACCAGTTCCTCCCGCTCGAGCTGAGGAAGGGCGCCGACCCGAACGCGTACGGCGACGCCTTCGCGGAGTACGAGCAGTTCTACGCACTCGGTGTGGATGGGCTGTTCTCGGACAACCCGGACACGGCGGTGGCGGCCCGCGACGGGCTGTGAGCGCCGGCCGCGATCTGCGAAGCTCGCTCCCATGCTCGTCGCGATCGCCGGGGCGCACGGACAGATCGCGCGCCATCTGGCGCGGACGCTCGTGGCGCGCGGTGACCGGGTGCGCGGGCTGATCCGCAACGCGGACCACGCGGCCGACCTGCGCGAGGACGGGACGGAGCCGCTCGGGTGCGACCTGGAGGCGGCGACGGTCGAGCAGGTGGCCGAGGCGATCACCGGCGCCGATGCCGCCGTGTTCGCCGCGGGCGCCGGTCCGGGGAGCGGGCCCGAGCGCAAGCTCACGGTGGACCGCGACGGCGCGGTCAAGCTGCTCGAGGCCGCGCGCGCCGCCGGCGTCGAGCGCTTCCTGATCGTCAGCTCCGTGGGCGCCGAGAGCCCCCCGGACGACGACGACGTGTTCAGCGTCTACCTCCGCGCCAAGGCCGAGGCCGACCGCGCCGTGGCCGCGAGCGACCGCGCCTGGACGATCGTCCGCCCGGGCAGGCTGACCAGCGACGCGGGAGTGGGGCGGGTGCTGGTCACGGTCGAGCCGCACCGCGGCCAGGTGTCGCGCGAGGACGTGGCGGCCGTGCTGGCGGCGCTGCTCGCCCGCCCGGAGTCCGCCGGAAGGACGCTCTACGTCAACGGCGGCGACGATCCGGTCGCCGCCGCGCTCGACCGCGCGCTCTAGGCCGGGCGTGCGTCCTTCCTCGAAAGCGTCCTGCCCCGTGGTTGCTCTGCAACCAGAAGTCAGGACACTCGAGCGCGGGACGCGACCCGGCAAAAAGATTCGCTAATTGCGAAGTTGCACCGGCCTGGCCCTTCCCCTGCACGGGATCGCGGTGCTAGCTTGCGCACCGACGGAACCCTCCGGGCTCGTAGCACTAGGAGCCGCGCAGGGGGCTTGGACCCCCGTTAGTCGTGGCGACAAGTAGAAAGCTCTTTCCCGGCCCCGTCAAATTCGCGAAAGATCTAGATCTCGGCGAGGCCCCGCACGATCGGCGGGGCCTCGCGCGTTTCTGGGGTCGGTCTCGAAGCGGTACTGCGCCTCGTCGAAGTGGCGCGTGCGACGCCGGTACGGCCAGGTGAAGGTCGGCCAGAGCGTCGAGTTGTGGCCGTTGGCGTCGATGTACCAGCTCTTGCAGCCGCCGGAGACCCAGACGGTGCCCTCGGTCATGC
>JAFGJG010000082.1 GCA_016929195.1 Thermoleophilaceae bacterium
CCGTTGCGGATGCCGCCCGCGACGACCAGGTCGATCTCGTCTGCGAGGCCGACGTCCTCGAGTGCCCGCCGCGCCTCAGGGATGGCGGCCATCAGCGGAATGCCGGTCTCCTCGGTGGCGATGTGCGGCCCCGCGCCCGTACCCCCCTCGGCGCCGTCGAGATAGATGATGTCCGGCCCGCACTTGGCCGCCATGCGCACGTCGTCGTAGACCCGCGCGGCGCCCAGCTTGAGCTGGATCGGGATCTGGTAGTCGGTCGCCTCGCGGATCTCCTGGATCTTCAGCGAGAGGTCGTCCGGGCCCAGCCAGTCGGGATGGCGCGCCGGGGAGCGCTGGTCGATGCCGGCCGGCAGCGAGCGCATCTCGGCCACCTGCTCGGTGACCTTCTGACCCATCAGGTGTCCCCCGAGGCCGACCTTGCAGCCCTGGCCGATGAAGAACTCCACGGCGTCGGCCAGCATCATGTGGTGCGGGTTGAACCCGTACCGGCTCTGGATGATCTGGTAGTACCACTTGGTCGAGAGGTCGCGCTCGGGCGGGATCATCCCGCCCTCCCCCGAGCAGGTTGCGGTGCCCGCCATGGAGGCGCCCTTCGCAAGCGCCATCTTCGCCTCGAGTGAGAGCGCGCCGAAGCTCATTCCGGTGATGTAGACGGGGATGTCGAGCTCGATCGGCTTCTTGGCGAAGCGCGCGCCGAGCACCGTCTTCGTCTCGCACTTCTCGCGATAGCCCTCGATCACGAAGCGCGTGAGCGTGCCGGGCAGGAAGATCAGCTCGTCCCAGTGCGGGATCTTCTTGAACATCGAGAAGCCGCGCATCCGGTAGCGCCCGAGCTCCGACTTCATGTGGATGTCGTCGATGACCTCCGGCGTGAAGATCTTCGAGCGACCGAGGACCGTGCGCTGGCTTGGGGCGTTCTCGTCAGCCATCAGAGCACCAGCTTTCGCTCGCTCGGCTCGAGCGAGTCGTAGTTGTAGAGCTTCTTCCCGCACACGAACTTCTGCAGCTCGGGCGGCGAGCCGAGCCCGTAGATCCGGAACTTGCGCTCGACGAACTCGGTGTCGGCGTCGGTCCACTCGCCCTCGACGCAGTCGATGCCGAGCGCCGCGACCTTGCCGCCCACGTAGAGCGTGCCGTCGTACATGGAGTCCCCGAGCCCCGGGCCCACGTCGCCGCAGATGATCTGGCGGCCGCGCTGCATCATGAAGCCGGTCATCGAGCCGGCGTCGCCGAGCACGACGATCGTGCCGCCCTTCTGGTCGATGCCCGTGCGGGCGCCCACCTGGCCCTTCACGACGAGGTCCCCGCCGCGGAGCGCCGCGCCGGCGAGCGAGCCGGCGTTCGACTCGATCACGACCACGCCGGACATCATGTTCTCGGCCACCGACCAGCCCACCCGGCCGTTGATCTGGATCTCGGGCCCGTCGATCAGGCCGCAGCCGAAGTACCCCAGGCTGCCCTCGAAGGTGATCCGGCAGCGCTTCAGGATCCCGACGCCCAGGGAGTGGCGCGCGCTCGGGTTGAGGATCCTGACGTCCTTGATCCCCTCCTCGTAGAGCAGCCAGCGGAGCTCCGAGTTGATCTTGCGGGTGGAGAGGTCGCGAGCCTCGATCACGGCGCGGTCGCCGTCGATCTCCGCGATCTTGGGAACGCTGCCGTCGAGCTCGACGAGCCCGCGGGCGTCGTAGGCGATGTTCACGCCCTCGCCGGCTACCGCGTCCACACCATCACCGCGCCCTCGTACGGGTCGTAGGTCTCGATCTCGCGGTCCACGACCTTGCGGATCGCGATCTCCTCGGAGGCCAGCGCCACGATGTCGTCCGACTCGTAGAGCACCAGCGGCTTCGCCCCGAGCTCGTCCTTCGCGACGCCGAGCGCGTGGTCGGTCACGCAGATGTACGTGAAGACGCCGTCGAGCTCCTCGAGGCTGCGCCGCATCGAGTCCTCGAGCGAGTCGCCCTGCGCCATGCGCTCGGCGAGGTAGACGGCGATGATCTCGGAGTCGCACTCCGACTGGAAGCGGTGCCCCGCCCGCTCGAGCCGGCGCTTCCACTGGAAGTAGTTCGTGAGCTGGCCGTTGTGCACCACGGCCACGTCCGGGAACGGATAGGCCCAGTAGGGGTGGGCGTTGGCGATGTCCACGTCCGACTCCGTGGCCATCCGGGCGTGCCCGATCGCGTGCGTGCCGATGAAGGCGTCGAGTCCGTAGTCGGCGGCCACTGTCTCGGCGTCACCGAGGTCCTTGATGATCTCGAGCGAGCGCCCGAGCGACAGCACCTCGGCGCCGCGCACGTCCTCCACGTAGTCGGCGAGCTCCTTGAGGTCGCCGTCGTGGTTGAAGGTGACGGTCATCGCGTGGTCCCTACTGGTGTCCAGGCCGAGGATCGTGGCGCCCACGGCGCGGACGTGGGACTCGATCTCCCTGCGCGAGCGGCTGAGCATCTCCTCGCGGTCGAAGCCCTGATGGCCGTTGGCCTCCGCGAGCTTCACGTGCATGACGTAGCCGTCGGCCTCGGGTCGGTAGAGCGCGTAGCCGGTGGAGTCCGGCCCGCGGTGCTTCATCGCCTGCAGCATCCGGGTCATGTCGCGCCCGACCTCGTGCTGCCCGCCGCCGTCGCGGTAGATGATTCCCGCGATTCCGCACACTACGGCAGGACCTCCAGGTACTCGTCCTGCTCCCAGTCGGTCACCGCCGCGAGGTAGCGCTCCCACTCGTCGCGCTTGTAGTGCTGGAACACGTCGTACAGGCGGCCGGGCATCGCGCTGCGCACGATCTCGTCCTTCTCGAGCTCCACGAGCGCGGCGCCGAGGCTGTCGGGCACGCGCTCGAGGCCGTGGTCCTCCTGCTGCAGCAGGTCGTAGGTGTTGAGCGACTGCGGCTCGCCCGGGTCGGTCTGGTTGCGGATCCCGTCGAGGCCGGCCACGAGCAGCGACGCGACCGTGAGGTACGGGTTGCACGACGAGTCCACGCCGCGGTACTCGAAGCGGCCGCCGCTCGCCACGCGCACGGTGCAGGTCCGGTTCTGCCAGCCCCAGTTCTTGTAGACCGGCGCCCAGAAGCCGAAGTCCCACATGCGGCAGTACGAGTTCACGGTCGGGTTGCCCACGCACATGAGGGCGCCGAAGTGGTCGAGCATGCCGCCGAGGAAGTGGCGGGCGGTGTCGGACAGCTCGGCCGGCCCGCTCGGGTCGTGGAAGACGTTGTTGCCGTCCTCGTCGCAGAGCGTGAAGTGATGGTGATGGCCGTTGGCCGACACGCCGCTGAACGGCTTGGGCATGAAGGTGGGGAGCAGGCCGTGCTTGCGCCCCACGGCCGCACAGATCTGGCGGTAGGTGGTGATGTTGTCGGCGGTCTTGACCGGCCGGTCGAAGCGGAAGTTGAGCTCGAGCTGGCCGGGCGCGTCCTCGTGGTCGCCGTAGCTCATGTCGAGCCCGAGCGCCTGCCCGTACTCGACCACGTCGAGCAGCACCGGACGCAGTTCCTCGAACTGGTGGATGTGGTAGCAGTACGGCTTCGTGACGCCCTCGGGCGCGGAGCCGTCCTCGCCCTTCTTGAGCCACATCATCTCGGGCTCGATCCCGATCAGGAAGCTGTAGCCCAGCTCCTCCTCGAACTCGGCCACCACGCGCTTCAGGTTCTGGCGGGCGTCGGCGTCGAGCAGCTCGCCGGTCTCCGTGTCGTAGCAGTCGCAGAACACGCGCGCCACGCGCGGGTCCCAGGGGAGGCGGGCGAACGTGTCGAGGTCCGCGATCGCCGCCAGCTCGGACTCCTCGGGGCCGAAGCCGATGTAGTCGCCGGCGCGGTCGGTGAAGAGGTTGGCGGTGGCTCCGTAGACGAGCTGGTAGCCCTTCTCGGCGACCTGCGGGAAGAACGACGCGACCACGCCCTTGCCCATCACACGGCCGGTGACGGAGACCTGCTGGAAGAAGACGTACTTGATGCCCTCGGCCTCGATGCGGCGCGTGATCTCCTCGATGCGCTCGCGGCGGCCGGGCTGGTTGCGCGCTTCCTCGAGCGTGGCGGGCGGCGGAGTCGTGCGCGCACTCTGCAGGACGGTGTCCACGCCACCGCCGAAGGTCACGTCTGCCATCGGCTCGATTGCCGTCATTCCCTCTCCTTATGCCGTTTGCCCGAGTCGGAAACCAGCCCGGCGGACGCCGGGCGACTATACCTGCATTGCACGAATTGGTCCAATCAGTTCCGAGCCCCGCCGGAGCGCCCGATCGCGGGCACGGGAGGCACGTCCTCGAGCCAGCGAACGACGTGCAGATCGAGGCTCCGCGGCAGGAAGATGTCGGTCGAATGCTCGACCGGGGAGCCCTCGGCGGTGCAGTGCACGTGCTCGATCTCGAGGGCCGCGGTGGTCTCGGTCACGCCGAGCGCGCTGCCCACGCGGTCGCGCTTTGTGAGCAGCCGCGCCATGACGTGCGTGCGCGCGTACGCCACGGGCACGCCCTGCCGCAGCAGCACGTCGAGCACCATCTCGCCGCGCTCGAGCGTCTGGCGCAGGCGGGCGACCGAGGGCAGCTCAACGTCGGGGTGCACGACGTCGCGCATGCGCGCGCCCGGCTCGCCGTCCATCAGCAGCACGCGCGTGAAGGTGGTGGCCGGCGTGTCGGGGTCGAGGCCGAACAGCTCGCCGCGCTCGGGCCCGAGGCGCTGCTCGTCGATCGACAGCTCGGCGACCTCCAGCTTCACGCCGCGCCGGCGCGCCAGCTCGCTGTAGGAGACGAGCTTCTCGAGGCCCTCGTCGAGCGTCCACGAGGTGGTCTGCCCGACGAAGGTCCCGCTGCCCTGCCGGCGCACGATCTCGCCGCTCTCCTCGAGCCGGCGCAGCGCCGTGCGGAGCGTGCCGCGTGAGATGCCGAGGCGCGCCGACAGCTCCTGCTCGGGTGGCAGGCGCTCGCCCGAGCGGTGCCTCCCTGTTGCGAGCCAGGTGCGGAGAGCGTCCTCTGCGACATCGACGAGCGACCTGCGCGCCTGGGTGCTCACGGCTCGTTCCTCTGGACCTCCACCTTGGTGATCTTCCCTGTGTTGGCGTTGATCTGCACGACGGCCAGCTTCTTGAACGTGCCCGGCTGCTTGCCGGCGATGGAGAGCGAGACCATCCAGAAGGGCCTCGACTGCAGGCCCTGGCGCAGGAAGCGGACCTGCCGGTTGGTGGGCTCGAAGTCCACCTGCCCCTCGGCACGCTCGATCGCCTGGTCCTTCGTCAGCCTGACGTTCGACTTCTGGCAGGTCTGCGAGACCGCGAAGGCGGCGACCAGCACCAGGACCACGAAGACGCCCGCGCGCCATGGAGAGCGCAGGCCCGGCCGCTTGTCCGTGGCCTCAGGCGCTGGGACGGAACTCGTTCCCGATGCCCGTGAACAGGACGATCACGAGCACGACGATCGCACAGATGATCGAGATGGCGAGCATCGCGAGCTCGAACGACTTCCTGTGCGTCTGGTTGGGCGGGAACTCGATCTGCTTGCTCACTCCGGGGCCCCCCTCGTGTCGATGCCGGGTTGGGGCGGCGATCCGCCGGGCCCAAGGTCCACCAGCCGGCCCGCCGCGTACGCGACCAGCCGGCGATTCTCATAGACGACCCAGGCGACGAAGACGATCAGCATCACCGCGATGCCCAGCCAGGTCAGGACCATGTAGGAGGTCGCGGCCGACGTCCCGCCGTCGCCATACGTGCTGCCGGGGCCGAACGTCATGAAGCCCGCGCAGTCCTGGTAGTTCCCCTGGAGGATGAAGTCCGCGACGTCATCCGCCGGCTTCGCCCCCTCGACATGCGTGATGCAGTCGGGTGCGCTGTTGATGATTGCCGGCATCGCCTACCTCCTCACCAGCTCGCGGGCTTCTCGCGTCACAAGCTCGCGGCCGTCCACGAGCGTTCCGTCGGGCTCGACGACCATCTCCGGCACCACGCCCACCTCCGGCAGGTAGATGTCGGGCTCGTACTCGACCGAGTCGAGGCCGGCGATCTCGACCTCCGGCGGCACCCGCAGCACGTTCAGCCGCTTCAGCACCCACGCGGACGCCCAGCCCGACAGGAACCCGAGCGGCAGGAAGGTCGCTATGCCCAGCAGCTGGCCCCAGATGCTCGAGTCCACGTTGTTGATGCCGGTCGGGTATCCGGCGGCGAACACGCCGACCCAGAACACGCCCAGGAAACCGCTGAAGCCGTGTACGGCGACCGCGCCGACCACGTCGTCCACGCGCATCTTCTCCTCGATCCACGTGCCCGCGTAGACGGCGAGAGCCGCCGTGGCCATGGAGAGCAGGTAGGCGAGCGTCGGGGCGTACACGTCGGCCCCCGCGGACACGCCGATCACTCCGGCGAGCCCGCCCGAGATCGTCCAGAACGGGTCACCCCGGCTGGCGAAGTACCCGCCCGTGAAGCCGCCCGCGAACCCGAAGGTGATCACCATCGAGATCGAGCCGAGCGTCGTCGGGCTCAGGTAGATCGTGGCCCAGCCCGGGAAGGCCGTGGACGCGATCACGAGACACGCCCCGTAGAAGGCGTAGAAGCCCGTGAAGATCAGCATCAGCCCGAGCAGGGTGATGTGGAGGTTGTTCGGCCGGAATCTTCGGACCAGGCCCTCCTTCGTGTACTTCCCGATGCGCGGGCCCAGGTGGAAGAGCACCCCGAGCGTGAACGCCCCCGAGACGCCGTGCACGACGCCCGACGCGATCGAGTCGTGGAACCCGAAGCGCAGCGTCATCCAGCCCCCGGCGCTCCAGCCCCAGGCGGCGTCCAGGATCCAGACGACGGAGCCGAGGATCGCCGCCAGCACGAGGTAGGCCGACAGCCGCACGCGCTCGAGCAGGGCTCCCGACATGATCGACGCGGTCGTCCACGAGAAGAGGAGGAACGCGAGGAAGAAGATCAGGTTGATGTTGTTCGTCAGGTTCGGCCCGAAGGCGTCGCTCCAGGGGATGCCGCCCGCGCAGGCCGCGGCGGTGAAGTCGCTGGAGTTGGGGCCGATCGGCAGGCCGGGCTGGTTGCAGTTGTAGATCCACCAGCCGAAGTAGTAGAAGGTCGGCGTGACCGCGGCGATCGTGAGGATGTTCTTCATCGCCGTGGCCATCACGTTCTTGCGACGGGCCACGCCGGCCTCGTACGTCATGAAGCCCGCGTGGATGAGCCACATGAGTACGACGGTCCAGAAGTAGAACTGCTCGCCGAGGATCGCGCTGTCGAGCGTCTGGGACTCGACGGGAGCGGCATCCTTCAGGCTCTCGACCTGAGCGAACAGGGTGTCGATCATGCAGCGCCTCCTCGTTGGCCAACCACGCGGGAGCGAACCTAAACCCGTTGGACAATTGGGTGCAATGGAGTTGCGTACAGCTATCGCGCCGGGAGGGTGTGTGCTCCGCACATAGGCGACGGCGGGTTACGATGCCCGCCGGTGACGGTCTCATCGGCACGCTCCGCCGACGACGCGCTCGAACGGGTCCGGCGCGAGAACGAGACGCTCTACGCGGTCATCAAGACCGTTTCGTCCTCGCTCTCGCTCGACCGCGTGCTCGGCGCGATCGTGGACATCGCCACCGGCGCGACCGGCTGCAACGCCGCCTTCGTCTACTTCGCCGAGGACGACCAGCTGGTCCTGCGCGCCGCCTCGCCTCAGTACGCGCACCTCGTCGGGACGCTGACCTGGGGCTTCGACGAGGGGCTGACCGGCTGGGTGGCGCGTACGAAGAACCCCGAGTTCATCCGCGAGCGCGCGCTCGAGGATCCGCGGATGAAGTATGTGCCCGAGCTCGAGGAGGAGCGCTTCCAGTCGATGGTCGCCGTGCCCGTTCTCGCGCGCGCGGGAGATGTGCTCGGAGTGATCGTGCTGCACACGGAGGCGCCGCGCGAGTTCGACGAGGGGGTCCTGAACTTCCTCGTCCACACCGCCTCGCTCGTCGGCGGCGCGATCGAGAACGCGAAGCTGTTCGAGGAGACGCGCCGGCGCGTGGGGGCGCTCACGACGCTGACGGAGCTGAGCCACTCGCTCGCCGCCGCGACGGTCCGAGAGGACCTCTACGAGGCGGTCACGCGCGGCGCCCGCCGGCTGCTGGGCGCCGACGCCTGCCAGATCTGGCGCCTCGACGAGGACCAGGGCGAGCTCGTGCTCGCGCGCTCCGACCCTCCCGACGCTCCGGAGGCGATGCCCCGGCCCGGCCGGGCGGACGACGGCCTGCTGGCCGCGCCGCTGACCGCCGGCACGGAGGAGCTGGGAATGCTGGTCTGCGTGTCGCACGCGCGGCGCTTCGCCGCCGACGACGCGGGCCTCCTCGGCGCCGTGGCGAACCAGACGGCCGTCGGGCTCAAGCAGGCCGCCCTGATCGAGCGCCTGACGGCCGAGAACATCGTCAAGGACATGTTCGAGGCGCTCGCCGCCGGGTCGGTGGAGACCGCGCGGGCCAAGGCGGGCGACGCGCGCTGCGACCTCAGCCGCCCACACCTGTTCCTGCACGCGGAGCGCGCGCCCGGCCGGCCGGACGGCTCACCCTGGCCCGAGCTCGTGGCTCGGGTGCAGGCGCGGCTCGAGCGTCTCTATCCGCGCGCCTTCTTCGATGCGCGCCACGACGGCCTGCGCGTGCTCGTGCCCGTGCCGAGCGACATCCCCGGAGCGGAGCTGCGCGACGCCGTCGACCAGCTCGCGCGCGAGGAGGGCCTGAACGTCGGGCTCAGCGACGTGGACCGCGGCCCGGCCGGCGCGAGGCGCCGCATGCGCGAGGCTTTCGACGCGGCGAGCATCGCGCGGTCGCTCGCGGCGGAGGGCGGAGCGGTGGCATACGACGAGCTGGGCGCGTACCGGTACCTCGTGCACCTCGAGCCCGGCAACACGCCCCACGACCGCTACGGACAGGCGGTCGACGCGCTCATTGAGTACGACGAGCGCCGCAGCGCGCGGCTCG
>JAFGJG010000083.1 GCA_016929195.1 Thermoleophilaceae bacterium
GACATCGAGGGGTTCGACAAGGAGGCCATCGAGCGCGTTGACGAGGCCGTCAAGTTCGCCGACAGCTCGCCGTTCCCCGACCTCGACTCCCTCTACGACCACGTCTACCTCTACTCGGGCGACGTGCCCGGCTGGTGGACCGTGGACGAGCGCTCGCCCGAGGTGCACCGCGGCGAGCGCGAGCGCGAGGCCGGCGACCTGCCGCACGAGCTGGCCGAGCAGGGCGCCGCGTACGCCTCGGTCGGCGACGCGCAGGCGCGGCGGCGGCGCGGGAGCCAGGCCGACCAGGGCGAGGGCGAGCCCGGCGCGGACGAGCCCGAGGAGGAAGGCGGGGCCGACTAGTGGCGGTGATGCGCTACCGCGAGGCGCTCAACCAGGCGCTCCGCGAGGAGATGGAGGCCGACGAGTCCGTCTTCATCATGGGCGAGGACGTGGGCGTCTTCCAGGGCGCCTTCAAGGTCACCGCGGGCCTGCTCGAGGACTTCGGCGAGAAGCGCGTGCGGGACACGCCGATCTCGGAGAACACGATCGTCGGCATGGGCGTGGGCGCCGCGATGGCGGGGCTGCGGCCGGTCGTGGAGATCATGACCGTGAACTTCGCCCTGCTCGCGATGGACCAGATCGTGAACCACGCGGCCGCGATCCACTACATGTTCGCCGGCCAGGCGCGGGTGCCCATGGTCATCCGGATGCCGCAGGGCGCCGGGCACCAGCTCGGCCCGACCCACTCACACAGCTTCGAGGCCTTCTTCCTCCACGTGCCCGGCCTGCTCGTGGCCGCGCCGTCCACGCCGGCGGACGCCAAGGGCCTCCTGAAGGCGGCGATCCGCGACGACAACCCGGTCGTCTTCATCGAGCACGAGACCCTCTACGGACAGCGCGGCGAGGTGCCCGAGAACGGGGGCCCGATGCGCTTCGGCGAGGCTGCCGTCAGGCGTGAGGGAGAGGATGTGACCGTGGTCGGGATCTCGCGGATGGCCGGCACCGCCCTCAAGGCGGCCGAGGAGCTCGCCGAGAAGCACGAGATCGACGCCGAGGTGATCGACCCGCGCACCCTGCGCCCGCTCGACCTGGACACGATCCTCGACTCGGTCAAGAAGACGAACCGCGCCGTGATCGTGGAGGAGGGCTGGCCGCACGGCGGCGTGGGCGCCAACCTCGCCGCGCTGATCCAGGAGCAGGCCTTCGACTGGCTCGACGCCCCGGTGCAGCGCGTGACCGGCGCCGACGTGCCGATGCCCTACTCGAAGCCGCTCGAGCAGGCCGCCTTCCCCCACTCCGAGCACGTGGTGCAGGCCGCGCTCGCGACCTTCAGGGACGTCTGATGGCCTCCGACGTGACGATGCCGCGGCTGTCCGACTCCATGGAGGAGGGCACGATCCTCAAGTGGCTCGTGGACGAGGGCGGCGCGGTCAAGCGCGGCGAGCCGCTCGTGGAGATCGAGACGGACAAGGCCAACATGACCTACGAGTCCGACACCGACGGCGTGCTCGTGGAGGTGGTGGCCAAGGAGGGCGACACGCTCGCGATCGGCGAGGTGATCGCGCGCATCGGCGAGGCCGGCGAGGCGAAGTCGGGCGGCGAGGAGCGGAAGGAGGAGCCGGAGGCCGAGGCCGAAGAGGATCCCGAGCCCGAGCCGGAGGAGAAGAGGACCGCCACCGCGACGAAGGAGCGCCCGAAGCCGAGCTCCACCAACGGCGCGGGCGACGGCGGGCGCGTGAAGGCCTCGCCGGTGGCGCGGCGGATGGCCGAGGAGCTCGGCGTGGAGCTGGCGCGGCTCGAGGGCTCGGGGCCCGGCGGGCGCATCGTGAAGGCCGACGTGGAGGCCGCGGCGGGCGACGGCGGCGCGAAGCCGGCGACCGCGGAGCCCGAGGCCGAGCCCGCCGAGGCGCCGCAGCCGGCGCGCGGCGAGGCCGGTGCGAAGGGCGAGGTGGAGGTCCACGACCTCACCCGCCTCCAGCAGACGGTCACACGCCGCATGGCCGAGTCGAAGGCCACCGCGCCCGACTTCGCGCTCACGCTCGACGTGGACATGACCGGCGCCGTGGCGCTGCGCGAACGGCTCAAGGAGGTCGCCGAGCAGGCGCCCTCGTTCAACGACATGGTCGTGAAGGCCGCCGCGAGCGCGCTCACCGAGCACCCCAAGGTCAACGGCGCCTACCGTGACGGCAGGTTCGAGCTCTACGGGAACGTCAACGTGGGCGTGGCCGTGGCCGCGCAGGACGCTCTGGTGGTGCCCACGATCTTCGGCGCCGACCAGAAGTCGCTCGGCGCCATCGCGCGCGAGGCGCGCCGGCTGATCGAGCGCGTGCGCGAGAAGCAGATCACCCCGCCGGAGCTCTCGGGCGGAACGTTCACGGTCTCGAACCTCGGCATGTTCGGGATCGAGCGCTTCACGGCGATCATCAACCCGCCGCAGGCGGCGATCCTCACCGTCGGCGCGCTCGCGAAGCGGCCGGCTGTCGACGACCGTGGCCGCGTGGTCGCGCGCGACCAGATGACGCTCACGCTCGTCTGCGACCACCGGATCCTCTACGGCGCCGACGGCGCCCAGTTCCTCGCGCGCGTCAAGGAGCTGCTCGAGCAGCCGCTCTCGCTCGCGCTCTAGACGTACGCATGGCCGACGCCGAGCCGCGCCAGCCTCGGACCCTCGACGAGGAGATCATCGCCGCCGAGCAGGCGGACGTCGCCACGATGCTCACGGATGCGGACCGCGAGGCCCGCATCCTCGACGAGCTGCGGATGGGCTTCGAGGCGCTCGGCCACGTGGGCGCCGCGGTCTCGATCTTCGGCTCCGCGCGCACGCCGGAGGACCACCCCGAGTACCGGCTCGCCGAGGAGACCGCCCGCCTGCTCGGCGACGCCGGCTTCGCGATCATCACCGGCGGCGGCCCGGGGATCATGGAGGCCGCCAACCGCGGCGCGCGGGAGTCGGACGCGCAGTCGATCGGCCTCAACATCGAGCTGCCGTTCGAGCAGGGGCTGAACCCGTACGTGGAGCTCGGGCTCGAGTTCCACTACTTCTTCACGCGCAAGGTCATGTTCGTCCGCTACGCGAGCGGCTTCGTGGTCTTCCCCGGCGGCTTCGGCACGCTCGACGAGTCGTTCGAGGCGCTCACGCTCATCCAGACCGGGAAGATCCGCAACTTCCCGCTCGTGCTCGTGGGGACCCGCTACTGGCGCGGGCTCGTGGACTGGCTCCGCGAGCACATGCTCGGCACCGGCAAGATCTCACCGGAGGACATGGACCTGTTCGTCGTCACGGACGACCCCCATGAGGTTCTGCGGGTGGTGCAGGACGCCCAGCACCGCCAGCCGCGCCGGCCGTCCGCGGGTAACGGGCCCGGATCGAGTCGATGAAGCCCGCCAGACGCTCGGCCAGCTCGGGGTCGTGAAGCTCGAGCACGTTCTCGGCGTTCAGCTCGCCCGAGCGCGAGAGGTTGAACGAGCCGGCGAAGACCACGTCGTCGGCCACCGTGACCTTGGCGTGCATGTAGTCGTGGATGCTCTCGGGCGTGTAGGGCGTGGACGGCTTCCCGCTGAACTCAGCGTGCTCGAAGACCGAGCCGACGATCGGGATCTTCCAGCGCGAGCGCGGGTTGCCGCCCCACTGCTGGAAGACCTGCGCCATCTGGGTCGCGTCCACCACGCCGCTCACGTCCACGCGCGCCTCGGCCGCCACCTCGGCGAGCGTGCCGATGACCGGCCCCGCCGTGATGACCGGCGACGCGATCCGAACGCGCCGCCGCGCGCGGCCGATCGCCGCGGCGATCCGCGCCGACAGGTCCTCGCCCCGCCCCGGCGTGAACCATGCGCGCGCGGGGTGTCCGTCGACCTCCAGGCGGGCCGGCTCGGCCCGCCCGGTGTCGCTCACGTCGCGCGTGGTCCAGAGCTCCTCGAAATTCTGCGCGTAGGCGGCCGCGAGCGGCGCCGAGTCCACGACGGTCACGAGGTTCTCCTGAAGCGTCCAGGAGTCTGTCGTCCAGTTCGTGGACCCGGTCCAGACCGACTCGCCGTCGCGCACCACGTACTTGTGGTGCATCAGGTCGGGGATCCCCGGGATGCCCGCAGTCGGGAACGGCAGCGCCTCGATCAGCTCCGGCGCGGTGCGCGGCGGGGGCGGGAACATGCGCTCGTCGTGGTCGGCGTTGTAGGCGATCCGCACGGCCACGCCGCGCGCGGCGGCGTCCCGCAGCGTGTCCGCCACCAGGTCGCCCGCCGGCCCCGGCAGCCGCACGTCGTAGAGCGCGAGGTCGAGCGAGCGCCTCGCCTCCGAGAGAAAGGCCGCCACGCGGGCGGCCATCTCGTCGACCGTCTGCCCTCCCGGGGCGAGCTCGTGGAGCGTGAGCTCAGCCACCCGCGGGCACCGGCGCGGAGGAGTCGGACTCCTGGTCGCCGCCGATGCCTTCGCGGACGATGAACTCCTCGATGTCGAGCGGGCGCTCACGGGCGCGCTCGGCGGTCGTGAGCAGCGTGGACATGAGGTCGATCTCCTCGACCTGCTCCTTGAGGAACCACTGCACGAACTGGTCGCTGACGAAGTCGCGCTCCTCGCGGGCGATCGCAGCGAGCTCCGAGATCTGGTCGGTGACCTTCTGCTCCTGCTCGAGCGCGATGGCGATCGGCTCCACGAAGTCGGCGAAGTCGCCGCGCGGCTCGCCCACGCCCGGCACCCTGGGACGGATCCCGAGGTCGAGCAGGTACTTGGCCATCATCAGGGCATGGCCGCGCTCTTCCACGGCCTGGTCGTAGAAGAGCTGGGCGAGGCGCGGGAGCGTCTCGTCCTCGTAGTAGACGGCAGCCGCCAGGTACTGCTGCGATGCCGCGAACTCGCGGCCGATCTGGTCGTTGAGGGCGGCGATGAACCTCTCGGCTGGCATTCACGTCTCCTGTTCGCGTCGGAAACCGGTGGCCGCGATGCGCGGCTCGAGCGGGCTCTGGGGAAGGGACTCCTGCAGGTCCGGGTTGTTGTAGGCGCCGGGCGCCGTGTCGTTCGGCGTGTCCGGGTGGAAGATGGAGGCGAGGTACTGGATGTGGTCGCGGCCCACGCCGAGCTCCGACTGGCCGCCCCCGTACACCGCGATGCCCTCGCGCTCGGCCCAGTCGTAGAGCGCGAAGAGCTCGCGCAGCGGGCCCACGCGCGACGGCTTGATGTTGATCACCTTCGGCCGCCAGGGCCGCTCCTCCACGTCGGCGATCGTGTGGATCGGCGCATCCCAGGTCACGCGGTCCGCAACCGGGTCGAGGATCGGCTTGGTCTCGTCGGTCACGTCCGGGTCCTCCAGGTAGGCGTCCGGGAAGCCCTCCACGCACATCCGGTAGAGCTCAGGGTCGGTCTCCACGTCAACGGGGGTCCCGCGGTAGAAGCCCTTCAGGTCCAGCGTGTCGACCTTGCCGGTCGCGGCCAGCTCGTCGATCAGCTCCTGGGTCCAGGAATTGGTCGGGTCGAGCTTGAAGCGGGTGCCGGGGTAGCGCTCGAGCATCCGGTGCACGCGGTCGGCGTTCTCGGGGCCCTCGCGCTCGAAGCCCGAGAGCCGCATCGAGACGACGAAGTTGAGCGGCTTCGCCTCGCGCCCGAGCACGTCGGCGAGCGAGCGACCCGCCTGGCGCAGGGCGAGGTCGAGCGCCGCCGACTCGAAGGCCCAGCGGCGATACAGGACCGACGGCTCGCGCACCGGCGGCGCCGGCCACAGCTCCTGCTCGTCGAGGTGCGCGAAGAACGACTCGAGCGTCCACGTGCCGGCGAGCGGCAGGTCCTTCCCCTCGGCCTGGAAGGTCACGTGGTCGAGACCGTCGTAGGTGACGTCCTCGCCCACCCCGGCCTCGCCACCGCCGCGCAGCTCGATCTGGGTGGTCGCGCGGACGAACTCCGGGCCGAAGGGCTGCTCGAGCCCGACGAGCTCGTAGCCGTCGATCTCGACCGGCAGGTCGCGGATGAGGTCGTAGGTGGCCATCGCGACTGAGCCTACGCGGCGGGCTGGACCTGAGCCGTGCAGAAGGCGCAGCGCGTGGCGGACTCCGGGATGTCGCTCCTGCATTCGGGGCACTTGTGCGTGGGCTCCTCCACGTCCTCACCTGTCTTCATGCGCGCCATGAGCGCGTTGACCGGCTTGACGACGAAGAAGAACACGACCGCGGCGACGATCACGAACGTGAGCAGCGCGTTGATGAAGTGCCCGTAGCGGAACTCGCTGCCGTTGATGGTGAAGGTGAGGTCGTCGAAGCTCGGCTCGCCCCCGATCGCGGCGATCAGCGGGGTCACGAGATCCGACACGAACGCCGCGACCACGACCGCGAAGGCGGTGCCGATCACGACCGCGACCGCGAGATCGACGAGGTTGCCGCGCAGGATGAACTCGCGGAACTCCTTCAGCATCGTTCTACCTCCGTGTAGGGCTACCGAGACGCCGGAACCACTACCACGGGCCGATCCGCGATGTGCAGCAGCTTGTGCGGGGTCGACCCGAGGATGGCGCCGCGCAGCGGGCTCTCGCCCCACGTTCCGACCACTATGTAGCGCGCCTCGCGCTGGTCCGCCACGTCCACCAGCGCCGTGGCGGGCCGCTCGTCCACTAGCTCCAGGCAGGCGCTGACGCCGGCCGCCTCGGCCTCGGCCAGCGCGTCCTTGGTGAGCTCACGGGCCTGGTCCTCGAGCGCCGCGCGGTTCGCGCGCCACTCCTCCCCCACCCCGCCGGGCGGCGCCACGCCGTGCGCGATCACCAGCTCGTCGCCGTGCTCGCGGGCCAGCTGGATGGCGCAGTCGAGCGCCGCCTTCGCGCCGGGGGACGCGTCGTATCCGAGAACGATCGAACCCATCAGACCGCCTCCTCCGGAACCGCGGCCACGCCCACCTTGCGGCCGGCCGCCACGTCTGGGTCGACTATCTCGCGTCTTCGCCCGAAGTACCTGTCGTGGCCGGTCAGGCGCCAGACGATGCTCAGCACGACCCCGAGCACCAGCAGCCCGATCCCCAGCACAACCGGCACGGCCAGGCCGAATATCTCGCTCCCGGAGTAGGAGGCCGCCGGGTCGCGGTACTCGTCGATCGCCTTGAAGAACAGGTAGGCGAGGATCACGCCGCCGATCACCGGGCCGACCCCGATGAAGAGGAAGTTCTTCACCGACTTGGTCAGCTCACGCCGGTAGAAGATCGCGCACGCGAAGCCCGTGAGCGCGTAGTAGAACGCGATCATGAAGGCCAGCGACGTGAGCGAGTCGTAGACGAAGTTCTCCGACAGCGGGAAGAGCACGCCGAACCAGATCGAGGCCACCACGCCGATCACGATGGTCGACACGTGCGGGGTGAGGAAGCGCGGGTGCACCCGCCCGAACGCTTCCGGGAACGCACCCTGCCGCGCCATCGAGAGCGTCGTGCGCGACGCCGGGAGGATCGTCGTCTGCGTGGAGGAGAGCGCCGACAGGATCACCGCCAGCACCACCAGCTTGTCGAGCGGCGAGCCGAGCACGTCGCTCGCGAGCGCCCCGAAGATCCCGGCGTCGTCCTCGAACTCGCCGATCCGGTCCAGGCCGGCGAAGGACACCACCGCGATCGTCGTGAGCACGTAGGTCACGAGCAGGATCACCGTGGAGAGCACGGCTGCCAGGCCCGGCGCGGTGGCCGAGCCCTCGGTCTCCTCGTTGAGGTTCACCGCGCTCTCCCAGCCCCAGTAGATGAACACCCCCGTGAGCAGCCCGATCACGAGGGCGGAGCTCGAGTCCACCGAGAACGGCGACAGCCAGGACAGCTCGAACGACAGCGGGCCGCCCTTGACGAGCGCGACGACCGCGAACAGGAGCAGGGCGCCGACCTGGAACAGGATCATCACCCGCTGGACGTGCGCCGACAGCTCCGTGCCGAGCACGCAGATCGTGGTCATCACGGCGATGATCAAGAGCGTGAAGATCACGTTTGCGATGGTGGAGTCGCGCAGCGAGTCGAGGGCGAAGAGGTCGAACGTGTAGAAGGCCGCCACCTGCGCGAGCGATCCGATCACGAGGATGCCGGTGGTGGTCACGGCCCAGCCGCCGACCCACCCCCAGCTTGGGCCCATCGCCCGCGTGATCCACGAGAACGTGGTCCCGCAGTCCGGATCGGCGCGGTTCATGTAGTAGAAGGCCGACGCGATCAGGAACATCGGCACGAAGGACGTGAGCAGCACAGCGGGCGCCTGAACGCCGACGCCGACCACCACGATCGCGAGCACGGCGGCGAGGGAGTAGGCGGGCGCCGTCGAGGCGATGCCGATGATCAGTCCGTCGAGGAACCCGATCGCGTCCTTCTTCAGGCCGTGCTCGCTGCGCTCGGCAGCCGCCGCCTCCATCAATCAGCTCTCCTCGTCGTCGGGAAGCACCGAGGCGAGTCGCTCGGCGCGTCGCTGCTGCCAAACCGTGAGCAGCATCATCGCCACTGTGAACAGGAAGATCATCGCCGCTAGGACGTTCACCTGCGGCGGGATCGAGACGCGCGCGGCGCCCCAGATGTAGAGCGGGTAGGTGACCGTCGAGCCCGCGTTGAAGTTCGTGATCACGAAGTCGTCGACCGAGAGCGCGAAGGTCAGCAGCGCCGCCGCGATCACGGCGGGAGCGATCAGCGGAAGTGTCACGAGGAAGAACGTCTGGATCCCGTTCGCGCCGAGGTCCTGGGCAGCCTCCTCGATGGAGCGGTCGAACCCGATCAGCCGCGATCTGACCGTGACCACGACGAACGAGACGCTGAACATCACGTGCGCGATCAGGATCGTGAGGAAGCCGCGCGCGAACCCGACGGAGATGAAGAGCGACAGCAGCGAGGCGCCGAGCACCACCTCGGGCGTGGCCAGCGGGATGAAGATGAA
>JAFGJG010000084.1 GCA_016929195.1 Thermoleophilaceae bacterium
CGGCCTGACCGGGCGCAAGATCATCGTCGACACCTACGGCGGCATGGCCCGCCACGGCGGCGGCGCCTTCTCGGGCAAGGACCCGTCGAAGGTGGATCGCTCGGCCGCTTACGCGGCACGCTACGTGGCCAAGAACGTGGTGGCCGCCGGACTGGCCGACCGCTGCGAGGTCCAGGTCGCCTACGCGATCGGCGTCGCGCACCCGGTCTCGGTGATGGTCGAGACGTTCGGGACCGAGAAGATCAGCCGCTCGCAGATCGCCCAGCTCGTGCGCGACCACTTCGACCTGCGGCCGGGCGCCTTCCGCGAGTACCTCAAGCTGCACCGCCCGATCTTCCAGAAGACCGCGGCCTACGGCCACTTCGGCCGCGAGGACCACGACTTCACGTGGGAGAAGACCGACAAGGCCGACGCCCTGCGCCAGGCCGCCGGCCTGGGCGAGCGCGAGGGCGCCGCGGCGCAGGCCTAGGCCGCCTCGGGCTCCAGCTCCATCGGCGGGCGCACGCGGAACAGGGTCACGGCGTCGGCCAGCCCCTTCAGTCGGCGGCGGCCGGCGAAGGACCACGCGTAGTCGTCGCCGAGGGCGTCGCGGACCTCGCTCGCGACGAGGACGCTGCCCGGCCGGGCGAACTGCGCGATCCGGCTCGCCTTGTTGACGGCGGCGCCGTAGACGTCGCCGCCGCGGTTCAGGGCCGGGCCGCGCGCCACGCCGGAGTGGACGGGCGGGAGGCCGCTGTCCCCGGCGTCGGCCGCGTCGTTCAGGTCCAGCAGCATCGAGACGAGCGCGCCGGGGTCCGGCGACACCAGCATCACGGCGTCCCCGACGGTCTTCACCAGCCGCACCGGCGGCTCCGCCAGGTCGGACGCCAGCTCGGCGAAGCGTTCGGCGAGCGCCCCGAGCTCCGCCGGGTCCACGCTCTCGCCGAGCCGGGTGAACCCGGTGAGGTCCGCGAACGCCACCGTCACCTCCGCCGCTCCCGGCAGGCGCCCGCTCGCTCGCTCGCTCTCGCCGACGGCCACCTGCCGGAGGACCGCGCGCAGGTGGTGGCGGAGCGCCTGCCCCGTGCCCGGCTCGATCGTCGGCAGCAGCTCGCGCGTCTCCTCCGCGTAGCGCGCCGAGAGGTCGTACTCGGTGTCGCCGGCCCGTAGGAAGGCTGACCCGAAGACGGTCGCGAGCGTGGCGGCCAGGTTCGCGGCGCCCAGGCCGATCACGCGGGCGATCTCGAGGATCCCCTCGTCCGGGATGCCCGCCGCGCGGGTCCTGGCCACGTTGGCGGCCTGGCGGACGTCGCCGGTGTCGAAGACCCGCGCGCCCGGCTCCGGGCGCGGGATCCCGATCGCCCGGTTGAGGCGCTCGAGGAACTCCACCTCGAGCCCGGCTCGCTCGGCCACCTCCTCGAGGGTGAAGCGCTCGTCACCCTCCGACAGCGCGAGCTCCACCGGGAGCAGGACGAGCTGGTTGAGCGCGACCGCGCGCCGCAGCTCCTCGTCGGGCACGCCGGCGTCGCGCAGGTCGCGCAGGAGCGCCAGGCGCGCCTCCCGCTCGCGCTCGTCCGAGACGTCGTCGAGCAGCCCCAGCGCCTCGAAGTCGTCCGCCACGCGCACATCCTCACAGGTGCGCCAGCCACCGTCCGCTCACGTGCGTAGGTTCGAGGCGTGATCGCCAAGGTCGAGCCGCTGACCCCTGCCCGCACGCTGCGGGGGCCGTTCGACTACCGGCTCGGCGACGACCTGCCCGGCGTGAACGTGGGGAGCATGCTCGTGGTGCCGTTCGGGCCGCGGCGGCTGCTGGGCGTGGTCGTGGACCTGGCCGAGGAGTCGGAGCTTCCGCCCGAGCGGCTCGCGGAGCCGCTCCGCGCCCTGGAGGCGGACGTGCCCGCCGCGCTCGTGAGGCTCGGCCTCTGGCTGGCCCGCGAGTACTGCTCCGCGCCGGCGCGTGGGCTCGCCCTCGTGCTCCCCCCGGGGACCGGCACCGGGTCGGGACAACCGCTCCGGCCGCGCAGCTCGCTGCACGCGACCCTGACCGACGCCGGCCGCGAGGCGCTCGCCGGCGGGCTGCCCGGGCTCGGCGAGCGCCAGCAGGCGGCCGTGCGGGCGCTGGGGGGCGGGCCGCTCGCGGCGGCCCCGCTCACCCGCCTGGCGGGCTGCGGCCACGCGACGCTGCGGGCGCTCGAGCGGCGCGGCCTCGTGACGCTCGACCGGACGGCCGACCCGTCGCGGCGCCCGCGGCTCGAGCAGGTCGGGGCGATGGCCGGCCCCGCGCCCGAGCCCACCCCCGACCAGAGCGCCGCGCTCGCCGCGGTCGAGGCGCGCATGGACGCCGGGGTCCCGGGCGATCCGCTGCTGCTCCAGGGAGTCACGGGAAGCGGCAAGACCGAGGTGTACCTGCGCGCGGTCGCGGCTGCGCTCGAGCGCGGCCGCTCCGCCATCGTGCTCGTGCCCGAGATCGCGCTCACCCCGCAGACGGCCGGCCGCTTCGTGGAGCGCTTCGGGGACGCGGTCGCGATCGTGCACTCGCGGCTGGCGCCGCGCGAGCGCTACGACGAGTGGTGGCGCATGCGCCGCGGCGAGGCGCGCGTCTGCGTCGGCCCGCGCTCGGCGATCTTCGCCCCCTTCGACGACCTAGGGCTGATCGTCGTGGACGAGGAGCACGACGCCTCCTACAAGCAGGAGGGCGACCCGCGCTACGACGCCCGCGTCGTCGCCGAGCGCCGCGCCGCGGAGGAGGGGGCCGTGCTGCTCTCCGGCAGCGCCACGCCGCGCCCCGAGAGCATCGTCCGCCACGAGCGGCTGCGCCTCGACAGCCGGGTCGACAGGCGCGGGCTGCCGCCGGTGGAGCTGGTCGGGATGCTCGGCAGCTCGGGCGCCCTCCACGAGCGCACGCGCGACGCGCTCGACGACGTCCGCCGCCGCGGGGAGAAGGCGATCGTGCTGCTCAACCGCCGCGGCTGGTCGAACTTCCTGTCCTGCCGGGTCTGCGGGAACGTCTGGGACTGCCCGGACTGCGACGTCACGCTCGTCCTGCACCGCGCGGCCGGCGAGATCGCCTGCCATCACTGCGGCCACAGCGAGCCGGTGCCGCCGGCGTGCGGGGAGTGCGGATCGGCGTCGGTGGCCCGCCACGGGGCCGGCACGGAGCAGCTCGAGCGCGAGCTCGAGGAGCTGATGAGCCCGCTGCCCGTCTTCCGCCTCGACGCGGACGTGACCGCCGCGGGTGGGAGCGGCGCCGTGCTGCGCGCCTTCGACGCGGCCGACGCCGGGGTGCTGGTCGGCACCCAGATGGTCGCCAAGGGACACGACTTCCCCGCCGTCACCCTCGCGGTCGTGCTGGACGCCGACGCGACGCTGCGCTTCCCCGACTTCAGGGCGGAGGAGCGCACCTTCGCGCTGGTCGCCCAGCTGGCCGGCCGCAGCGGCCGCGGGGAGCGCGGCGGCCGCGTGATCGTCCAGGCGCTCGACCCGTCCGCGCGTGCGCTACGGCACGCCGCCGAGCACGACGCCGACGGCTTCGCGGCCGGCGAGATCGAGCGCCGCAGGGCGTTCGGCTACCCGCCCTTCGGGAACCTCGTGCGAGCGGTCTGCTCGTCCGAGGACCCCGGCCCCGAGCTGGCCGCCGCAGAGGCTCTGCGCGAGCGTGTGGCCGCAGCCGGCATGCCCGTGCTCGGCCCCGCCCCGCTGTTTCGCCGGCGCGGCCGCTTCCGCGCCCAGCTGGTGATCCGCTCACCCGAGCGGACGCCCGCGATAGACGCCGTCAGGGCGGCCGTGGAGGAGGTCGCGGCGATGAAGGAGCACGCCGCCGCGGCGTTCGCCGTCGATGTAGATCCTCAATAAACTCAAAGTCGTGTCCGAAGAGGTCGTCCCTCAGGAGGTCGAGGAGGTCGAGCCCGAGGCCGAAGCGCCTCAGCTCGATCCGGAGACGGCCGCGCGCCGGGCGGCCGCGATGTCGTTCATCCGCCGTCTCGGCGACCCGGTCCTGAAGAGCCGCGCGACCCCCGTCGACCGCTTCGACGAGTCGCTGCGCCACCAGGTCGAGCGGATGGCGGGCATCATGCGGGACGCCTTCGGCATGGGCCTGGCGGCGCCCCAGCTCGGCATCTCCCAGCGGCTGCTGGTCTACACGGTCGGCACCGACGCACCGGTGATCGTGCTCGCCAACCCCGAGATCGAGTGGTCGAGCGACGACACCGAGGGGCTGGACGAGGGCTGCCTCTCGATCCCCGGCATCACGATCGAGGTCGACCGCCCGGTGTTCATCAGAGTGCGCGCGCAGGACGAGGAGGGCCAGGAGCGGCTCGTCGAGGCCTCCGGCCTCGAGGCCCGCGTGATCCAGCACGAGATCGACCACCTGAACGGCGTGCTGATCCTGGACCGGGCCACGCGCGATCGCCGCAAGGCCGCGCTGCGCGAGCTGCGCGACCAAGAGCGCAACGCCGAAGCGGCGTAGGCCGCATGACCGCCGAGGCCGTGCGCCAGCCGCTCGCGACTCGCGAGGGAGCGGGGCGGACGCTCGACCAGCGCATCCAGCTGCGCTTCCCTCGGCTCGCGGCGCTCAACGCGCTCCTGATCGCGCGCCTCCCGACGAGGTCGCGCTTCCGGCAGGCCGTCGTCAAGCGCACCGCGAGGCTCGCCCTGGAGGCCTTCAACCGCCGCGACCTGGACGCGGCCGTGGCCGGCGCCCATCCAGCCTTCGAGTACCACCCGAACAAGGACTGGGCCGACGCCGGGCTCGTGGAGCCGAGCTACCGCGGGCTGAGCGAGTACCGCCGCTACGTCGCGACCGTCGACGAGGTCTGGGGAGGGCAGAACTACTTGAGCGGCAGGGAGGTGATCGACGTCGGGGACCGCTTCGTGATGCTCGCACAGGGGCGGATGCGCGCCCAGGCGAGCGGCGTGTGGCTGAACGAGGAGTTCGGCCTGGTCGTCACGCAGAGCGGCGGCAGGGCCACCAGCATGCAGGAGTACTACGACTACGGCCAGGCGCTCGCGGCCGTGGGGCTGAGCGCCTAGTCCTCGAGCCGCTCGTACGCCGGGAGCGTCAGGAACTCGACGAACTCGTCGCTCAGCGCCACCTGCTCGAACAGCTCCCGCGAAACGTCGGGGCGGCCCTCGGAGTAGAACCAGTCGTCGTCCCCGATCTCGGAGCGGATCTTCTCCAGCTCCTCGGTCTCGAGCTCGCGCACGAGCTGCGGCGTGACCCGGCGGCCGTCGTCGAGCTTCACGCCGTGGCGGATCCACTGCCAGACCTGTCCGCGTGAGATCTCGGCCGTGGCCGCATCCTCCATGAGGCCGTAGATCGCCGCCGCGCCGTTGCCGCGCAGCCAGGACGAGATGTACTGGATCCCGACGTTCACGTTCGAGCGCAGCCCGGCCTCGGTCACCTCGCCGGGCGTGTCGGGGATCGCGAGGAGATCCCCCGGCTCGACCTCCACCTCGTCGCGCCGGCGCTCGACCTGGTTGGGACGCTCGCCGAGCACGGCGTCGAAGGCCTCGGTCGCCACCGGCACCGAGTCGGGGTGCGCCACCCAGGTGCCGTCGAAGCCGTCCCCGGCCTCGCGCTCCTTGTCGGCGCGCACCGCCTCGAAGGCGCGCTTGTTGGCCTCCTCGTCCTTGCGGCTCGGGATCACCGCCGACATGCCGCCCATCGCGTGCGCGCCGCGGCCGTGGCAGGTCTTCACCAGCAGCTCCGTGTAGGCGCGCATGAAGGGCACGGTCATCGTCACCTGGGAGCGGTCGGGGAGCGCGAACTCTGGCCGCGTGCGGAAGCGCTTGATCGCCGAGAAGATGTAGTCCCAGCGGCCGGCGTTCAGCCCGGCGGCGTGGTCGCGCAGCTCGTACAGGATCGCGTCCATCTCGAAGGCCGCCGGCAGCGTCTCGATCAGGACCGTGACCTTGATGGTGCCGCGCTCGAGGTCGAGCGCGTCCTCGGCCATCCGCAGCGCGTCGCGCCACAGCCGCGCCTCGACGTGCGACTCGAGCTTCGGCAGGTAGAGGTACGGCCCGGCGCCGCGCTCGAGCAGCTCGGCGGCGTTGCGGTGGGCGAACAGCGCGAAGTCCATGAACGCGCCGGCCACCTGGCTCCCGTTGACCGTGAGATGGCGCTCCGGCAGGTGGAGCCCGCGCGGCCGGACGAGCAGCACGGCCGGGTCGTCGCCCAGCTCGTAGCGCTTGCCGCCCTCCTCGTGCTCGATCTCGCCGCGCACCGCGTCGGCGAGGTTCACCTGCCCGCCGACCATGTTGCCCCAGGTGGGCGAGTTGGCGTCCTCGAAGTCCGCCATGAAGCCGCGCGCGCCCGAGTTCAGGGCGTTGATGACCATCTTCCGAGTGGTCGGGCCGGTGATCTCGACGCGCCGGTCCTGGAGCGCGTCCGGCACGGGAGCGACGGTGAAGGGCTCCGGCGCGGGCACGAACTCGAGCGAGCCGCCCTCGTCGAGCTCGCGCTGGCGCTCGACGCGCGTGGCGAGCAGCTCGCGGCGACGCGGGTCCAGGTCGCCGTGAAGGCGTGCAAGCAGCGCAAGGGCGCCCTCCGTGAGCACCTCCTCCTGGCGCTCGACGGCAGGTGCCTCGATCTCGATTCCGGTTGCTCCGATCATGCTTCAACCCTTCCCGGGAGGAGCCTCCGCTATTCGGCCGCCGCGATCGAGCGGGCGAGCAGCTCGAGCGGGTGGTAGACGGGCAGTGGGCGGCCGAGCCGCCCGGTGTGCGAGGTGATCTGAAGGGCGCATCCGGGGTTCGCGGCCGCCACGGCGTCGGCGTCCGTGGCGAGGATGCTCTCGGCCTTGCGCCGGCCGAGCTCGGCCGCCGGCTCGGGCTTCAGCAGGTTGTAGACACCGGCCGAGCCGCAGCAGATCTCCCAGTCGCCGGGCTCGACGAGCTCCAGCCCAGGGATGGACCGCAGCAGTGAGCGCGGCTGGGCGCGCACCCCCTGCGCGTGGGCCAGGTGGCAGGCGTCGTGATAGGCCAGCCGCATCGGCAGCGGGGCGCGCTCGGCGCGCGGCTCGAGCTCGGCCAGCAGCTCGGTGGCGTCCTTGACCTTCTCCGAGAACGCCGCGGCCCGCTCCGCCCAGCCGGGGTCGTCGCGCAGGACGTGCCCGTAGTCCTTCATCGCCGACCCGCA
>JAFGJG010000085.1 GCA_016929195.1 Thermoleophilaceae bacterium
TACTGCGCCAACTGGTCCCTGTGGCTGGACGCGAAGATCCTCGCGCGGACGATCCCGTACGTCCTCAGCTCGAGGAGCGGCGAGTACCTGTCGAACCGGCGCTAGCGCCCAGGCCGGGGGCTTGCGTTCCGGCAGCGTTCCCCGCTCGACACCTGAAACGGTGTCGCCCGGGAATCGCCGCCGTCACCGCCTCCGGAAGAACCGCAACTGGGTCTCTATTGCTTTAGGCAAAGGGGAGAAGCGTCGAGCATGGCCGCCATCCCTCAGCCGACTCTTCAACGAAGGCCAGGCATCAGCCGCGCGGTTCATCCGCGGGCGGCGACGGCGGGCGTTCCCGGACGGGTCCGTTTCTAGGACCCGGACGGCGAATGCCTGCCGGAGCGCAAGCCCAGCGGCCAGAAACCAACGGCCGCTAGCTGCGGAGGTGCGGAGCGTCCGTCGTGTCGTCGACCGTGAACGGCCGGTGCTCGGCCGGGGAGGCGGACGACCTGATGCTCGGCACGTAGCCGTAGCCGCCGATCGCGGAGCCGCGGTTGACCACCACTCCGAGCACCTTGGCGTCGAGGCCCTGGAGCTGCTCGCGGAGGCGGCGCGCGTCGTCGCCGCGCGTGGAGTTCGCCGAGGCGGCCACCACGACGCCGTCGAGCTGGCGCAGCAGTGAGATCGCGTCGGCCACGTGCGGCAGCGGCGGCGTGTCGACGACCACGAGATCGTGGTCGCGCTTGAGGGTCTGGAGGATCCAGCCCATGGCCTCCGACTGGAGGACGGCCCAGGGATCCGGGGGCAGCTGTCCGGCCACGAGCACGTCGAGCTGGCGGCCGTGGCGGTCGCCGCGGACGTTGGTGAGCGGCTGGAGCGCGTCCTCGAGGCTCGCCCGGCCCTCGACCACCTCGGTCACGCCGGGGCCCGGCTGGAGCCCGTAGCGATCGGCCAGCGTGGGGCGGCGCATGTCGGCCTCGACGAGGGCCACGCTCATGCCGGCGGAGAGGGCGGCGCAGGACAGGTTCCAGGCGACCGTGGTCTTGCCCTCGCCGGCGCGCGACGAGGTGAGGACCAGGCTGCGGACGGGCTCGTCCCAGGCGAAGCGCAGGTTCATCTGGAGCATCCGGAACGCCTCGGCCACCTCGGGCGGGAGGTCGGCGAACGGGACCGGCCGCTTCAGGGCGCGATGGCGCGGGACCGTCGTGAGGACCGGCGCGTCGAACGCGACCGCGGCCTCCTCGGCGCCGTGGAGGCGCCGATCGCTCTGATCGCGCAGGAGCGCGAGGCCGCTGCCGAGGACCGCGCCGAGCAGCACGCCCAGAAGGATCGTGGTGAGCGGGCTGCCGCTCTTGTCCGTAGGCACGTAGCCGGGCTGCACGACCTGCGGGCTTCCGTTGCCCACGTCCGCGATCACCTGCATCTTCTGCATGTTGTTGCGAAGCTGGGCGCCCGGGCCGGACACGTGGTTCTGGACGTTCGTCGGGAGTGCCTCGAACTGCCGGCGAAGGCTCGCAAGCGCCATCCGCGCGAGCTCCCGGTCCTCGTCGGCGGCCAGGCGCCTGGCGCTCTGGGCGTAGACGTTGGTGAGCAGCGCGGCGCGCTGGGCGTCGTCCGCGGAGCCCGTGACCTTCACGACGTCGCTGGTCTTGTCACCCACGACGGTGACGTCGTCCTGGATGTCGGCGGGCGACATGTCGACGCCGCGGGCCGCGAGCGCCTCGGATGCGTCGACCGCGACGGCCTTGGAGGCAACCCGCTCGCGGTTGTCCTCGGCCAGGTTGTCGGCCGCAACGGTGTTCGGGATGAGCCCGATCGAGTTGAGCTGGGGAGCGATCGTCTGACGGAAGACGAGCGTCGCCGTGGACTCGTAGTCCTTGTTCGTCGCGAACGCGAGCGCGGCCGCGGCGCCGCCGGCGAGCACCATCGTGATCACGATGATCGGCCACCTGCGCCGGAGTGCTCCGAGCAGTGACAGTCCCTTGCCGTTGGATGAGCTGTATCCCTGCATCCCTGCGTTTTCGGTGGAGGTCATCTTCGGCCAGGCTAGCGCAGATTTCGGCTTCCACGACCCATATCCGCGAGGCCTGATCCTTTGGGGGATCATCCCCATGTGAGGCTCCGTCTATTCCTCGTGCCCGCGTCCGCGATGCTCACCGATCACCGCCCCCACGGGGACGGGCTCGTCGGGTACGGGTTCATCCGCGAGCTGGGCGGCCGCGGCCACGATCTCGAGGTGGCGGCCGGGCGGGTCGATCTCGCGGGCGCGCTCCCCGGCTCGGTGCGCGTGCACGCGCTGGGCCAGGACGGTCCGTCGCGGCCGGCGTTCATGTGGCGCCTGCGCCGCCTGTACGAACGCCTGGCGCGGGAGCGGCCCTTCGACGCGGTGCACCAGCTCACGCCCGTGGACGTCGGGGTCAGCCTCGCCCTGCCGAGGGACGCGCCGCTCGTGCTGGGCCCCTACGTGCCCGACTGGGCTCCGAGCGGCCCGGGCGCCGACCGGGAGGTGGGCGCGCTCGCGCTGCGGGTCAAGCGCTCGCTCAGGAGGGCACAGCAGGCACGGGCGGACGCGGTCCTGCTCTCGACCGCGGCCGCCGCCGGCAAGCTCGAGCTGAACGGGTCCCGGCGGGAGCGGGTGCACGAGCTGCCGCTGGGGGTGGACGCGGGCTTCTGGCGGCCCGCGCCGTCGCCGGCGGAGGGGCTCGACGTGCTCTACCTCGCCGGTCTCGAGGTCCGCAAGGGAATCCACGTGCTGCTCGACGCCTGGGAGCGGCTGTCGCCGCGCATCCCGGAGGCGCGCCTCCTGCTGGCCGGGGACGGCGCCGAGCGCGACGCGGTGCTGGAACGGCTCCGCAGCACCGAGCGCCTGGCGCGCGTCGAGCTCGCCGGGCGCCTCGACCGCGAGGCCGCGCGTGCCGCGATGCAGGCCTGCGCGGTCTTCTGCCTGCCCTCCTACGGCGACCCGGCGCCGCTCGCCGCGGTCGAGGCGATGGCCTGCGGCCGGCCCGTGGTGGCCACGGACGCGAGCGGCCTGGGGAAACTCGTGCCGGATGCCGGCGGGATCAAGGTCCCGCAGGGCGACGCGGGACGGCTCGCGGAGGCGCTGGCGGAGCTCCTGGGGGACCGCGACAGGCGCGAGGCCATGGGCGCGTCCAACCGCCGGGCCGTGGAGGAGCGCTACAGCTGGCCGCGCGTGGTGGACCGGCTGGAGGAGCTCTACGTGGGCGCCGCGTCGCGCAGACCCGGCCGCGGCCGGCCCTGACGCCGCAGGTAGTCGGCCGCCAGGACCTGGCCCGCGATCAGCCAGAGGATCACGCCGTGGCTCCCGTAGAACGAGTCGCCCGTGTAGAGCACGACGAGCATGAACACGAGCAGCGCGAACAGCAGCTGCCGCATCTCCTGGCCGGGGGCGGGGTCACGCGCCCCGTTCCAGGCGGCCCGGGTTATGTAACCCAGGCTGATCAGCACGAGCAACAGCCCGATCGGGCCGGACTGGTAGAGCAGCGAGAGGTAGCCGTTGTCCGGGTGGCGAAGGTCGCTCTCCTGGGTGCCCAGCCGCGACGCCTCCCCGGCGGTCCCGAGCCCGTGTCCGAGCGGAGCCGCGATCGCCGTAGGGGCGACCTCGCTGACGGTCGCCTGCCTTTCCGTCGTGGAGGTGTCCTCGCGGTTGGTGATCGACTTGAACCGGTCCACCACGTCCTGGGCGGTCGAGCTCACGGGTGAGAGGGCGATCGATGCCGCCACCATCACGGCGACGGCTCCGAAGACGGGCCGTGCGCTCCGGCCGCGCGAGGCGGCGACGTGCGCGACGCCGGCCACGAGCAGGGCCACCCACGCCGAGCGCACGAAGGTCATGGACAGCGCAAGGACGACGAGCGTGAGCCCGATCAGGGTTGCGAGCCGCGCGCGGCGGACTGTGAGGTAGCACAGCACCGAGAGCCCCAGCAGCGGCGCCAGCGCGCCCGGGCCGTTCAGGGACGAGAAGGCCCGCACCGCGCCCAGCTTCGGATCGCCCACGCTGGCGAAGTCGATCGACTCGAGCCAGGTGAAGTCCCAGGCGGGAAGCACGATCTCCCGCTGGAGTATCGCGTAGGCCGCGAGCGGGGGCATGCCGTAGAGAAGGACCTTCCTGAGCGTGCTCCCGGGCACGCCGCCCGGCTCGTTCATCCCGAGCACCGCGCCGCTGAGGCCGGCGAGGTAGGCGATGAACGCGTAGATCGCGGCCCTGGGCCCCGCCAGGAGTCCCAGCGGGAGGCCCACCGCGAAGCCGGCGGCTCCGAGGAGCAGCACGTTGCGTATCTCGCGGGGAAGCGGCGTGCGGAACAGCTCGACCATCGCGATCGCCCCGGTCGCGACGAAGGGGGCGAGCGAGAGCGGGTCGTTGCCCAGGTGCCCCGTGCTCAGCTCGAGCAGCCTCCGCACGAGCGGCGCCAGGAACCAGAACCCGAACAGGGCGTAGATGCCGAGCACGCGGTCGTACTCGTGGAGCGCGATGATGCTCACCACCGCGACCAGCGCGACGGCCGCCTGGATGGAGAGCATCAGCGCAAGCGCCAGCGCAAGGGCGGTGGTTCCTCCGGCCCAGAGCGCGAAGCCGATGTCCCCTGAATAGCCGCCGGCGCGCTCGGGTCCGACCCCGCGCAGCCGCCCGATCAGCTCCGCCAAGCCGACCCCACCTCCGCCTTGGGCTCCCGCGGAGCGACCGGTTCGGCGGTCGCGCCCGCGGCGCGTTCGTAGATACCGAGCATCTCCCTAGCATGAACGTCGTCGCGGAAGCGCGCGGCGGCTCCCGGCCCGGCGGCGCCGATCCGGCGCAGCAGCTCGGGCTGCGAGAGCAGCTCGCGGGCGGCCGCCGCCCAGGCCGCCGGATCCCGCGGCGGCAGCAGCCGGCCGGTCACGCGATCCTGCACGAGCTCGGGTGCGGCCCCGACGGAGGTGACCAGCGGGGGCACTCCCATCGCCATGCTCTCGACCACCGCGAGCCCGAACGGCTCCTCCCAGGAGGGGAGGAGAGAGAGGTCCAGCTCGGCGAGGATCTCGGGCACGTCGTCGCGCTGGCCGAGGAAGTGGACGGCGTCGCCGACGCCGAGCTCCGCGACCAGGCCGCGGAGCGACTCGAGGAACGCGTGGTTGTCGTGGCGAACCCCGCTCCCGCCGAAAGCGATCTGCCCCACGAGCGCCAGGTGCACGTCGATCCCCTCGGCCCGGAGCTGGGCGAGCATGCGGACCGAGACGTCCTGGCCCTTCCACGGGGTGATCTGGGCGACGTGGCCGAGCAGGTGCGCCTCCGGGCCGATGCCCAGCCGCTCGCGCAGCCCCGCCGGGCGGGTCACGCTCGGATCGAAGCGATCGTGGTCGATGCTGTTGTAGACGCGCACGGCGACGGGCCGGCCGAGGACCTCGTCGAGGCGGGCGGCGGTGTAGTCCGAGTTGGCGACCACCGCCTCCGCGCTCCTCGAGAGCACTCCTAGCACCGAGCGGCCGACCGTGCTCGGGGGGAGATGCTCATGGGCGCGCACCACGAACGGCGCGGCTCCCCGGCGTCTCGCGATCGCGGCCATCAGCCCGGCCCGGGCCGTGTTGGCATGGATCACGTCCGGCGCGGCGCGCCGGGCCGCGCCGGCGAGCGCCCAGCCGGCCGCGGCGAGCTGCGCCACGCCCACCGGTGTCTGGACCGGGTGGATGCGGAGGCTTGCGTCCACCCCCGGCAGGGGCAGCAGGTCCAGGCCCGCCCCGCGCACGGCGTCGGCGAGCGGGCCCTCGTCCGGGCAGGCGACGCTGACGGCGTGCGAGTCGCGCAGGCCGGCGATCACGCGCAGGAGCGACACCTCGGCGCCGCTCCACGCGCCCGTGTGGTTTGCGAACAGGATCCTCATCGCGAAAGTCGGGTCCCCCGAAGCGTGACAGGGGAATGGCCTGATCGCCAACGCTCAGAGCCGGTTGAGACGCTCCGCCATGAGCCGGCCCAGCGCCTCCTCAGAGCACTTCTCGCGCCACCAGTCGAGGCTCGCCGCGTGGAGCCGCTCCAGCTCGGCCGGGTCGTCGAGCAGCGGCTCGACCACGTCGCCCAGCTGCGACCAGGAGTCGATCTGGAGGATCGGCCCGCCGTCGTAGAACCAGAACCGCGGAAGGCGCTCGCTCACGACCACGCAGCCCGCGCGGAGGCCTTCGAACACGCGGAACGTCTCCGCCGAGTTCCCGCGCGGCGCCAGACACACCCGCGCGTCCATGAGCGCCTGCGAGTACCCCTCCGCGGCGTCCTCGGACGAGGTGAACCCCTCGGTCAGCCTGATGTCGGTCCGGAGGCCGGGCCGGCCCCGGGCGAGGAGGTCGACCGCCTCGATCATCTCGCGCCGGCTGCGCGCCTTGGGAGACGCCAGCCGGTAGCGGAGGCCGGCCTCGTGCTCGACGCTGCCGGCGAAGAACAGGTCGGTCGGCCGCTCGGCGATCGGAGTCACGGGCAGGTCGACCTGGTTGTAGGTGCCGAGCGGGATCAGCATCACTCCCGGCTGCCCGGCGCGGGTCAGCCGCGCGCGCGCCTGCCGGGCGCCTCCGGGCAGCCAGCGCAGCCAGTGGACGCTCCGCTGAGCAAGCTCGAGCGCGGCCGTCACCGGAGATGCGCCACGGAGGCGCGTGCCGGGCTGCGGGCGCAGCCCGTAGCTCTTGAACACGGCCCGTACGCGGCCGGCGTAGCGCGGGATCCGCCCGGCCTCGTCGCCGAGCAGGACGGCGACGACGCGCGGTCCGTAGGCGGGCAGCCGCTCCGTGTCCCAGGTCAGGTACACGTCGATGTCCGGATCGCGCAGGCCGCGCTCCATCGCGGCAAAGGCCGCTCCGAAGTAGCGCGTGTCGGCGCGCTCGGGCCGCGGCCCCGCGTGCACCTCCCACGGGATCGGCGCGGGCTCCTCGGGAAGGTCGAGGAAGTAGCGGGGCATCGCCGGCGGCTACCGCCGCAGGGCGGACCGGATCGCCCGCCAGGCGGGCTTCGGCTCTCCGGCGGCGCTGAACGGGAGCGGGCGCTGGGCGGTGCCAAGCCAGGTCGACGCGTCGGTGAAGCCCCAGGTCGTGAAGCGGCCGCAGGCCGGCAGGTCGCGGCAGGCGGCCGCCACCCGCCGGTAGATCCGCGCCTGCTCGAGCGCGTCCCTGCGTCCCGGGGCGGCCGCCACGTCCATCTCCGACACGTCCACCGCCAGGCCGAGCGCGGCATAGCGGCGCATCGTGGCGCGGAGCTCCGCCCGGCCGGGGTTGAAGGAGGTGGTCAGGTGGGTCTGGAGGCCGAGGCCGTCGAGCGGGACACCGTCGCCGCGCAGCCCTTTCAGGAGGGCGAGCATGCCGCGCGTCTTCCGCGAGCGCCCCTCGATGTTGAACTCGTTCACGTAGAGGCGGGCGCGCGGGTTCGCCTCGCGCGCCCACCGGAGCGCGTCCGCCACGTAGCCGGGGCCGATCTCGCGCAGCCACAGGTTGCGGCGCAGCGACCCATTCGCCGCCAGCGGCTCGTTGACCACGTCCCAGTCGTCCACACGGCCGCGGAAGTGTCCGACCACGGCCTTCACGTATGACTCGAGCCAGGAGCGCAGCTCGCCGGGCTCCCAGTCGCGCCCGCTCATCCAGGCGGGCAGCTGCTTTCCCCAGACGAGCGCGTGCCCGTGGACGGCCACGTCGTGGCGCCGCGCCCAGCGCACGAGGCCGTCGGCCTCCGTGAAGTGGAGACGGTCCGGCGCGGGGGCCATGGAGTCCATCTTCATGACGTTCTCCGGGGTGAGGGCGCGGTAGTGCGCGAGGAACAGCCGCCGGTACGGCCGCGAGCTGCGCATCAGGTCCCAGCTCACCGCGGCCCCCAGCACCGGCGGGCCGGAGCGACGGGTCGGCGCCTGCTCGCGGCTCTGGGCCTGCGCGGGTGCGGTGGGGGCCACCGGGGCATCATCCCGGCATCCGGCCGCGGCCGCGACTGCGGCCGCTCCCACGGCGAGCGCTAGGAAGGCCTTCACGAATACGGGGTGCGGCGGAGACGGAACCGGTGCGACCGCGCCCAAGATATTGAATTCCTGACCAAAGTAAGTACCTTCGACGCAGGGGGACGTCGACGGCGGCGTCGCTGCACACCTGCTCATGGAATTGACGTCCACCTGGCTCGCAGAGACGTACCGGCCCCGGGCGCCGGTCTACGTGCTCACGCGTGCCTGGAGCGCGTGGGACACGGGCGCCGCGGCGCTGATTGCGGCCTTCGCGGCGGTCGAAACGCTGATCGTCACGGTAGCGGCCAAGGGCCCGACCCTCGACGAGGCCATCTACCTGACGGCCGGCCAGCGCCTGCTCGACGGCCACGGGATGAGCGACGGCTACCTGGCCTGGTTCGCCGGCTCGCTCGGCTGGCCGGCGCTCGCCGGCCTCGGCGACACGGTGGCCGGGCTCGCGGGGGCGCGATTGCTGGCCGCCCTCTTCGTGACGATCGCGCTCTTCGCGATGTGGCGTGCGGCCGCTGCGCTGTTCGACGCGCGGGCGGGCTTCTTCGCGGTCGCCCTCGGGGTGGCTTCGGGACCGGTGCTCGCGCTCGGCCACCTCGCGGTGATCGACACGCCCGCCGTCGCCGGCGTGGCGGTGGCGCTCTGGGGCGTGGCCGAGCTGGGACGCACCGGCGACCGGAAGTGGCTCGTGCTTGCCGCCGGCGCCTTCTCCCTCGGCGTCCTCGCGAAGTACCCCGCCATCGCGTGCGGCCTGCCCCTCCTGCTCGTGCTCGTCGTGCTGCGCGGCCGCCGGGCCGCGATGGACGCCGCGATCTTCGTCCTGATCACCGGCGCGGTTCTCATCACCTACTTCCTCTCGGCCAGAGGCCCGCTGTCCTACTTCCTCACCTGGCGCACGAGCAACAACCCGACGTTCGGGGTGACTCCGGAGATGATCGCGTTCTCCCAGCTCTGGTACGGCGGCCTGCCCGTCCTCCTCGCGCTGGGCGGCTGGGTCGCGTGCGGGCGGCGCAGCCTCGGCGCGGCGCTGCTCGTGGGCGCGGTCCCGTTCCCCCTCTACGTGCTGGTGACGGGGAGCTCGGTGGGGGACACCAAGCACATGGTCTTCGGCTTCGTCTTCCTGCTGCCGCTCGCCGGCGTCCTGCTCGGGCGCCTGGCGCGCTGGCCCGCGGGCGCCGTCGTGGCCCTGATCCTGGCGGCCGCCGCCGGCGTCTTCGGCGCGCGTCAGGCCGAGCTGATGGAACGCGCCTGGATCGACCTCGACCCCGCCACCCGGTACCTGTCGGCTCACGCTCGGCCGGGGCAGGACTACCTGATCGACAACTCCTGGCCGTTCATCCACCGCCTCTACGAGGACGGGCGCGTGCGGGACCCCTGGAACGTGTACGACACCTACCGCGTCGCCCATCACCAGCTCCCGAAGCCCGTGTGCCGGGTGGACTGGTTCGTCGTCGCCCAGGGCGCCGGTGCGTGGCCCGCCCGCGTCCGTCGCCAGGTTGACGCCTGCGGGACCTTCAAGCGGGTCTACGCGCGGAAGCAGAGCGTCACGAACATCGGCCGCGACCTGAGCTTCGTGAAGTGGGACGGGCGCGTCGAGATCTACCGCAACGTCCGGGCGGGGAGGTCCGGATGAGCGGGCTCCGGTTCCGGGCCGTCGCCGTCGTCACGCTCGCGGCCTCCATCGTCTGGCTGCCGTTCGCGGCCGGCCACGTCAACGGCGACGCGCTCTGGCTCGCGGTCCCGTTCCTGCTGGCCAACCTGCTCCTGACGCTCGGGCTCGGGGTGGCGCTCGTCAACAACTGGAGCCGCTCGGTCCCGCCCGCCTACACCGTCACCGAGGGGAGCGAGCCCGTCGTGGCGGTGATCGTGCCCACGGCGGGTGAGTCGCCCGAGCACGTCGGCCCGACGGTCAAGTCGGTGCTCCGCCAGGACTGGCCCGCGGAGCGGCTCGTGATCCTCGTGAGCGACGACGCCGGCTCCGATGAGATGCGCGCCTCGGTCGAGGCGCTGGCCGAGCGCCACCCCGCGGCGCGGATCCACTATCACCGGCCGCCGCCGCGCGAGTCGGAGGAGCGCCGGGGCGCGGCGAAGTCCGGCAACCTGAACTCGGCTCTCGAGCGTCTCCGGGAGCTCGCGCCCGACGCGGGCTTCATCGAGACGCGCGACGCCGACGACCTCGTCGGCGACGCCTACTTCCTCCGCCGGTGCGTCGGGCACCTGATCCGCGACCCGCGGACCGCGTACGTCCAGACTGCGAAGGAGGCGCGCGTGTCCCCCGGCGACCCCTTCGACAACATCCAGCCGCTCTTCTTCCGCGGGGCCATGCTGGCGCGCCACGACGCCAACGCCGTCTTCCCGTGCGGGTCGGGGCTCGTCTGGCGGCGCGCCGCGCTCGAGGACATCGGCGGCTTCCCCACCTGGAACCTGGTCGAGGACGTCCAGTCGGGCGTCGAGGCGCTCCGCCGCGGCTGGCGGAGCGCGTACGTGCCGATCCTCGGCGCGCTGGGCCAGCACTCGCCCGAGGACCTCGCGAACGTCTACAAGCAGCGCGGAACCTGGGCGCTCGACACGGTGCGGCTGCTCGTCTGGGGCAACCTGCGCGGCCTCAACCTGCGGCAGCGCCTCCAGTTCGCGGAGCTCGGCCTCTTCTACGTGCAGAGCTTCGCGACGCTCGTGTTCGTCGCCTGTCCGGCGATCGGCTTCGCGGCCGGGGTCTACCCCCTGAACACCGACTACGGCGACTACGCGCTCCATTTCTGGCCGTTCGCGATCGCGGTCGAGCTCTACTTCGCGGCGCTGGCGGTCGGCGTCGGGTACGAGCGGGTGTGGCGGGCGCGCGTCCTCTGGACCGGGCTGGCGCCCGTCTACATGAAGGCCTGCGCGCTGGCGGTGATCGGCGGGCGCCGGCGCAAGCCCGTCTACCGGGTCACGCGCAAGCACGACGAGCACCGCTGGTACTGGCGGCTCGTGCTGCCGCAGATGGCTCTGCTGGCGGTGCTGGTCGGCAGCATGGCGGTCGCCCTGACGCGCGACGACCCGGTCCACGACCTGGACCTCGGCTCGCTGTACTGGGCGGCCCTGTTCACGTTCACGCTCGGATGCTTCATTCCGCGGAGCTGGTTCCGCGTGGACGTGCGGGCGCGGCTGGCCGCCTTCGTCTCGAGGTCGACCCCCGGCCTGGCGCGCCCCGACCTCAGCCGCGAGGTGGTCGTCGTGATGCCGGCCTGCGAGTCGCCGGAGGCGATGGAGCGGGCGGTCGTCTCGGCGCAGGCGGTGCTCCAGCGGGTAGGGCGCTCGGCCAGGCTCCTGGTGGTGGACCGCGGCGCCCTCGACGGGTCCGCCGACGTCGCCCGCCGGCTTGCGGCGAGGCTGCCGGGAATATCCGTGATCCGAACGGACCGGCGCGGGCCCGGGCGCGCCTACCGCGCCGGCTTCGACGCCGCCCTCGGCTCCGGCGCCGAGCTGGTCCTGCAGATGGATCCCGGCCGCGGTCACGACCCGGGCGACATCATCCGGCTCATCGAGGCGGCCGGCGAGGCCGACGTGGCGATCGCGTCGCGCTGGGTCGACGGCGCGTCGGCCGGCCGCACGCACGCGCTCGGGCGCTGGATGGAGCGGCGCGGGTCGGCGTACGTCCGCGCCCGGCTCGGCGTCCATACCCGCGACGTCCTCAGTGGGCTCGTCTGCTTCCGGGCGGAGGCGCTGGCCTCCCTCGTGCCGCGCTCGACGCCGCGCAGCGCCGCCCTTCTCAACCTGGACCTGATCCGCGCCGCGGAGCAGCGGGGGCTGAGCGTGGCCGAGGTCCCGGCGTCGATGGATGCGGAGGCCGGCACGCTCGACCGGCCGCTCGCGCGCCTCCTGGGGACCGTTGTGCGGCTGTGGCTCCGCTCGCCCGGTCAGCCGGTGCCGCGGCCGCCGGAGCACGAAGACGAGGCCGTCCACGGCCAGAGCGGGCGCTTCGCGCGCGGGCCGGCCGCGCCGGCGCCCACGCGCATCGGCGTCGACTAGCGCTGGCGCACGGTCACGATGACCGGGCTGGCGCCGAGGCGGAGCGCGAGCCGGCCGCCGCGGAGGCGCGCGGGCCTGGGCCGCGCCGAGACCGCCGGGTCCACGACGCCTGCGTCACGCATCCCGGGGAGCGCCAGCGTCACGCGCCGGGGCGCCACCCGCAGCGGGCGGCGCCGGTCACGGTCCCATGCGCTGTCGAGGCGCCAGAGCGCGACGAGGTAGGTGCCGTCCGGCCGGCGCAGCACCAGGCGCCGCACGCCCGCGGGCCCGTCGATCCCGATGCGAAGCGGCCTCAGCTCGGGGGTCCCCTGATCGGTCCCGACGACGTCGAGGAGGTTCCGGAGCGCCCGGAAGGCCGGCTTGCGGCTGAAGTCGCTGCGAAGCAGGCCGAAGTGCTGCTCCGGGTCGCGGCCGGCCCGCTCCGGCTTCTCGTCCAGCAGCTCGTATGCGTAGGTGCGCCGGATCCCGCTCCGGAAGTGCTCGAGGAACGTGCGGAGGAGGTAGACGGCCGCCACTCGCTCCGACACCGGCGCCTGCTCCGTGCGCGAGCGTGAGCGCAGCGCGTTGTGGAAGCCCACCTCGGTCGCCCACACCGGCTTGGCCCCCGACACCGCCGACGCGCGCTTCAGCTCCGTCCTCAGGTGGCCCGGGCCGGGCGACAGGCCGCCCGTGTAGGCGTGGACGTTGCCGCGATCGACATAGCCGCGCAGGTCGCCGACCATCAGCGGGCCGCGGATGGACGAGAAGCTCGGGCCGACGAACGGGAGCCCGCGCAGGCTCGGACTGGCCTTGACCTTGAGGAACAGGGTGCGGTTGTAGTCGGCCAGGCGCCGGGCCCAGCCACGGCCCCGCGCGCCCTTGTCGAACTCGTTCGGCGCCTCGAGCGCCTCGGCGGCGTGGCGCAGGCGGCCGCCGGCCACGGCGACCAGCTCGTCGATGCTCCCGATCCGGGCGCCGGGCTCGCCCATCCCGAAGTCGAAGCGCATCCCGCTCGCGGCGGCGAGTTCGACGGCGCGGTAGTAGCGCTCCGTCCAGTCGCGCCACTCCGGTGACTCGTTCGCGTAGAGGCCGTCCCGCAGATGGGTGACGCCCAGCTCGCGGAGGCGCGACACCACCTTCGGCCAGTTTCCGTAGCCGGTGTCGTAATACACTGAGTGAGTGACGACGCCCACCGAGTCATGGAAGGCGGGAGCGCTCCTAGGCGTGAGGCTGTAGGCGCCCGCCGCCGGCGTCGCGGTCAGCAAAGAGCATGCAGCGGTCAGACCCACTGCGAGTGCGGCGAAAACTCGCATTGAGGTCTTATCGTCGGTAGTGGTGCGACCTTGAGCACCCTGCCCGCAGGCCGGACCGCTACCGGTTGAAGGGGCTCGCCGTATCCTCTTTTGAACCCATGGCAGGACTAGCTCTCGTACACGATTACCTCCTGGTCCTCCGCGGCGCGGAGCGCACCTTCGCGGCGATGACCGAGGTCTGGCCCGAGGCGCCGATCGTCACGCTGCTCTACGACGAGTACGGGACCCAGGGCCGCTTCGCGGGCCGGGACATCACCACGTCGCGGCTCCAGCGCCTGGGCGTGAGCCAGTCCAACTTCCGTGCCCTTCTGCCCCTGTTCCCGACTGCGGCGCGCCGCCTCAAGATCGGCCGCTACGACCGCATCATCTCGAGCAGCAGCGCATTCGCCCATGGACTGCACAAGCCGCGCGGGGCGCTCCACGTCTGCTACTGCCACTCCCCGTTCCGGTACGCGTGGCACGAGCAGGCCGTCGCGCTCCAAGAGGTCAGCCTGCCCCTGCGCCCGGCGCTCCGGCTGCTGATGCGCCGGCACCGCGCGTTCGACCTGCGCGCCGCCCGCCGCGTGGACCAGTACATCGCGAACGGCCACATCACGCGCGAGCGGATCAAGCGCTACTGGGGCCGCGACGCACCGATCGTCTACCCGCCCGTGGACGTCGAGCGGTTCTCGACCGGCGAGCCGGACGACTACGTCCTGTTCGTCGGCGAGCTGGTGCGGCACAAGCTCCCGGACCTCGCGATCGAGGCCGCGGCCGAGGCGGGCCGCAGGATCAAGGTCGTGGGGACGGGCCCCGAGCTCATCCATCTGAAGGAGCGCTACACGGGCAAGGCCGAGTTCCTCGGCCGCGTGGACGACAAGACGCTCGAGCGCCTCTACTCCGAGGCCGCGGCGCTCGTCGTTCCCAACGTCGAGGAGTTCGGGCTCGTGGCCGTCGAGGCGCAGGCCGCGGGCCGCCCCGTGGTCGGCATCAACGCGGGCGGTGTCAGCGAGACGGTGATCCACGGGGACACCGGCCTGCTCGTGCCGGAAGGGGACGTGAGCGCGCTGGCCAACGCCCTGCGCACGGACTTCACGCGCTTCGACTCCGGGGACATCTCACAGCACGCTCGCCGCTTCTCGCGCGAGGTGTTCCAGACGCGCCTCCGGGAGGTCGTGGAGAGCGTCTCGGAGCGGCCGTACCGGGCCACCTACGCCATCTCGCACGCCGAGACCTCCCCGCGCGCGGTGGCGCAGGAGCACCCGGCTAACCCCTGACGAAGGTTCCGTCGAACTGCAGGTGCTCGCCTGTGCGCCAGTCGCGCAGGATGGGCTCGAGCGCCGCGAGCCGAAAGCCGGCCTCCGCGAGCGCGTTCAGCATGTCCGCGATCAGCGGCGCTCCCTCGTAGAGGGGGACCACGGAGAGCTCCGACTCCACGACCCCGACCTCGGGCAGCAGGCCCGAAGCGCCCCGGAGCACGCGCAGCTCGTATCCCTGGACGTCCAGCTTCAGCAGGGTCCGCTGCCCCGGAGGGAGATCGAGGTCCTGGGCGTCGAGGCGCACCGCCGGCACCGTCTCGGACGCGGCGGGCGCCGCCTCCGGGAAGAGCGAGGCCAGCTGGCCGGCCGGGGGGAGGGCGGAGGCGAAGTTCTCGGCCGAGCTGAGGCGGAGCTCGCCGGGCTCGTCCGACAGGGCCAGCTGCCGCGCCTCCCAGGGCGGCGCGGCCGCCGCTCGCCGTGCCAGCTCGCCGAAGGCCGCGGTCGCCGGCTCGAAGGACACGATGCGCCCGCCGTAGCCGTGCTCGCGCAGCTCGCGCCCGTACAGGCCGCGGTGCGCGCCCGCGTCGACGACCAGCTCGATCCGGCGCTCGGCAAGCAGTCGCGCGCGCCGCTCGGCGGGCGGCCGCCGCATTCCGATCTCGAGACCGGCGCGCTCCCCGGCGCGCTTGACCGCGGCCCCGACCCATGCTCTGGTGCGGGCTCTCCGCAAGCCGGCCATCGTAACGTCGCGGGCCTGCAGCCGGCCCGCCACCCTGCGCCGCCCGGGGACAAACCTGCTAACAACTGTCGCCATGAAACGGGGAGTCATCGCAGTTCTCGTTCCGATCGCCCTGCTCCTGCTGGCGCCGCTCGGCGCCCGCGCGCAGGAGGCGGCCCCGGCCGCGCCCGCGGCGAGCGACGTGGCGCCGGCGGCCATATCCGAGGAGCCGCAGGCCGCGCCCGCGCAGGACGAGCCGACCACCGACGAGGCGCCCACGAACGACCTTCAGGGCGACGACAGCGACATCCCCCAGCAGTACACCGACCCGCTCGCCGGCGAGGACGACCAGAACAGCGGCGGCCAGCAGGGTCAGGAGGAGGCCGCTCCCGTCACGACCGCGCCGGCCGTTCAGACCACCGCGGCCCAGCTGCCGCAGACCGGCACCCCGCTCGGCGGGGTCTGGATCGCCGGCCTGCTCCTCCTCACCGTCGGCGCCGTGCTCCGCTTCGCGCTGCGCCGGCGCGAGTACCCGTACCCGCTGCCGCGCTACTAGCCGCGGCCCGGCCGTCGCGTCACTCTCGTCACGCTCCCGTTACGCGTCCGCGGGGGGCGTGTCGAGTTATGCACCGCATGGATGCACAACTCGCCGAACCCCCGGCGAGGCGTCCGCGGAGGGCAGAGCCTCTCACCGCCCGTCGTTCGCCGGGCCCGGCGCCACCTCCGCCCCCTCCGGCTCCATCGCGAGCCGGCGGAGTCGCGCCGGCGTGGGCACCAGCTCGCGGCCGCGGATGCCGGTGATCCAGAGGTAGGTGGCGACCATGGCCACGAACACCGTGGCGTAAGAGACGCTCGACACGATCGCCGCCGCGGTGATGCCGCCGTCGGGGACGAACACGAACAGGCCGATCAGCGTCACGACCATCCCGAGCAGCTGCGGCAGCGTGGCGGCCAGCGGCCGCCCGGCCGCATAGACCCCGGCTCCGATGATCGAGGAGCCCGCGAACAGGACCGCGCCGGGCAGCAGCAGCCGCAGCGACTCGGCCGCGTCCCGGAACGCGTCCCCGTACACGAGCCCGAGCAGCGGCTCGGCGAGGACGGCGAGGCCCGCGGCGAGCACGATCGCGACCGCCATCGCGGCCCAGAACGAGCCGATCACCTTCCGGGCGCCGCCGCGCGTGTCGGCCGCCGCGGCGGGGATGACCAGCGCCGCGAAGGTGTTCGCGAGCTGGTAGATGATCAGCGACACGTTCGTGGCCACCGAGTAGAGCCCGACGCTCGCCGCCGCCACGAAGGCCGGCAGCACGGCCACGTCGAGCCGCCCCGTCACGTGGTTGGCCACCGTGGCCCCCTGTCCGCGCACGCCGAACCAGAGCGTGTGCAGCCCGAGCCCGAAGTCGGGCATCTGCAGGCCGATCTGCCGGACGGAGCGCCACATGCCGACCACGAGCACCAGCGCGGTGGCTGCCGCCGGCGCGATGAGCGCCGACGTCACGGTGAGCGCGTCGAGCGGCCACAGGACCACGAACGCGGCCGCCATGAGCGCGGGTTGGGCGAGGCGCAGGACGTTGTACGCGACGAAGTCGTGCACGCCCAGCATCAGCCCGTAGTTCAGCTCGAGCGCCACGACCAGGGCGATCGTCAGCAGGAACCAGCGGCCGATCTCCACGGCGTCGTGAGGGTTGGTCGGGAAGATCGTCGGGAGGAGCAGCTCGCTGATCCCGATCGCGACGGCGGTCAGCGGGATCAGCATGAGCACCCAGGTGGTGAGCAGGCGCGGGCCGGTGCGGGGATCGCGGGCGATGAAGTAGCTCAGGCTCTGCGCGACCCCCATCGCGAACAGGAAGCCCGCGAGCTGGCTCACCGTGGTGAGCGCGACGGTCACGCCGCGGCCGCCCGGCCCGAGCGCCCGGGCCGAGATCACGCCGCTCGTGAGGTTGGCCACCAGCGTGAGCGCGGAGAACGCGTAGGTGACCACGCCAGCTCTCACGAGCCCCCTTCTCAGCAGTGATCGCACCGCGCTCGTCACCGGAAGCTCACCAGCGTGACGTCGGCCCCGGCGTTCACGCGCAGCTTCGTAGCCCTCGGCACGGCCCTCACCGGCACGGGCGAAGCGCTCGGCCTCCAGACCCGCACGTCCCGGACCGCGCGGCCGAGCTCGAGCTCGACCGGCAGCCGCCCGGGCCGCTCCGGCCGGCCGGAGTCGCGGTCCCACACCGACGCCTGTCGCCACAGCGCGACCACGCGCGACCCGTCGGGCCGGACCAGGGTCAGGTGCGTCACGGCGTCCGCGCCCTCGCCGCCGTACCGGATCGGGAGCGGGGCCGGATCGCCCGCGCCGGGCGAGCTGCGCACGGCGGCGATCATCGTCTTGATCGCCGTGAACGCGGGCTTGGGCGAGAAGTCGCTGCGCAGCAGCCCGAAGTGCTGCTGGAGGTCGGACAGCGCCGGCTCCGGCTTCTCGTCGAGCAGCTCGTACACGAACGTGCGGCGGGCGCCGAGCGCGTAGGCGGCCAGGAGCAGGCGCGGGAAGTAGACGGCGGCGGCCTCCTCCGACACGGGCGGCTGGTCGGAGCGGTCGCGCAGGGCGTTGTGGTAGCCGGTTTCCGTGAAGACCAGCCCGCGCCGGCCGGGACCGCGCCCTGCCTGGTCCGCGGCCGCCGCGAGCGCGACCTCGGGCGGCGCTCCGCCGGGATATGGGTGCCCGTTCGCGAGCCCCGGAAGGTCCGCCGGCAGCCTGCTGCGGTTGTCCGGGTCGATGAAGCTGGGCCCGATCAGGTCCACCCCGGGGGCCTGGCGGCGCACCGCCTCGGCCAGCCGCGGCATGTACGAGCTGAGCGTGGCGACCCATCCCGTCTGGGCGGCGTCGAGCTCGTTCGGTCCCTCGAAGGCGTCGACGGCGTCGCCCATGACGACGAGCGAGTCCCGCACCGCCGCCTCCGGATCGTGGTTCACGTCCCCCGTGGCGAGCGTGGCGCGGATGCCGGCCTGCCGCGCCGCCCGCAGCCCCGCCCCGAGCGGCTCCACGGGCGAGGGCATGGCGTCGCGGATGTGGCGGACCCCGAGCTCGCGCAGGCGCGCGACCACGTCGTCACGGCGCCCGTACGCCGTGTCCACGTAGTTGAAGTGCACCACCACTCCGATGGAGTCCAGGAAGGCGGCGGCCGGCAGCTCACCGCGGTCCAGGTCCGGCGCGGGGCTGTCCCGGTCCCCGTCGCGCGCCAAGAAGATGACCGCGCCCAGAGCCGCGACGGCCACGGCCAGCGCGATCCAGATGCGCCCTCGGGGTGCCTTCACGTCCAGACCCGGCCTGGACGGGTGTAGGAGGCCGGGCGCGATCGTCTAACGTGTCGACGCCCGACTCCGACGGTCCGGGCATACCTATTTTCGCCGCCGCCGTACCGATAATCGTGGCTGTCTGCACGATGGTCGCCGCCAGCTGCGCCCCTGCAGCCGCAGCCGACCCCTATCCCGCCGAGCCGTTCGTGGCGGCCGATCCCGCACGCGATTTCGGCAACACGTTCGGTGTCAACGTGCGCTTCGCGTGGAACGACACCGTGTACGGGAACTACGACGCGATGGAGGCGCGCCTGCTCGAGCTGGGCGCCCGCCACGTGCTCGACGGGCTCTGCGCCGCCTGTCCTTATCAGGTGGCGATGCTCCAGCGGCTCGCGGCGAAGGGCATTACGGCCGACGTGGGCGTGGGAAGTCTGGCCAGCGGGAGTGGCCACATGCAGACGCAGCTGGCCTCTGTGAAGGGGCCGCTCTCGGGCGCCGTCGAGGCCGTGGTCGCGCCCAACGAGCCCGACCTGGAGCCGGTCACGGACTGGGTGACGAAAACACGCGCCTTCCAGGTCGAGCTCTGGAACAGCGTCAAGGGCGACCCCGGCCTCGCGCATCTGCCCGTATACGGCCCCAGCCTCGTCCATCGCGAGTCGCGAGGGCTGCTCGGGAACCTCGCGGGCTACCTGGACTACGGCAACCTGCATCCCTACCCCGGCGGCATCATGCCGCTGTCCAACTTCGACAACGAGCGCACGATGATGTCGCTTGTGTCGGGGAGCAAGCCGTTGGTGATCACTGAGGTGGGCTACCACGCCGACACGACCACCGACGACTCGCATCGCGGGGTCTCCGAGGCGGTCAACGCAAACTACACGCCCCGAATCCTGCTCGAGGCCTACCGCGACGGGATCAAGCGAACGTTCTTCTACCAGTTCGTCGATCCCTTCACGGAGGCCCAGCGCATCCAGAAGGGGCTCTCGAAGGCCGAGGGCACCTTCGGCCTGCTGCGCAACGATCTGACGCCCCGTCCGTCGTTCATCGCCCTCCGGAACCTGATGGACGCGGTGGACGGCGGCTCGGCGCCCGTCGGCTCGCCCGGCGGCGTGAGGCTCGGCTTCGAGGGTGCCCCGTCCGACATGCGCCGGCTTCTGCTGCGGTCCGCCGACGGCAGCTACGCGCTGGTGCTCTGGCGTCAGGTGAGCCTCTGGGACCGCGTCGGCAAGCGGCCGGTGGCGGCCGCCCCAGTGCCCGTCGACGTCGTGATGGGAGAGCGGCTCTCGCTCGCCCGGCGCTTCGACCCGGTGGTCGCCTCGTCCGAGACGGCCCGCTGGAGCGACCCGCGCCGCATCAGGGTCGACCTGGCGGGGGCTCCGGTCGTGCTGCGGCTCACGCCGGCCGCGTCCTCGTCGTCTCCGGGCGGGGGCGGGCCGGGCGCGCCCGGCAGCCGGTCGTCCTCCGCCACCGGCGGGCGGCTCGTGGAGCGCGGGCGCTGCGCCAGGCCGTCGCGCCGGTCCAAGCGGTCAAAGCGCGCGCTCAGGGCGCGACGCCACGCTCGCGCCGGCCGCTCGGGCCGGGCGCGGGTGCGCTTCCGACCGCTCAGCCGGCGTACTTGCGCGCGATCTGGCGGTACGCGCTCACGGCCGGCCGGTCGGACGGCGCGGCACCGGTGAAGCGGCGCAGGCCCGCGAACTCGAAGAACCCGAGCGGGTGCCCCTTCTGGTACGTGGACGCCCACGTGTACCAGTAGGCGCGCTCGATCCCCAGGCTCCGCCGGCCCTTGGTCGCGAACGCCTTGTAGGCGGCCTTGACGACCTTCGCCATCTGGGCGTCGGTCGTGACGAAGCGCCGCTGATACGACGGGATCCTGATGCGGCCCTTGGCGGCGGGTGCGGTGAACTCCGTGAACCAGATGGGCACCTTGCGCGCGCCGTTCCGCCGGAGCACCTTCCGCACCGCACCGGCGATCTTGAGGTAGTCGGACGGCCGGTTCGAGTAGGCGTTGATCGCCGCCACGTCGAAGGCGCCCTTTATGTGGCCGCGTGAGTAGAGGGTGGCGAGGTCCTCCCAGGAGAAGTTGGTCAGCGCCGCGAGCACGACCTTGGAGCCGCGGTCGGCCTTCTTGAGCGTCTTGCGCGACGCCTTCAGGAGCTTCCCGTAGGCCGGTGCGATCTTCTTGAAGCCCTGGCCCTTCGGACGAGCCCACTGATACGGAAGGTTCGGCTCGTTCCAGATCTGCCATTGCCGGATCGGCCGCTTGGGGACGGTCGCGTTCTCCGTCCAGAAGCTGCCCTTCGGCCCGTAGCGGCTGACGAGCGCCCTGAGCAGCGCGGTGTAGTCCGACACGCGCTTGGGCGGGGAGCCCGTCTTGCCCGGGTACTTGCGCGCCCACGGCGGGGCGGACGTGACCACGGGAAGCAGGATCTGGCCGTGCTCGGCCGCCGCTCCCACGAGCACGTCCGTCTTCACGAACGTGGTCGTGCCGCGAACGGGCTGGATGTCGCCCCAGGCGAAGTTCGTCCGCGCCGACTCGACGCCGGCCGAGCTCATGCGCCCGAACTCGCCGTCGATGAGGGTGGGGGCGGCGCTCTTGATCGGTCCGTCGAAGACCGTCCCGAAGAAGCCGCGCGGGACCTTCCGCGCCGCGTCGGCGGTCGGGGCCGCCGCCAGCGACATGGCCAGCAGGCAGGCGGCGATCAGCAAACGGCGGGGCATGCGGCGATTCTCCTCGGCGGGAACAGCGACCCGGATCATCGTAGAGAAGCTCTGTTCGGACGACGCCGGTCGCTACGCGGCCAGAGCGCGCTGCGCGATCGCCTCGGCATCCACCCCGGCGGGCAGGGTGCCGAACACGCGGCCGCCGCCGTCGAGGCGGGCGGCGCAGAACGCGTCCGCGACAGCGGGCGGTGCATCGCGCACCAGCAGGCTCGCCTGGAGGGCGAGCGCCAGGTCGCCGACGAGCCGGCGTGCCTCGAACTCGGGGTCCTGCGCCTGCGTGCCGAGCCTGTCGAGGTGGGCGTCCAGGCGGGCATCGCCGCCGCGCGCCAGCTCGCACTCGGCCAGGAAGGCCGGCAGCCCCTCCGGCTCCTTGAGCGTCGCGCGCAGAACGTCGAGCGCCGCGACGTTGCCAGAGCCCTCCCAGATCGAGTTGAGCGGGGAGTCGCGCAGCAGCCGCGCCATCCCCGACTCCTCGACGTAGCCGTTGCCGCCCAGGCACTCGAGCGCCTCGAGCGCGTGCTGCGGCGCGCGCTTGCAGACCCAGTACTTCATGACCGCGGTCGCGAAGCGCCGGAACGGGGCGTCCTGCTCGTCGTAGGCCCGCGCCACCCGCATTGCGGTGGCGGTGGCCGCCTCGGACTCGATGGCGAGGTCGGCCAGCACGTTCTGCATGAGCGGCTGCTGGGCGAGCAGCCTGCCGAAGGCGGTGCGATGGCGGGCGTGATGGACCGCCTGGGCCAGGCCCCAGCGCATTGCGGACGCCGAGCCGATCAGGCAGTCGAGCCGCGTGTGGTTGACCATCCGGACGATCGTCCGCACGCCGTGGCCCTCCTCGCCGACCAGGCGGCCGCGCACGCCCTGGAACTCGACCTCGGAGGACGGCAGCGAGCGCGTGCCGAGCTTGTCCTTCAGCCGTTGGATGCGGAAGCCGGGGTCGCCGCCCTCGATCAGGAAGCAGGACAGCCCAGCCGGGGTCTGGGCGAGCGTCAGGAAGATGTCGCAGGGGGGATAGGAGCAGAACCACTTGTGGCCCGTGATCTCCCAGGTCCCGTCGCCGGCCGGCTCGGCCTCGGTCGTGTTCGCGCGCACGTCCGAGCCGCCCTGCTTCTCGGTCATGGCCATCCCGGACAGGGCGCCGTCCTCGTAGCTCGGCTTGGTCAGCCGCGGCTCCCACTCCTCGGCGAGGTCGGGTGCCTCGCGGAGCGCCGGAATCACCGAGTAGGTCATGGACACGGGGCACATCACGCCCGCGTTCACCTGGCTCCAGGTGTACATCAGCGCGGCGCGCACCACGTGCGACCCGGTCCGCGGCTCACGCCACGGCAGCGAGTGGATCTCGCGCTCGATCGCCTGCCGGAGCAGCCAGTGCCAGGACGGGTCCAGCTCGACCTCGTCGATGCGGTGGCCGTAGCGGTCGTGGGTCCGGAGGATCGGCTCGTTGCGCTCGCAGCGCTCCGAGTGCTCGATCGCCTCGGGACTGCCGGCCAGCTCTCCGGTGTCGCGCAGCCGGTCCACACCCCAGCCACCGCCCTCGCGCTCGAGCGCCTCGCGCAGTGGGAGGTCGGCCTCGAAGACGTTGTACGGGGCGAGCGGCGGAGGCTGGTTGAGGACCTCGTGGCTCCCGCGTTGAGCCAGCATCTCGCTGAAGCTTGCCACAACCGGCGGTCCGCGGCGACCGTTCAGCGCGCGCGGAGGAGGCCCGCGATCGCGCCGTCGGCCGCCTCGGCGGTCGCGCGCCAGGTGAAGCGCGCGGCCCGCTCGAGGCCGGCGGGGCGCAGGCGCTCGCGCAGCCCCTCGTCGGTGGCGGCGGCCACGACGGCGGCGGCCAAGGCCTCCTGGTCGTCCGGGTCCACCAGCAGCGCGGCGTCACCGCACACCTCGGGGAGCGCGGTGCGATCGGCCGCCACGACCGGGACGCCGCTCGCCATCGCCTCGAGGCAGGGGAGGCCGAAGCCCTCGTAGAGCGACGGCATGACGAGCGCGCGGGCGCCCGCGTAGAGGCCCGGCAGGTGCTCGTCGGCGACGTAGCCGAGCGAGCGCACCGGCGGGTCGGGGGAGTCGCGCATGTAGTCGCGCGGCGAGCCGGCCGCCACGAGGTCGATCCCGGCTCGGTCGAGCGCCGCGCGCGTGGGGCCGAGCGCGTCCAGGTTCTTCCGGGCGATCCGGGTCCCGACGGCCAGCACGTAGGGCCGCGCGAGGGCGTGCGCCGCGCGGGCCGGCTCGGGGTCGGCGTCCGGGCGGAAGCGCTCGTCGACGCCGTTCGGCACGACCCGGATGCGCTCCTCCGGGATCCCGAGCACGTCGACGATCTCGCGGCGCGAGAACTCCGAGACGGTGAGGACGAGCCTCGCCCGGCGCGCGAGCAGCGGCAGGAGGGCGCGCTGGTAGCCCGCGTACAGGCGGCCGTACCACTCGGGATGCCGCAGCGCGACCACGTCGTGCAGCAGGAGGACCGTGCGCCGGGAGGCGACGGGCGCGAGGTTCGCCGGGCAGAGGATCAGCTCGGCCTTCCGGGCGGACCAGGGGAGGACCGCCTGCTCCCACGCGTGCCCCGCCTTGTGCGCGAGGAACGCCGGGGGCCGCATGACGCGGTACCGGCCGGGGGCCAGCCGCGGCAGCCAGTCCGCCAGCTCGCGCGTGACGCGCTCGACGCCGCCGACCTCGCTGCGCGCGGCGGCCCGGGCGTCGATCACGACCGGGGGACTCAGGGCGAGCGGCCCGGCGCCAGGCGCCGGTGGAGCGCCCAGCCGGAAGCCACGGCGACGAGCCCTGCGAGCAGCCACCAGACGGGCTCCTCACCCGTGCGCGGGAGCTCGGCGCCGGGCGCTGTGTCCGTGGGCACGGCCGCGGTGCCGGCCTGCGTGGACGCCGTCGGCACCGAGGTGTCCGGTGCTTCGGTGCCCGTCTGCGAAGGCGCCACGTCGTCGCCGGGTTGCTGCGGCCGCTCCGAGCCCGCGAAGGGATCCTCGTACTGATTGTCGCCCGCGCTCTGGGCGAGTGCTGATGACGGCACGACCAGCACCAATCCCGCCACCAGGGCGGTTAGGTGATGACGCCCCATCGCTCAGGATTAATAGCAGAGCCCACTGACGTCCCTTCGGCCCTGCCTGGCTTAGACTCGGGTCATCAAGGTGGAGTTGGCACCACAACAAGCTCCCAGCAAGGTCGCGCTCGTGCACGACTTCCTGCTGGACCTCCGCGGCGCCGAGCGGGTCTTCCTGGCGATGTGCGAGATCTGGCCGGAGGCCGACCTGTTCACGGCCGTCTACAACGAGCACGGAACCGAGGGGCGCTTCGCGCACCGCAACGTCCACACGTCCTTCCTGCAGAAGACGCGGCCGACGTCGCGGACGTTCCGTGCGCTGCTGCCGCTGTACCCCGCGGCGGTCGAGTCCTTCGACCTGTCCGGCTACGACCTCGTGGTCTCCAGCTCGAGTGCCTGGGCGCACGCCGTGATCTGCGACGAGTTCACCGTCCACGTCTGCTACTGCCACAACCCGTTCCGGTACGCCTGGAACGACCGCGACCGGACGCTGGCCAGCAGGCGCAACCCGGTCACCCGCAGCTTCCTGCGCGGCCTGTTCCGCCGCTGGCGCCAGTGGGACTGGATCGCTGCCCAGCGGGTGGACCACTACGTGACCAACTCGCAGTCGACCCAGGCGCGCGTCAAGCGCTACCTCGGGCGCGACTCGACCGTCGTCTATCCGCCCGTCGAGACGGGCCGCTTCTCGGCCGGTCCCGTCGGCGACCACTACCTGGTGCTGTCGGAGCTGATGCCGCACAAGCGGATCGACGTGACGGTGCAGGCGTTCAACCGCCTCGGGCTGCCGCTCGTGGTCGTGGGCGACGGGCCCGACGGCCGCCGCCTCCAGCGCATGGCCGGCCCAAACGTGCGCTTCACGGGGCGGGTGAGCGACGCCGAGACCGCCGCCTACCTGTCCGGCTGCCGCGCGCTCGTGGTCGCGGCCGTGGAGGAGTTCGGCATCGCCGCCGTGGAGGCCCAGGCCGCCGGCCGGCCGGTGATAGCAGTGCGCAGCGGAGGGACGCTCGAGACGGTCCGGCAGGGCCTGACCGGCTGCTTCTGGGACGGCGGGCCCGACGAGCTTGCGAGGGCGGTCCTCGACTTCGACGACGCGGCCGTCGACCCGCAGGACTGCCTGGAGAACGCGGCGCGGTTCGACACCGCCCGGTTCCAGGAGGCGCTGCCCCGCGAGGTGCAGAACACCATCGAGGCGCTCGACTCCCGCAGCCGCTGGCCGCGAACCGGGCCCCGGGCCGGCCGCCTGGCGCGGCCCGCCCTGATCTAGGCCGGGGTTCGCTCCTCCGCGGCCTGCGCCTCGTCGCGCACCGCGGGCTTGTCGCGGCGGTGGGTCCGCCGGAGCCGCGGCACGAGCAGCAGGGCCTCGAAGGCGATGTCGAGCGAGATCTTGCTCTGGCCGGCCTTGCGGTCGCGGAAGGTGATCGGCACCTCGGCGACGCGGAACCCGGCCAGGATCGCGCGGTACGTCAGCTCGATGTTGAAGACGTAGCCCTGGGCCCGCAGCGTCGATGGCTCGACCGTCTCGAGCACCTCACGGCGGATGCAGCGGAAGCCGGTCGTCAGGTCCCGGATCTCGAGGCCCAGGATCATCCGCGCGTACGTGGAGCCACCGCGGCTGAGGAAGCGGCGCAGCGGCGGCCAGTCGACGATCTCACCGCCCTCGACGTAGCGCGACCCGAGCACGAGGTCGCTGTGCTCCGCGGCCTCGATGAGCGCGGGGATGTGACGCGGGTCGTGGGAGAGGTCCGCGTCCATGACGATCGTCAGGTCGGCGCCGCGGCTGTGGGCGTAGCGAAAGCCGGCCAGGTACGCCTGCCCGAGCCCCTCCTTCCCGGTCCGGTGGAGCACCTCGACCTGCGGCAGCTCGGCCGCGAGGCGCTCCGCGATCTCGCCGGTCCCGTCCGGCGACGCGTCGTCGACGACGACCAGATGGCCGCGCCCCGGGACGGTCTCCTCGAGCTGCTTGACGACCGAGCGCACGAGCCCCTCGAGGTTCTGGGCCTCGTTGTAGGTCGGCACGGTAATCCAGACGGTGGGCGGCATCCATAGAGACGATAGGGGGCAATTCAGTGAGGCGCCACCCGGACCGTACCCGCCGCTCGGAGGTGCCGCGCCGTTCCGCGAGACCCGCTACCTTTGCCCGTCTCGTGACCGGGCCCGGCGCGGAAAAGCCCCTGCACATCCTCGTCCTGGCCGACAGGGACTGGACGCATCCCCAGACGGGGGGCAACGGCGCGAACATCGACGCGCACGTGAGCCGCTGGGTGGCCTGGGGCCACCGCGTGACGATGGTGGCGGGGATGTATCCCGGCGCGAAGGCCGTCGAGACCTACGGCCCGCGCCTCACGGTCCACCGCATGGGCGGGCGCTCGACCGTGTTCCCGCGCGCGATCTGGGCCTGCATCCGCGGCCTCGGCCGCGAGGCCGACGTGGTGCTCGAGATCATCAACGGCATCACCTTCCTCACCCCGCTGTGGCTGCGCAAGCCGCGGGTGGCGATGGTCCACCACGTGCACCGCGACCTCTACATCGGCGAGTTCGGGCCGCGACTCGGCCGCGTGCTCGCGTGGGCGCTCGAGACCATGCCGCTCAAGCTGCTCTACCGCAGGGTGCGCTTCTCGACGATCTCGCTGTCGGCGCGGGACGACCTCGTGGACGTGGGCATCCCGGCCGAGCACATCCAGATCGAATACCTCGGCGTGGACCCGAAGGACTTCCACCGCGGCATCCGGGCGCCCACGCCGCGACTGCTGTTCGTGGGCCGGCTCAAGGCCTACAAGCGGATCGAGCGCGTGCTCGACGTGCTCGAGGCCGTGCCGGGCGCCGAGCTCGACATCGCTGGGGACGGCGACCACCGCGAGTCGCTCGAGCGGGAGATCGCGCGGCGCGGCCTCCAGGACCGGGTCACGATGCACGGCTACGTGAGCGACGAGCGGCGGGCCGAGCTGTACGCGCAGGCGTGGGTGGCGCTGACCGCCTCATCGTCCGAGGGCTGGTCCCTGACGGTCATGGAGGCGGCCCTGTGCGGCACGCCGAGCGCGGCCCTCGCCGTCGGCGGCCTGCCGGAGTCGATCGTCGACAACGAGACGGGGCTCCTGGCCCACAGCCCCGAGGAGCTGTGCGCGCGCGTGCGCGACCTCGTGGCTGACCCGGACCGGATCGAGGAGCTGGGCCAGGCCGCGGAGCGCCGTGCGCGCTACTTCAGCTGGGACCGGGTGGCCCAGGCCAACCTCGCGATCCTCCAGGCCGAGGCGGGGCACGAGCCCGTGGCCGATCCCGGTCCGGTGCCCGCCATGGCACCCAGCGAGACCGGCACCCCCGTATGAGCGCCGTGGAGACCTCGAGCGGCTTCGAGGGCGCGCTCGAGGCCGTCGCGGGAGTCGAGGGCTGGCTGAGCGACGACCAGGCGCGGCGCCTGTGGGACGCGGCCGGGCGCGTGCAGGCCGGTGGCCGGATCGTCGAGATCGGCTCCTTCCGCGGCAGGTCCACCATCGTGCTCCGGCGCGCCTCGCTCCCGACCGTCGAGGTCGTGGCGATCGATCCGCACGCGGGCAGCGATCGCGGGCCGCAGGAGATCGACGCGGAGGCCGGCCGGGGCGGCCGCGACTTCGAGACCTTCCACGCCAACCTCGCGCGCGCCGGCGTGGACGACAAGATCCTGCACGTGCGCGAGATGTCGGATGCCGCCCACGCAGCGGTCGAGGGCCCGATCGATCTTCTCTACGTGGACGGCGCGCACCGCTACGCACCGGCCCGGAACGACATCCGGGACTGGGGTGCCCGGGTGCCCGAGGGCGGCGCCATGCTGGTCCACGATTCCTACAACGCCGTCGGCGTCACGCTCGCGCAGCTCCGCCTGCTCGTGTTCTCGGGTCAGTGGCGCTACGTGGGGCGCGCCCGCTCACTCGCGGAGTACCGGCGCGAGCGGCTGGGTCCCGGTGCGCGTGTGACCGACGCGCTGCGCCAGCTCGGCGGCATGCCGTGGTTCGTCCGCAACTGCCTGATCAAGGTGGCCATGGTGGCCCGCCTGCGGCCCGTCGCCCGGGCGCTCGGGCTTCCCGACGAGGACGACTGGCCGTACTGATCAGGGAGCGGCCCTGCGCGCTGCGCTGACCGAGTGGGTGAGGCGCCGGCCGGTGACGGCCGCGGCGCTTGTCTACCTGGTGCTCGCCGTGGCCGTGTTCGCGCACGGGATGGTCCCCGGGCGCGCGCTCTCGGCGTCCGACTTCCTCTGGACCGCCACGCCGTGGCAGTCGTCGCGACCGGCCGAGGTTCCAGCCCTCGGCTCGAACCGCGAGCTGGGCGACGCCGTCAACAAGTTCCAGCCGTCGCTCGAGTACACGCGCGCTCACCTCCCGGACGTCCCGCTCTGGGACCCGCACGTGCTGAGCGGGCGCCCGTACTTCGCGGATCCGCAGGCGCTGATCTGGTCGCCGTTCAGCCTGCCGGCGTACGTCCTGCCGTTCTGGCAGTCGCTGGCGGTCATCGCGGCCCTCAAGCTGTTCGTGGCGGCGTTCGGGGCGTTCCTTCTGGGCCGGGCGCTCGGCATGCGGTTCGCCGCGGCGCTGATGACCGGGCTCGTCTTCGGGTTCAGCCTCTGGTGCGTGTTCTGGGTGTCCTGGAACACCATGGGCATCTGGCCGTTCCTCCCGTGGATCTGTCTGCTCGCGGAGCTCACGGTGCGAAGACCCGGACCGCTCCCGTGGGCCGGCCTCGCCGCGGTCACCGGGCTCCAGTGGCTCGGCGGGCACCCGTCGTCGAGCTTCCAGATGCTCTTCGTGGTGGGGTGCTTCTGGACGGGCCGGGTGCTCCTCGACCCGGTCCTGCGAAACGGCTTCCCGCGGCGGCTGCTGGCGCTCGGGACGGCGCTCGCCGCCGGCACCGCGCTCGCCGGCGTCGCGCTGATCCCGTTCGTGGAGCTGCTCTCCCACTCGGACGACGTGAACGCCCGGACGGGGCTGTCGGGCACCCTGTTCCAGCAGCCGCCGAAGTACCTGCTCGGGTTCTTCATGCACGACTTCTGGGGGGCGGGGCGGACGAGCTACGAGTTCGCGGCGAAGAACCAGGAGCACGCCTGGTACGTGGCGGCCCTGCCGCTGATGCTGGTCGTGGCGGCGTTCGTGTCCCGGCCGACGTGGACGCGGGTGGCGGTCTTCCTCGTCGGCGCGGCGTCGCTGCTGATCGCGACCGGGCAGCCCCCGCTCTTCGACCTGCTGACGAGCCTGCCGGGGTTCAAGGTCGCAAACAACAGCCGCTTCGGCGTGATCACGGTGATGTGCCTCGCGGTGCTCGCCGGCTGGGGGATGGACGACCTCATGGCCGGCCGGCTTCGCGAAAGGCGGCGGGCGCTGCTCGTCGGGGCATCCGCGCTGCTCGTGATCGGGCCCGTGATCGTCGTGGCCGCGGGCGGCAACCTCCACCTCGACCTGCTCGGCAGGGCGCTGCGCGCGGCCTGGCTGTTCGACACGCCGCAGCCTGAGCTGCTCGCCACCCCCGATGGCCCCTTCGTGGTCAAGCTCGCCTCCGCGCTCGAGTGGCTGCTCCCCGCCGTGCTGGCGCTGGCGCTCGTGGCGGCGCTCGCTGCGCGCCGCATCTCGCCCTCGGCGTTCGCCGCGCTCGGGCTGGTGCTCGTGGCGCTCGACCTGGTCAAGGCGGGGGCCGACTACAACCCGTCGATCCGCGAGAGCCACGCCGAGCAGCCGGTCACGGGGTCGATCCGGTACCTCCAGGCGCACAGGCCGGCCCGGTTCGCCGGGCTCGAGCCGCTCACACTCTCGCTGGCGCCGCCGCTTCCGCCGAACCTGGCGCTCCGCTACGACGTCTATGACGCGCGCGGCGACGCGATCCCCGGCGAGCGTCGCTACACCGAGCTGTGGCGCCAGGTGATCGGGCGCAACCGCAACTGCTACTCGTTCTTCTGCACCGTCGCCGCGGTCGCCGACCCCGCGTCCTACCGTGCCCTCGGCCTGCTCGGCGTCCAGTATCTGCTCCAGAACCGCGGTGACGACCCGCTGCCGGGGCTCGAGGAGGCCTACGACGGCCCGGACGCCCGGATCTACCGCAACCCGAGCGCGCTGCCGCGCGCGTTCCTCGTCACCGGCCAGCAGGTGCTCCCGGACGACGACGCCCAGCTGCTCACGGTGGCCTCCGAGGGCTTCCGGCCGCTCGAGGCCGCCATCACCGACGAGCCGGTGCCGGGCCTGCCGCAGGGTGCGCAGCGGGGCGCGGGCGGCGAGGCCCGCATCCAGCGCTACGACGACGACGAGGTCACCGTTGCGACGAGCTCGAGCCGGCCCGGCCTGATGGTCCTGACCGACGCCTGGTACCCCGGGTGGAAGGCCGAGGTCGACGGCCGGGACGCCGAGGTCAGGCGGGTCGACTACGTGCTCCGCGGGGTGAGCGTGCCGGCCGGGGAGCACACCGTGGTGCTCCGCTACGAGCCGTCGAGCTGGCGCCTCGGGTGGATCACGAGCCTCGTCGCGCTGATCCTGATCGGAGGCGTGGCGGCGGTCGGATTCCGGCGCCGCGGGGGCGATCGGGCCGCCGCCTAGCGGGGACGTCTGCACGAAGCCGCGTGTATGTTCGGGCGGTGGGCGACGTTTGGATGTCGGTCGTCGTGCCGGCCTACAACGAGGAAGTCGGGATCCGCGGGACGATCGCGCTGCTGCGTGAGCAGCTCGAGCGCTTCGGTCGCCCTTACGAGATCATCGTGGTCGACAACGCCAGCGTCGACGACACCGTCGAGGTCGTGCAGCCGGCGCTCGACGGGACCACGGTCCGGCTGCTGCGCAACGAGCGAAACCGCGGAAAGGGCTACTCCGTGCGCCGGGGGATGCTCGAGGCGCAGGGCGAGCTGCGGCTGATGTGCGACGCGGACTGCGGGCCGTCGCTCGACTCGCTGCCCGAGATGCTCGAGGCGCTGGAGAGCGCCGACGTGATCGCCGGGTCGCGGACCGCCGCCGGGGCCAGGGTCGGCCACCAGCAGCCGTTCCGCCGGCGGCTCGTGGGGTGGCCGTTCATCGCGCTCACGCGACTGCTGATGGGGGAGCCCACCCGCGACGTGTACTGCGGCTTCAAGCTCTGGCGGGCGCCGGCGGCCGAGGCCGCCTTCTCGCGCCAGCGGCTCGACGGCTGGGTGTTCGACGCCGAGGTGCTGGCGCTGGCGCGGCGCTCGGGCTACCGGGTGCGCGAGGTCGGCGTCGCCTGGGCGGACCGTGAGGGCTCGAAGCTCTCGATCTTCAAGGTGCTCCTGCCCGCCGTGCGCGAGCTGATCGCCGCGCGGCGGAGCGTGTGGAAGCAGGCGCCGCGGCGCCGAGAGGTAGCGCTTCCGCCCGAGTCCGAGCTCACGCCGGAGTCGGCGGACCGGAACCCCTAGTCACCCTCCCGTCACGCGCCCGCTCGGGGGCTTGTCGAGTTATGCATCTCAGGGATGCACAGATCGCCAAGCCCCACTGCCGGCCGTTCGCCGGACCCGGGAGGCGCCCGGTCAGCCGCGGGCCTGCGGCTGCGCGGGCTCCGCGGGGGCCTCGAAGCCGGGCTCCGAGCGCTGCCCCTTCACGACGCGCGAGACGATGTAGAGGGGCCGGTCCAGCACCTGGTCGTGCACGTGCGCGAGGTAGCGGCCCAGGACCCCGATGCTCATCAGCTGCACGCCGCCCAGGAAGAGGACCGCGACGAGGATCCAGAGGGTGGTCGAGGCGGTCAGGGCGCCGGAGAGCGTCAGCAGCAGGACGATCGCGCCCGCGATGCCGCTGACCGCCGCGCACAGTGCGCCGATGTAGGTGGCGATGCTCAGCGGCACGTCCGAGAACGACGTGAGCGCCTCGAACGCCAGCCGGAAGAGCGCCGGGTACGAGGCGCCGCCGCCGGCCTGCCGCCCGGCGCGCCGATACTCGATCGGGACCTGCTTGAAGCCTACCCACGCGACCATCCCGCGCAGGAAGCGGCGCCGCTCGGGCA
>JAFGJG010000086.1 GCA_016929195.1 Thermoleophilaceae bacterium
CTCGCCGCCCTGCTCGTTCCCGCGCCGGCGTTCGCGAACACGCAGAAGGTGAAGGACCCTCACGGCGACGGTCACAGCGGCTGCGAGATCTACTCCGCGACCGCGGGACACGCCAAGGGCGGGCGCCTGAAGCACACGATCACGATGAAGGACAGGATCCAGTCGAAGGGCCTTGCTCCGATCGTCCTCGTCTTCGGCCGCAGGAACGAGGTCGGCGGCGCTCCGCGGGCCACCCTGTCGAGCGGCGCGAGCGGCGTGAAGACGGTGCTGAGCCGCAGCAAGCGGACGGTGACCTACACGATCAAGGCGTCGCGGCTCCGCTCCGAGACCTCGATCCCGAGGCGGCAGAAGTCCTACTTCTGGGTCGCGAACGGCTGCTTCGCGAACCCGGACTGGGCGCCGGGCGCTCCGGGCGGCAGGCCCAAGCTCAAGGCCCACGCCTTCAAGCGCTAGCGGCCTCCACGAGCCGGGCCATCAGGCCGGCGGCGCGGTCGTCGGACAGGCCCTGCTCGCGAGTCAGCGACCGCCAGGTGGCGAAGGACACCGCGTGCCCGGCGGCGGCCTTCACCTGCGCCCGGCGCCCGCGGCCTGCCGCGAGGACGTCCCGCGCCGCCGCGAGGTACCCGTGGTACGCCGCGAAGGGGCCCTTCACCGCGGGCACGAGGTCCTCGTCGCGCAGCAGGTTGCTCAGCATGCGCTCGGTGCGCCGGTAGTAGGCGTAGAGCTCCGGCAGCGCACGGCGAACACGCTCCCCCGGGTCGTCGATCGCGGCCCACGCCCCGATGTCGGGGGGCGGGTTGCCCGCCGCCCAGTGCGCGCTGCAGGCCGCGAACAGCGCAGCCTCGTCGGGGAAGTGCCGATAGACGGTGGAGCGCCTCACGCCGGCGCGCTCGGCCACGGCGCTCACCGAGGTCCGGGACGGCCCGACCGTTCCGTGGAGCTCCATCGCGCTCTCCGTGATGCGCAGCCGCGTCTCGGCCTCGGCCTCCGCCCGCTGCTTCTTGGTGTACTTGCGCTTTTCGCCGGACATAAGTGTCCGCCCAATCTTGACACACGCCGTGGATCGCCGTATATTCGTGCGACATTACTGTCCACTGAAAGGACGACGGCATGCAGGCGACGGCGAAGGTTGTGGGTCCGGAGGACGGCAAGGCGGGGTTCCTCGGGAGCATCGGCGTCCGGTTCATGATCGACGGCGCCGAGGCCGGCGAGCGCTTCTCGCTCGTCGAGCACCCGATGTCCGCGCGGGCGCTCGCCGCGCCGCTGCACCGCCACACGCGCGAGGACGAGTACAGCTTCGTGCTCGAGGGCCGCATGGGCGCCCTGCTCGGCGACGAGGTCCTCGAGGCGGGACCGGGCGACCTCGTCCACAAGCCGAGCGGGCAGTGGCACACGTTCTGGAACGCCGGCGACGAGCCCTGCCGGATCCTCGAGATCATCTCGCCGGCAGGCTTCGAGCACTTCTTCGAGGAGCTGTCGGACGCCGGCGGCGCGCTGGCCATGGACCAGGAAGTGCTGGCGGCGCTCAGCGACCGCTACGGCCTCGAGATGCAGCCCGAGAGCATCCCGGAGCTGCTGGAGCGCTTCGGCCTCCGCATCGGGGAGCGCCTCTAGCCGGCGATCGTAACGCGATCGGCGTGGGCCACGGCTAGGCTCGCGCCATGCAGATCGGCATCGGGCTGCCCAACGCGATCCAGGGGATCGACCGGCGCGGGATCGTCGACTGGGCGCGGCGCGCCGAGGCGGCCGGGTTCTCCACGCTCGGGGCGATCGACCGCATCGCCTACCTCAACTACGAGCCCCTGATCGCGCTGGCTGCGGCGGCGGCCGTGACCGAGCGCATCCGCCTGATGACCGACATCCTGATCGCGCCGCTTCGGGCGAACACCGCGCTGTTCGCCAAGCAGGCCGCCACGATCGACCACCTCTCGGGTGGGCGGCTCGTGCTCGGGCTCGGCGTGGGCCTGCGCGCGGACGACTTCGAGGTCTCGGGGGTGGACTTCCACACCCGCGGCCGCGCGTTCGAGGCGCAGCTCGCCGAGCTCGCTCGGCTCTGGGACGGCGAGGGCGGCGTGGGGCCGCGGCCCCCGGGCGGCCGGCCCCGCATCGTCATGGGCGGTGGCGCCGACGTGGCCTTCCGCCGCGCCGCCGAGCACGCCGAGGGCTGGACCATGGGCGGCGGGCCCCCGGACTCGTTCGCCGAGGCCATGGACAGGCTGCGCGCCGCCTGGGCAGAGGCCGGGCGCGAGGACGAGCCGCGCGGCGTGGCCATGGCCTACTTCTGCCTCGGCGAGAACGCCGAGGAGGTCGCCCGGCGGAACTTCGGCGACTACTACGCCTTCCTCGGCGAGTGGTCCGGGGCGATCGCGGACGCATCCGCCAACGACGCCGACGCCGTGAAGGAGCTGGCCGCCGCCTACGAGGCGGCCGGCGCCGACGAGGTCATCTTCGTCCCGGGCTCGCCCGATCCCGAGCAGGTGGACCTGCTCGCCGACGCGGCCGGCCTGGGGTCACGCAGCTCCGCGGGCGCGGCCTAGCCCGCCGGGGGCGGGCCCGGCTTCACGAGGCCGACCACATGGCCCTCGGGGTCGGCGAACAGCGCGATGGTCGTCCCGGCCATCACCTCGGTCGGCGGCATCACCGTCTGCCCGCCGAGGCTCTGCGCCTTGTCCAGCGAGGCCTGGAGGTCGTCGGACTGCGCGTAGAAGGTGACGTGCCCCGCTCCGCCCGAGGGGTCCGCGCCGACCCCACCCGAGGGCATGTCGCCCTCCGGCGTGAACATGAAGTAGTCGTTCGGGGCCGCATCCATCTTCCAGCCGAACAGGTCGCCGTAGAAGCTGCTTAGCGCGGCGGCGTCCTTGCCGATCACCTCGAACCAGATCACCGGATGGGGCATGCGTCGGTCTCCTCCCGCGGGCTTGGCGTGCACTTGTAGAGTCGCACCAGCTATGACGCCGGACAACGGCGCTTCGGCCAGAGATCGAGGAGATTCATTGGGCACTCTGCACAATCCCTCGACCGCCGACGTGCTGGATCGCCTCGAGGCCGAGGCACCCCGGGTCGCCCGCCGCATGGCAGAGGCGTCGCGCCGCGAGGTCGGCGAGTACGCCTCGATGCGCGACCGAGGCTTCGCCGACGAGGTGCTCGCCCACGCGCTCGAGCACGTGCTCGCGTTCGTGCGCGCGGCACGGACCGGCCGGCCGCCGGGGGGCGGCGAGCTGGACTTCGTGGCCAGCCGCGGGGCCCAGCGCGCCCGTGAGCTGATCCCCCTGGGGGCGATGCTCGAGGTCTACCTCGTCGGACAGCGGACCGTCTGGGAGGCGGTCGGTGAGATCGCCGGCGACAGCCCCGAGGGCCTTCGCGCCGCGCGCGAGCTGACCGCCCTCACGTTCGGGTACACGCACGCGATCAACGTCGCCCTGTCGCAGGCATACCTGCGCGAGAGCGAGGCACACGCAACGCACGCGGAGCGCGCCCGCCGGGAGCTGCTGGAGCGCCTCCTCTCCGGGAGCGAGCCGGGGCCCGCCGAGGCTCGGCGCGCCGAGGCACTGGGCCTTCGCCCCGACGGCCGTCACGTCGTCGTGGCGGCGGCCGTGCCCGCCGGCGCGGACGAGTCGCAGCGGGCGCTCGTGGAGCTGCTCGCCCGCCTGGAGCGCCCACGCGCCTTCGTGGTCGGGCGCGGCGACGAGGTCGTCGCGATACTGCCGGTCCACGTGCGGCGCGGCCCGCGCGAGCTCGGGGCGGAGCTGAGCCGGGCGGCGCAGGCGCCGGCCCGCGGCCAGCGGATCCTCCTGCTCGCGGGCGTCAGCACCGTCTGCGGCGATCTCCGAGAGCTCGCCCGCGGCTACGCCGAGGCGGTGCGCGCGCTCCGCCACGCCCGGCCCGATGCACCGGTCGCCGTCCTCGAGGAGCTCGAGCTGTTCGACGTGCTCACGGCCGGCGCGGACGACCTGGTCCGGCGCCTCGTGCCGGCGGGAACGCTGGCACTGCTGGAGGCGGACGAGCGCGGCGCCGGCGCCCTCGTGGCGACGCTGTGCGCCTACGCGGAGTGCGACCTCAACGTGTCCCGCACGGCGCAGCTGCTGATCGTGCATCCGAACACGGTGCACTACCGGCTCGGCCGGGTGGCCGCGCTGAGCGGGCGCGACCCGCGCCGCTTCGCGGACCTCGTGGCGCTGCTCGCCGGCGTGAGGCTGTCACAGCGAGACGCTCAACAGGGGCCACAGCCGTGGGGGCCGGCTGCGATCAGTCGACGATCTTCCAGAAGGAGTCCTTCCGGCTGATCTTGCCACCGGTGAGCTCGAGCAGGTCGCATCCGCGCACCTCGATCGGCTCGCCGTCCCGCCGCGTGCCCCGGATCGTCCACTCGGAGACGCCGCGGTCGCCGCAGGCCCAGTGGCGGTCGTCCGTGTAGCGGATGTCCGGAATCCCGTCGAGCCTGGACTGGATCCCCTCCCGCACCTGCTCCTTGCCCACCAGCCGCCGCCCGCCGGGGCCCGGCCCGCGCGGCATCTCCATCACGCAGTCGTCGGCGAAGAAGGACATGATCGCGTCGACGTCATGGGCGTTGAAGGCGTCGAGGAAGGCCTGGAGCATCCCGGTGTCGGGCTTCGCGCCGGACACGGCTAGGCTCGGGCCGCCAGCTCGCGCAGCGCCCCCAGCACGACCTCGTCGTGCGTCTTGGGCGACACCTTCGGGAAGACCCGCTCGACGGTCCCGTCGGGGGCGATGATGAACGTGCTCCGAAGCGCGCCCCAGTACTTCCTCCCGTAGAGCGACTTCTCGGCCCAGACGCCGTAGGCGTCGCAGACCGCGTGGTCCTCGTCCGCGAGGAGCGTGAAGCCGAGCGACCTCTTGTCGTGGAACCTCTTCACCTTCGGCACGGGATCGGGCGAGACGCCCAGCACGCGGACGCCGGCGTCGCGGTAGTCGGCCTCGTGGTCGCGGATGCCGCACGCCTGCGTCGTGCAGCCCGGTGTGTTCGCCCTGGGGTAGAAGTAGAGGACCACGGTCTCCCCGCGCAACGCGGAGAGCGTGACCTCCTCACCGTCCTGGTCCGGCAGCGTGAAGTCCGGGGCGGTGTCGCCCGCGGCGATCACAGGGCCGCGAGCACGGCCTCGAGCTCGTCGACCACGTCGCCGTCCAGCTTCACCACCGCGTCCCCGTCGTACGGGGTCGGGCCGGCGGTCACCACCGCCACCTGGCCGCCCCTGCGCAGCGTCAGGCCCGGCAGCGCCGCCACCGGGTGGACCTCCAGCGACGAGCCCACGCACAGCATCAGGTCCGCCTCCTCGGCGAGCAGCTGCGCCTCGGCCAGGGCGCGCTCGGGCAGGAGCTCGCCGAACAGCACCACGTCGGGCTTGAGCGGCGTCACGCAGGCCGGGCACTCCGGCGCCTCGTCCGGGGCGGCCGCGAGCTGCTCGGCCACCGCCGCGTACGGCTGCTTCCCACCGCACTCGAGGCAGACGCTCATCTCGATGGACCCGTGCACCTCGATCAGCCGCCGCGTCCCGGCGGCCCGGTGCAGACGGTCGATGTTCTGCGTGATGACGCCGCGGATGAGCCCGCGCTCCTCGAGCGCCGCCAGCGCCGCGTGCGCCGGGTTCGGGCGCTTGTCCACGAGCGACGCGAAGCGCTGCCCGTAGAAGCGCCAGAAGCGGTCGGGGTCGCTCCGCCACGCGTCGATGTGGGCGACCTCCATCGGGTTCACGTTCTCCCAGAGGCCGGTGCCCGGCGTCCGGAAGTCGGGGATCCCGGACGGCACCGAGATCCCCGCCCCCGTGAGGGCCACGGCGCGCGACGCGCCCGCCAGCAGCTCGGCGAGCCGGGCCGCGCCCGTGGAGACCGCTCCGGTCGTGCTCACTTCCCCTGGAACTTCGGGCGGCGCTTCCCGAGGAAGGCGCCGATGCCCTCGCGGGCGTCCTCCGAGCCGAACACCGCGCCGAAGGCCTCGCCCTCGGCGGCCAGGCCCGCGTCCAGGTCGGGCCGGTGCGAGACCCTCTTGATGGCCCCGGCCGCGAGCGGCGCCTGGCCCGCGAGCTTGCTCGCCCACAGCAGCGCGCTGTCGAGCAGCTCGTGGTCCGGCACCACCTGGTTGACGAGGCCGACGCGATGCGCCTCGAAGGCGTCCACCGGGTCGCCGACCAGGTTCATCTCGAGCGCCTTCGACTCGCCCACCAGCCGCGGCAGCCGCTGGGTGCCGCCGAAGCCGGGGATGATCCCCAGGTTGATCTCGGGCTGGCCGAAGGTGGCCGACTCCGCGGCGATGCGGAAGTCGCATGCCATCGCCAGCTCGCAGCCGCCGCCGAACGCGATCGAGTTGACCGCCGCGATCGTGACCGTGGAGGACGACTCCATGCCGCGCATGAACTCGTGCGCGGACTCCACGAGCTCGCGGCCCTCGGCGTCCGGCGTCATCTTCGTGAACGCCTTGATGTCGGCGCCCGCGCAGAAGGTGAAGATGTTCGAGGATGCGAACACCAGCGCCCGCAGCTTCCCGTCCACCTCCTTCCAGAGCGAGATCAGGTCGCGGACCGCGTCCGGGGAGAGCGGGTTGGCGGGCGGCCTGTTCAGCCAGGCGATGCCCACGTCCCCGCGCGTCTCGAGCAGCACGGTCTCGCGCTGGTCGCCCGCGTCGGGCTGCGGGTAGGGGAAGAACCCCTGCCCCGTCTTCTTGCCGAGCCGCCCCTGGGCCACCAGGCGGCGCAGGATCGTGGGCGGCGCGTAGGACTCCCCCCACTCCGCCTCCGCACGCTCCAGCGCGGCGAGCATCTCGTCGAGGCCCGCCTCGTCGGCGCGTGAGAACGGCCCCGGGAGGATCCCGGCGCCCATCATCATCCCGATCTCGATGTCCTTGGCGGAGGCGACGCCCTCCTCCAGCACGAGACAGGACTCCACCAGGGTCTTCAGACCCATCCGCTCGACGATGGTGTCGAGCCCGCTGCTAGTTGCCGTGCTCATAGAAGCCCTTTCCGGTCTTCTGGCCGAGGTTCCCGGCCGCCACCAGCTCCTGCATCTTCGGAGAGACGTAGAAGCGGTCGCCGTAGGACTCGCGCAGGTGCTCGGCCACGTGGAGGACGGTGTCGAGGCCGAGCAGGTCGGTCAGGAAGTAGGGACCCATCGGCGTGGTGCCCGACTCCTTGATGACGTTGTCGACCTCCTCGATCGAGAGGCCCTCCTCGTCGGTGACCCGCCAGACCTCGGACGCGGCCGAGTTGAGTATGCGGTTGACCACGAAGCCGGGCACCTCGCCGCAGCGAACCGCCGTCTTTCGCAGCGACTGCACGAACGTGGTCGCGGTCTGGAGCGTCTCCTCGGAGGTCTCCTCGCCCTCGATCACCTCGATCAGCCGCATCATCGAAGCGGGGTAGAAGAAGTGGAAGCCCACGACCTTGTCGGGGCGCAGCGTGGCCTCCGCCATCTCGGTGATCGACAGCGCCGAGGTGTTCGAGGAGAGGATCGCGTGGCCCGGGGTGACCGTGTCGAGCTCGGCGAACACGCTCTGCTTGATGTCCATCCGCTCGGGGACGGCCTCGATGACGAAGTCCACGTCGCCGAACGCGTCGTACGAAAGCGTGCCGGTGATGCGCCCGAGGATGTCCTCGAGCTGGGCGTCGGCCTGCTCCTGGGTGATCTTCTCCTTGGCCACGAGCCCCCCGAGCTGGCCCTGCGTGACCTGCCTGGCCTTCTCGAGGCCGGCGTCCACGAACTCCTGCTTCACGTCCTTGAGGACCACCGGCGTGCCGGTCGACGCGATCACCTGGGCGATCTCGCCGCCCATGGTCCCGGCGCCGACGACGGCGGCTTTGTTTACGAACACGAGTACCTACCTTCTTGGCGAGCTTTGCGGCAGCACCCGGCTCGGCCGGGTGCGCACCGGCGAATTGGCGCGAGCCAGGCTACCGGAGCCCGGCCTCATCCTCGGCCTCCACCGCGAAGCGGCGGAGCGTCCTGCGGAGCGCGTCGCGCAGCGCGCGCCTGATGAAGACCATGTCGGCGAGCTCCCTCAGGGGGCCGCCGCGGGCGAGCGCGTACTCGAGCGCGACCTCGACCGCGGCCCCGCCCGGTGCCTCCAGGAAGCGCACCGTCTGCGTCCCGCTCAGGGCGTCCTCGAAGACCTGGCTCACGACGCGGCCGGCGCCGCGCTCCACGATCCGCTCGGTCACCTTGCCGCGGCCGCCCGGCGTGGACTCCCATCCGATTCGCGCGCCCGGCTCGGGCCAGCTCGGGTCGGCCTCGGTCACGTGGCCGAATCCCTCCACGAACGTCGGCCAGCGCTCCGTGTCCAGCCACAGCGCGAGCGCCGCGGCGGGCTCGAGCGGGACGACCCCGCGCGCCTCGGCAACCCTCACGAGCCGTAGACCTCGCGGACGATCTCGTCGATGCTGGTCCGCACCGAGTCGAGGAAGGGCCGCACCTCCTCCACGAGCCGCTCGTACTCCCGGCGGCCCTCGTCCGTGAGCGAGTAGTAGCGGCGCGTCCTGCGCTCGGGGTGCTCCCAGCTGCCCTCGATGAGGCTGCGCCGCTCGAGGTCCCGGAGCAGCGGATACATCGTGTTGGGGTTGACCGACAGGACCCCCGCCGTCATCCCCGCGATCCGCTCCATCAGCTGGTTGCCGTAGCTGGGCGCCTCCGCGATCAGGTGCAGGACGAGGAGCGGGAGCACGTCGCGGCGGCGCAGCTCACCCGTGATCGGATCCTGCGGCCGCGCTGTGCGGGAGGTGCCGGCCGCCTCGAGCCCGCCGGCCTGCGCGACGGCCTCGCGCACGGCGTCGCGGCTCCGCTCGCGCTTCGACCTGCCCGCCATCAGGCCACCCGCGCGCCGATCCCGGGGTAGTCGCGGGTCAGGCCGTCCGCGTCGAAGACGATGACGCAGCCGAAGCCGAGGTCCGGCGCCTCGTACTCGTAGCGCGAACGCCCGTCCTCGTCGGGCAGCCGCAGATAGGTCTGCTCGAGCCGCTCGACGCGTAGGTCCGGGATGCGCACCCACGCGGCTGGCGCGTCCGCACGCTGCCCGGGCTCGAGCGCCAGCCGGCGGACCGGCAGCGCGTTGGTGCAGGCCGAGGCCTCCAGGTCCAGGTCGAGGCAGCCGTCGAGGTCCGGCCGCGGCTCGCCATCCACGCGCCATGCGCCCAGGCCGTCGGCGTCCACGCGAACCCGGTCCGCCAACGCTTCGACGATGCCGGACTCCGTGACCCAGCCGTTGTGCTCGATCTCGTACCGCAGCGCCCAGAGCACGCCGTCCTCCACGCCGGTCGTCTGGCCGGAGAAGCGCCCGGGGCTCTCGAGGAGCACCTCGAAGCCCTCGCGGTCGTCGGCGTGGCGCCAGGCCGGCATGGCCGCTCAGACTACGACGAGGGGCCGCTTCTCAGCGGCCCCTCGGAAACACTCGCCTGTTGGCAGGAACGCTATCGCTGCAAAGGCGCTACGCCGCGGCGGCGGCGGGCTCCTCCACCCGGCGCGGCATCAGGACCTCGCGGGCGATCACGAGGCGCTGGATCTGCGACGTGCCCTCGTAGAGCTGCATGATCTTCGCGTCGCGCATCAGCTTCTCGACGGGGTACTCCTTGATGAAGCCGTAGC
>JAFGJG010000087.1 GCA_016929195.1 Thermoleophilaceae bacterium
GCGACGCGGCGGGTCCACCGTGGGCTCGCCGTCGGCTCCGCGGACATCGCCACGAGGATCGCAAGCCGCGCGCCGCGACGGGTCCGTGGGGACTACTTAGGCCGATGGGCGGACGGCCACGATGGCGAGCGCCCGCCGCCGTCGTAGGTTGGGCGCATGACCCCGAGCGGAACCTCACTCGATCCCCTTCACCACACCTTCCAGGCCCCTGAGTTCGACAAGGCCACCGTCCTCGACGCAATGCGGCTCGGCGTGATCAGCTGCAGCGGCGACACGCCTCTGCGAGAGGCCGCGCGCATGATGTCCACCTATCGCATCCACTGCGTCGTGGTGTTCGACCTCGAGGGCGAGCGCCCATGGGGCGTCGTCTCGGACCTCGACCTCGCCGCGGCGGCGGGAACCGATCCGGACGAGCCCGTCAGGGCCATCGCGAGCACCGAGCTCGTGACGGTCACCGCCGGCGAGCCCCTGGCCCGGGCCGCGCAGCTCCTGGCCGAGCATCAGGTCAGCCACCTCGTGGTCGTGAAGGCCGAGGACGGCCATCCGATCGGCGTCCTGTCGACGCTGGACGTGGCCGGCGTGCTCGCCTGGGGCGGCTCGGCGTAGCCTCCGCAGCGTGAGCGCCGCGGTCACGTTCGAGCTCGACGTCCTCGACGACCTGCTCGCGGCTCTGTCCGAGCGCGGCCACACGCTGATCGGACCGACCGTCCGTCAGGGCGCCGTCGTCTACGGCGAGATCGGCTCGGCCGCCGATCTTCCGCGCGGCGTGACCGACGAGCAGGAGCCGGGCCGCTACCGGCTGGGCGCCGATGGCGGCGCCGCGCTGTTCGCGCACAACGTCGGGCCGAGCTCCTGGAAGAGTCACCTCTTCCCGCCGAGTCTGCGGCTGTGGAGCAGCCGCCGCGACGGGCAGGGCGAGCTCCGGGTCGAGGAGGAGCCGCTCGACGAGCGGCGGCTCGCGTTCATCGGCGTCCGGGCCTGTGACCTCCAGGCGATCCTCGTCCAGGACCGCACCTTCCTCGACGGCGCCCACCGGGACCGCGACTACGAGGCGCGCCGCCGCGGCTGCTTCATCGTCGCGGTCAACTGCGAGCGGTCCGCATCCACCTGCTTCTGCGTCTCCATGGGCACCGGCCCGCGGGCGGAGGCCGGCTTCGACGTGGCGCTCACGGAGATCGTGGACGCGGGCGGCCATCGCTTCCTGGCCGAGCCCGGCAGCGAGCGCGGGGCGGACCTGCTCGGCGCCCTGTCAACGCGGCCGGCGGACGGCGCGGACGAGCGCGCGGCGGAGGCGGCGACGGAGCGCGCCGCGGCCGGCCAGGACCGGGCGCTCGACACCGACGGCATCAAGGAGCTCCTGTACGCGAACCTCGAGCATCCGCGCTGGGACGAGGTGGCGGACCGCTGCCTGTCGTGCGGCAACTGCACGCAGGTGTGCCCGACCTGCTTCTGCACGACCGTGGACGACGTGACCGACCTCACCGGAAGCGAGGCGGAGCACGTGCGCCGCTGGGACTCCTGCTTCTCGCTCGAGCACTCGTACATCCACGGCGGCAGCGTGCGCGCGAGCGTGCGCTCGCGCTACAGGCAGTGGATGACCCACAAGCTCGCGACCTGGATCGACCAGTTCGGCACGTCCGGCTGCGTCGGCTGCGGGCGCTGCATCACCTGGTGCCCGGTGGGCATCGACATCACCGAGGAGGCCGCGGCCATACGCGCCACGGACCTCCGCGAGGGGCTCGAGCATGCGGACGCTTGAGGACCTGCTCGCCGAGGTCGAGGCGTTCGAAGGCATGGCCCCCGAGCACCTGCGCCTGATCGCCGGGTGCGCGCGCAACGTCGTCTTCGGCGACGGCGAGTGGCTCATGCGCGAGGGCGACGCGGCAGACACCTTCTTCGTGATCCGGACGGGCGCCGTGGCCGTGTCCACGCACGTGCCGCAGCACGGCGCGCTTCTGATCGAGACGCTCCATCAGCACGACCTGGTGGGCTGGTCGTGGCTGATCCCGCCGCACCGCGTGAACTTCGACGTGATCTCGAACGGGACGACGCACGCGATCGCCTTCGACGGGGCGTGCCTGCGCGGCAAGTGCGAGCAGGACCCGGTCCTCGGGTACGACCTGCTCCGCCGGTTCTCCGCGGTCCTGGTCGAGCGCCTCCAGCGCACGCGGCTGCGCCTCATCGACGTCTACGGCCATGTGCCCGGCCGCTGAGGCCGTGGCGGGCGGCCTGGCGCCGCTTCCCTACCGGCTGACGGGCAAGCGTCAGGAGACCGCCGACACCTGGACGCTCGAGCTGGAGCCCGCCCGCGCGGAGCGCATGGCTCCGTTCGAGCCGGGCCAGTTCGCGATGCTGTACGCGTTCGGCGCCGGCGAGGCGCCGATCTCCGTGGGCGCGAGCGACGGGGCCTCCGGCCGGATGGTCCACACCATCCGTGCGGTGGGGGCGGTCACGGAGGCGCTCTGCGCCACCGCGACCGGCCAGGAGATCGGCGCGCGCGGCCCGTTCGGCGCGGCCTGGCCGCTCGCGGACGCCGAGGGGGCGGACGTGGTCGTCGTGGCCGGCGGGCTCGGCCTGCCGCCGGTGCGCCCGGTCCTGGAGCGGGTGCTCGCCGAGCGCGAGCGCTTCGGCACGCTGTCGCTGCTCTACGGAGGCCGCTCGCCCGACGACCTGCTCTACCGCGACGCGCTCGAGGAGTGGGGCGCGCGCCCGGACATGGACGTCGAGGTGACCGTGGACAGCGCCGGTGCCGACTGGCGCGGGCGCGTGGGCGTCGTGACGACGCTCATCCCGCGCGCCCGCTTCGACCCGGGCCGGGCGGTTGCGATGGTCGTCGGCCCGGAGGTCATGATGCGCTTCACCGTGGCGGCATTGCGTGAGCGCGGAGTACCGGCGGAGCGGATCCACGTGTCGCTCGAGCGCAGCATGAAATGCGCGGTCGGCGTGTGCGGGCACTGCATGCTCGGCCCGGAGTTCGTCTGCAAGGACGGCCCGGTGTTCCCCTACACGCGCGTGGAGCGCTGGCTGGGGGTGCCGGCGCTGTGACGCCGCGGCCACGGCTCGCGGTCTGGAAGCTCGCGTCCTGCGACGGCTGCCAGCTCAGCCTGCTCGATTTGGAGGACGAGATCCTCACGCTCGCCGGCGAGGTCGAGCTGGCCTACTTCCTCGAGGCGAGCAGCGACGCCCGCGAGGGCCCGTACGACCTGTCGATCGTGGAGGGCTCGATCACGACGGCGGCCGACGCCGAGCGCATCCGGCGCGTGCGCGCGGCCTCGCGGCGGCTGGTCACGATCGGCGCCTGCGCTACCGCGGGCGGGATCCAGGCGCTGAGGAACTTCGCCGACGTGGAGGACTTCATGTCGGTGGTCTACGCGTCGCCGGAGTACGTGTCCACGCTCGCCACGTCCACGCCCGTGTCCGAGCACGTGAAGGTGGACTACGAGCTGCACGGCTGCCCGATCGACAGGCGCCAGCTGCTCGAGGTGATCAGCGCCTTTCTGAACGAGCGCCGGCCGGCGATCCCGTCGCATAGCGTCTGCATGGAGTGCAAGCGGCGCGGCAATGTCTGCGTGATGGTCGCGCACGGGACCGCCTGCCTGGGCCCGGTCACCCACGCCGGCTGCGGCGCGCTCTGCCCATCCTACGATCGCGGCTGCTACGGCTGCTTCGGCCCGATGGAGGATCCTCAGCCGGACTCGCTCAGCCGCTGGATGGGGGCGCACGGCGCCGGCGAGCTGGATCTCGTGCGGGCCTACCGGACCTACAACGCGGGCGCGCCGGCGTTCCGCGAGGAGAGCATCGCGCATGAGCGCTGAGCGGCGGACCCTGCTCACGGAGGCGCTCGCCCGGGTCGAGGGGGAGGGCGCGATGTACGTGCGCATCGCGGGGACGGACGTCGAGGAGGTCCAGCTCCGCATCTACGAGCCGCCCCGGTTCTTCGAGGCGCTGCTTCGCGGCCGGGCCTACACCGAGGTCTCCGACATCACGGCGCGGATCTGCGGCATCTGCCCGGTCGCCTACCAGCTGAGCGCCTGCGCGGCGATCGAGGACGCCTGCGGCGCCGAGGTCACGGAGCCGATCGCGCGGCTGCGGCGGCTCATCTACACCGGCGAGTGGATCGAGAGCCACGGCCTGCACGTGGCGATGCTGCACGCGCCGGACTTCCTCGGGTACGACAGCGCGATCGCGCTGTCGCGCGACCATCCGGGGATCGTCGAGCGCGGCCTGCGCGTCAAGAAGGCGGGCAACGCGATCGTGGACCTCGTCGGCGGCAGGGCCATCCATCCGGTCAACGTGCGCGTCGGGGGCTTCCACCGCGCGCCCACGAGACGCGAGCTCGAGCCGCTCGCCGAGCAGCTGAAGGTGGCGCGCGACGAGGCGCTCGAGGCGGTCCGCTGGGCCGGTGCGCTCGACTTCCCGGACCATGAGGAGGACTACCGGCTCGTCGCGCTCACGCAGCCGGACGAGTACGCGATCGAGGCCGGGCGGCTGGCGTCGAGCGACGGCCTCGACCTCGGGCCCGCCGAGTACGAGGAGCACTTCTTCGAGGAGCAGGTGCCGCATTCGAACGCCCTTCACTCGCGCCTGCGCGACGGTGGCTCCTACCTCTGCGGGCCGCTGGCGCGGTATGGGCTCTCTTCGGGCAAGCTCTCGCCGCTCGCACGCGAGGCCGCGGCGGACGCCGGCCTCGGCCCCGTCTGCCTGAACCCGTTCCAGAGCATCGTGGTCCGCTCGGTTGAGATCCTGTTCGCCCTGGACGAGGCGATCCGCCTGATCGAAACGTACGACGAGCCCGACCGCCCGGCCGTCGAGGTCGAGCCGCGGGCGGCGTCCGGGCAGGGCTGGACCGAGGCGCCGCGCGGGCTTCTCTACCACCGCTACCGGCTCGCGGCGGACGGGACCGTCGAGGAGGCGAAGATAGTGCCCCCCACCTCCCAGAACCAGCTGCGCATCGAGGAGGATCTGCGCGCGGTCGTCGCGGCGAACATCGCGCTCGGCGACGACGCGCTGCGGCTCCGCTGCGAGCAGGCGATCCGAAACCACGACCCCTGCATCTCCTGCTCCACGCACTTCCTGAAGCTCGAGGTGGACCGGCGCTGACGGCGCTCGTGCTCGGGATCGGCAATCCCTGGCGCGGCGACGACGCGGCGGGCCTCGAGGTGGCGCGGCGGCTGCGCGAAGCCGGCCTGCGGGCGCTAGAGCGCGAGGGCGAGCCGTCCACGCTGCTCGACGCCTGGGAGGGCGAGCGCGAGGTGATCCTCGTGGACGCGGTGAGCTCGGGCTGCGAGCCGGGAACCGTCCACCGCCTGGACGCGGCCGCAGCGCCGCTGCCTGCGGAGCTGTTCGCGGTCTCGACCCATCACCTGAGCGTGGCCGACGCTGTGGAGCTCGCGCGCTCGCTGGGCAGGCTGCCCGAGCGGCTCGAGCTGTACGGGATCGAGGGCGCCGCATTCGACGCCGGGGGCGGCATGACGCCGGCGGTGGCGGAGGCCGTGGAGGCGGTCGCCGCCGAGCTCAGGGCCCGGCTGTCGGCCTAGCCCCGCAGCTGGTCGCGGGCGTAGTGGCGGAGGAGCTCCGCCGTCGAGTCGCCGCGCGCGCCGTGGAAGCCGCTCGAGGTGGTGGCGGCAAGGTCGCCGAGCGCCTCCCCGAGCAGCCGCGCCCTCAGCCGCACCGGCTCCGGGCGGCCCTGCGCGCTGCCGCGCTCGGCCAGGTCCAGCAGGTGCGGCGCGGCGGCCGCCAGCGAGAAGCGCTCGTCGGCCTCGACGAAGTAGTAGGTGATCGGGAAGTTCACGAAGTCGCGCTCGACCGCCACGAGCCGCGAGGTCAGCTCCGCGAAGACGCGCTCGGCGACCGCCGGGTCGAGCTCGACCACGCTCGCTCCGGTCTCCTCCTGCTGCCGCCGCAGAAGGCTGACCTCGTAGGCGAGCGAGCGGCGCCGCGAGAGGACTGGGTAGGTCAGCAGCAGCCACGAGACGCTCGCGCTCAGGAGGCCGAAGCCGAGCAGCGCCTCCAGCGGGTTCACGAGCCGCAGCCAGGCGGCCTCCGGCGTCACGTCGCCGAAGCCCAGCGTGGTGAGCGTGACCAGGGAGATGTTCAGGGCGTCCACGAGGTCGCCCCCGCCGGCGCGGCCGGCCACGCGGAAGCCGTCGTCCACGTGCGGCAGGTAGACGAGCGCCCAGCCCGTCACGAGCAGGAGCGCCCACGTGGCGATCACGGCGATCATCGCGAGCGGCCCGGCCAGCGCGAGCGCGCCCGGCCTGCCGCGCGCCGGGCGGCGGACCATCAGCCAGACCGCCCTGCTGACGGTCCTTCCGATACGCGCGCGCCCCTCCGGGTGGAACAGCGAGTCGAAGATGTCCCGGCAGGCGACGCCGATGGCGCCGAGGCCCACCACGGTCGCGAGCACACCCGCGGCGGTCACCGGCCCGCCTCCCGCGCCAGGCGCGCGTCGAGGGCGGCGAGCAGGTCGTCGGCGACGGCGGCGAGCTCCCGGTCGGCTCTGAGCAGGACGTGCCGGGCGGGGCTCACCTCGTCCAGGGGCTCGAACTCGCGCGCCTGCCGGCCGGCGATCGCGGCGGTGGCGTCCGAGACGCGCTCCGGCTCGAGCTCACGCGCCTCGGCCCGCTCGGCCACGACCTCGGCCGGGGCACGGCACTCGGCGAACACGGGTGCGGGCGCGCCCGGGCCGTATCCGCGCGCGAAGGCGTCGCGGTGGGCGCGCAAGCGGAAGGTTGCGTCCACGATCGCGCCGCCGGGCGCGCGCCGCGCGCGGACGCCGATCTCCTCGTAGGTCCGGAGGCTGGCCGCCTCGCCGTACGCGGAGGCGGGCGCGCGCTCCGAGGCCGGCACCCCGAGGAGCTCCTTCCGCACCAGGTCCGAGTTGAGGTGCGTCAGGCCCGACTGATCCGACAGCGCCTCGGCCAGCGACGTCTTGCCCGTGGCGGCCGCCCCGCAGACGACGATCACGAGCGGCCGCCGGGCCCGCCACGCGAGCCGCTCGCCCAGTGCCCCCAGGGCGCGGGCGTGCTCCAGCCTGCGCGCGCGCCCCGGCCCGCCCGGGAGCTCGGCCGCCCGCAGGCACGCGACCTTGGCGCGGACCCAGGCGCGGTAGGCGGCGTAGAAGGACAGGAGCTCGTCGCCCCCGGCGTCACCGCCCGCACGGGTGTACTCGTCCACGAGCGCGGCTCCGAGGTCGTCGCGGCCGGCCTCGGACAGCTCCATGACGAGGAAGGCGATGTCGGCCGCCACGTCGATGCGGCGGAGCGCGGGGTCGAACTCGACCGGGTCGAAGACGCTCACGCCGCCGTCCTCCACGAGCACGTGCTCCAGCCGCAGATCGCCGTGGCAGTCGCGCACGAGCCCGGCACCCGCCCGCGCCGCGAGCAGCCCCCTGCGCCCGCTCAGGTAGCTGAGCGCGAAGCGGTGGGCGGCCGCCAGGCGGAGCGGCCCGACCGTCTCGGCCTCCTCGAGCAGGGTCGTGAAGTTGCCGATCACCTCCGCGGCCGCCTCGGAGGGCCCGAAGCTGCCCGGGGCCGGCTCGGCCTCGGCGTGGAACCGCGCCAGCCGCCGTCCCAGGGCGCGCACGACGTCCTCCGTCGCACCGCCGGCGGCGAGCAGAGCCGCGAGCGTGCGCTCCTCGTCGAACCGCGCCATCTCCACGACGTGCTCGACCGCGCCGGGCGCGCCGGGGCTGCCGAGCGAGTAACCGTCAGGCGTCTCCACGACGGCGTGCAGGCCGCGGTAGAGGTCCGGGGCGAGCCGCCGGCCGAGGCGGATCTCCTCCTCCGCCATCGCGCGGCGCCGCTGGGGAGTGCCGTAGTCGAGGAACGGGAAGACCACGGCCTTGCGCAGCTTGAACGCCCGCTCGCCGGCGAGGAACACCCACGAGATATGCGTCTCCCGCACCTCGACCGTCGCGGGCGGATCGGGGTAGAAGGCCGGATCGGCCAGCGCCGCGGCTATCGGTTCCTGGGCTGGGTGGTCGGCCATCGATTGCGGGAAACCCACGAGCGTGAGGGGGAGCCGGCGCGGATGCGCCGCGCGCGGGCGCGGGCGATGCTCCGGGCATGGCAGCTTCGCGCATCCGCAGCGGCTGCGCTTCCGGGGGCTGAACGTGTCACGCGACGCGCTCACGCCCCTCGATGCCACCTTCCTCGAGCTCGAGGAGGCCGACGACGCTGCGCACATGCACATCGGCTCGGTGATGGTGTTCGAGCCGAGCAACCCGCCGACGCCGGCGCGCCTTCGCCGCCACGTCGAGCGCCGCCTGGGGCAGCTGCCGCGCTACAGGTGCCGGCTCTCCGAGCCCCACACGGCGGCGCTCCACTGGCCGAGCTGGGTGCCGGCCGCCGAGTTCGACATCGCCGACCACGTGACCGCCGAGCGGCTCGCGCCGCCGGGCGGCGAGGACCAGCTGGTGGAGTGGGCCGGCCGCTACTGGTCCGAGCGGCTCGACCGCGGGCGGCCGCTCTGGCACATGTGCCTGCTGACGGGCCTCGAGGGCGGCCGCTGGGCGATCGCCTCGAAGACCCACCACGCCCTCGTGGACGGGGTCGGCTCGGTCGACGTCGTGAACCTGCTGCTCGACGCCGAGCGGCGCCCGCCCCGCCGGCGCCCGAGCCCCCCGGAGGCGCCGCCCGAGGAGGGCTCGGGGGCACTGAAGCTGCTCGCGGACGGGCTCCGCACCGGGCTCTACACGGCGCGGCACCCGGGCCGCCTCCGGGATGCCTTCCTCGAGGCGAAGGCGATGGGCGAGGTGCTGGTCAGCGACGAGGTCATCGCCGCGCCGGCATGCAGCCTCACGGCCGAGATCGGCGGCGAGCGCGAGTACCGGGTCATACGGACCGACCTCGAGCGGCTGAAGGAGGTCAAGCGCGGCCTCGGCGGCACGGTCAACGACGCCGTGCTCGCGGCCGTGACGGCGGGCCTTCGCGAGCTTCTGTCGGAGCGCGGCGAGAGGCTGCCATCGCCCGGGCTGCGCGCGATGGTGCCGGTGAACCTGCGGACCGCCGCACAGCGCTTCGGCCTCGGGAACCAGGTGTCCTCCCTCTTCCTGCACCTGCCCGTGGCCGAGCCGGACGCGCTGCGGCGCTACCGCCTCCTCGCCCGCGAGTCGGCGCACATGAAGGAGGGCCGGCTGGCCGCGGGAGGGGCCGACCTGGTGCGCCTCAGCGGGATCGCGCCGCCGATCCTGCACTCGCTGTTCGCACGCTCCGTGTTCGCAACGAGGCTCTTCAACCTGACCGTCACGAACGTGCCCGGGCCGCAGCTGCCGCTGTACGCCTTCGGCGCGCGCATGGAGGAGGTGCTGCCGCTCGTGCCGCTCGCGGCCGAGCACTCGGTCGGCGTGGCGGTGGTCAGCTACGACGGCAGGGTGTTCTTCGGGCTCGTCGGTGCGGGCGCGGGGGCGAAGGACCTCGGCGTGCTCGCCCGCGGGATCGAGCGAGGGATAGCGGAGCTCTCCCGGCTGGCGCCCGGGCACGAGCCGCTCCCGGCCCTGCGATGACCGTGGCCGTGCCGGCCCGCGAGGCGGGAGCGCTCCGCTCACGCCGCATCCGCTTCAACCTCTTCATCGCGTTCGCGTTCACGATCATGGCCGACCCGGTGTCGTCGGTGGCCTATGCGGTCGAGGCGGCGCTCGGCGGCCTGGACCGCGAGCTGTCGTCACTCTTCCCGACGATGGCGCTGGTCGTGGCTGTGATCGCCCTGGTGGCCGGCGGCTACCACGGGCTGATCGCCCGCTTCCCTCGCGGCGGCGGCGGGCCCGAGGCGCTCGCGACCGCCTTCGGCGAGGGCTGGGCGTTCCTGCCGCTCGGGGCCCTGCTCGTGGACTTCACCCTCACGATCGCGGTGAGCTGCGCGGCGGCGGCGTCTGCCCTCATCGCGTACGCGCCCGGCCTCGCGCCGGGACGGGTGCCGATCGGGATCGCCCTGGCGGCGACGGTCGGCATGGCGACGCTGGCCGGGCATCGGGCACGGATCGCCTTCGCGACCGCCACGCTGGCGTTCGTGGGACTGACGCTCGCGGTCGTGTTCGCGGGGGCCGGAGCGGAGCCCGCGGCGGCGCGGCCCCCCCTGGCCGGTGACGCCGCGCTGCTCCCGGTTCTGCTCGCGCTGCCATTGGGGATGGCCCTGGCGACCGGCGTGGAGGCCCCCTCCAACGCGATCGCCCAGCTCGGCCAGCTCGGGGACCGGGGAAAGCGCGTGTTCGGGCAGCTCACCCTGTGGCTGATGGTCGCGATCGTCGGGTCCCTGACGCTGCTCGTGGCCGCCCTGATCGTCCGCCTGGGGCTCGGCGCGCCGGCGGCGGACTCGACGCTCCTCGCCGACGCTGCGCGCGCGGCCGTGGGCGGCGGGGCGCTGTTCGCGGCGTTCCAGGTCGCGAGTGCGCTGCTCCTGCTGTCCGCGGCGGCGTCGTCATACCTGGCCGGCTCCGGTTTGCTCGAGGCGCTCGCGTGGCACGGCTCCGACGGCGAGGGGCTCCTGCCGCGGCGCTTCCGCGTCGCGAACGGCGCCTACGTCCCGCCATGGGGCGTCGCCGTCCTCGTGGGCGTCGCGGTCGCGCTGGTCGCGGCCGCTGGGGGACACGAGCAGTCGCTGGTCCACTTCTACGCCGCCGCCGTGTTCATGAGCTTCCTCGGCGCGCTGCTCGCCGGTACGGTGCTGTCGAGGCGCGAGCGACGGTGGAGCGCGACCCTGGTCGCGGGCGCCGGCACGCTCGCCGTCGCGACCGTGATCGTGCTCAACATGCGCCGGATCGACCCCGTCCTCTCGATGGCCGCCGCGGGAGCCGTCTCGCTCTACCTCTGGCGGGTGTGGGTGGCCCGCGGCCGGCCGGGCGGGATCGCGAGGGTGGCCGCATGAGCCTCACGCACGTGCCCGTGGCACCGGTGCCTCCGGAGCGGTTCATGGAGATCCTCGGCCCGCAGCAGGCCGACGAGTTCCGGGACACGATCAGGCGCGGGCTCGAACTGCTGGACTCGCGGGTGATCTGGAACGTGAACTCGACGGCGCAGGGCGGCGGCGTGGCGGAGATGCTTGCGTCGCTGCTCGCCTACACGCGCGGCGCCGGCCTCGACGCGCGCTGGGTCGTGACGGGCGGCGACCCGAGCTTCTACCGGGTGACGAAGCGCATCCACAACATGCTGCACGGGTTCCCGGGCGACGGCCGCGGTCTCGACGAGAAGGACCTCGACGTGTACGACCGCACCACCGAGGAGAACGCGCGCGAGCTCGTGCCGCTCATCTCCCCCGGCGACATCGTGCTCCTGCACGACCCGCAGACGGCCGGCCTGATCGGACCCGTGAGGGACGCCGGGGCGCACGTGGTCTGGCGCTGCCACATCGGGGTCGACACGGCCAACGACCACGGGCGCGCGGCGTGGGACTTCCTGCTCCCGCACGTCCGCGGCGCCGAGGCGCTGGTCTTCACGCGCGAGGCCCACATCTGGGACGGCCTCGACCGCAGCCGGGTCACGCTGATCCCGCCCTCGATCGACGCGTTCTCGGCGAAGAACCAGGAGATGCGGGACGCGGTCGTGAACGCGATCCTCTGCAAGGCGCGCCTCCAGCCCGGGCACCCGGCGGAGCCGCCGGTCTTCGTTCGGCGCGACGGCAGCCCGGGCCGTGTGGACCGGCCGGCCACGCGCGCGGGCTCGCATCCGCTCCCCGCGGGGGTCCAGGCGCTGATCCAGGTGTCCCGCTGGGACCGGCTCAAGGACCCGGAGGGCGTGCTCGAGGCCTTCGCGAGCCACGTCGCTCCGCGCTCGGACGCCCACCTCGTGCTGGCCGGGCCCTCGACGGAGGCCGTCGCCGACGACCCGGAGGGCGCGGAGGTGCTATCCGAGGTCGGGCGGCTGCGCGCCTCGCTGCCGCGCTCGGTCGGCGACCGCGTGCACCTGTTCTCGCTCCCGATGGAAGACGTCGCGGAGAACGGGGCGATCGTCAACGCCATCCAGCGGCGTGCGGACGTGATCGCGCAGAAGAGCGTCGCCGAGGGCTTCGGGCTGACCGTCGCCGAGGCGATGTGGAAGGCCCGCCCGGTCGTGGCGGGGGCGGTCGGCGGGATCCGCGAGCAGGTGATCGACGGCGAGACCGGCTTCCTCGTCGACCCGCTCGACCTGGAGGCGTTCGCGGCGGCGGCCCTCGAGCTGCTCGGCGACCCCGAGCGCGCGATCGCGATGGGGGCCCGCGCCAGGGAGGAGGTCCGCGAGCGCTACCTCGGGCCGCGGCACCTACGCCAGTACGTTGAACTGTTCGAGCGGCTGCTCGGCGCAGGGGCGGGCGAACCGTAGTTCCCCGCATCAATGCCCGGGCCGCCTGCGGATGGCCGCCCGCCGCACCGGGCCTAGGTTGTGCCCATGAGCCCTACGAGCCATGCACATCCGGCCTACTGGGGCCCGGCGTTCACGGACGCCAAGGTCCGCGACGCCATGCGCGTCGGGGTCGTGTACTGCCGGCCCGAGGCGACGCCCGCCGACGCCGCCCGAATCATGAGCGGCTACGGCATCCACTCCGTCGTGGTCGCCGACGCGGGCGCCGCCCGCGCGGAGGGGCCGTTGGCAGTGGTGGACGCCCTCGACGTGGCCCGCGCAGAGGCGGACGGGCTCGCCAACGTGAGCGAGATCGAGACGCCGGGACCCCACAGCATCGACGCCGACGCGCCGCTTGCGGAGGCGGCCGCCGTGATGGCGGAGAACCGGGTCTCGCATCTCGTGGTGGTGCAGCCCGGCACCTCCCGGCCCGTCGGCGTGGTCAGCGCCTCGGGGCTCCTGGGAGCGATCGCCTGGGGGCGCGCGTGAGCGCGCTCGTGGTCTACGAATCCATCTACGGCAACACCCGCGCGGTTGCCGAGGCGGTGGCAGAGGGCCTGGGCGGCGCGGACGTGCGCGAGGTGACGGAGCTGGGCGAGCTCGCCGAGGCTCCGGGGTTGATCGTCGCGGGCGGCCCCACGCACATGCACGGCCTCACCACCGGGCGGAGCCGCAGGATGGCGCACGAGGCCGCCAAGGAGGATGGCGCCGAGACCGAGCGGCCAGAGGCGGACAGGGGCCTGCGCGAGTGCCTGCGAGACCTTCCCGACGGCGGCGGCGCGCTCGCGGCGGCCTTCGACACGCGGCTCGACCGTGCGGCGGCGCTGACCGGCAGCGCGGCGCGCGGGATCGCGCGGCGGCTCAAGCGGCGCGGCTATGCGGTGGTCGCCACGGACAGCTTCCTCGTCGAGGACGCCGAGGGGCCGCTCGAGGAAGGCGAGCTGGAGCGTGCGCGTGCCTGGGGCGCGGGTCTGGCGGAGCGGCAGCCGGCGGGCGGATAGCCGATGGACATCACCGGCGGACAGCACCACACACTGAAGGCTGAGCCGGGCGACCGGCTCGTCATCCACGCGCACCATGCCGGCGAGCTGGAGCGCGACGGCGAGATCATCGAGGTCCTGGGTGACGACGGCGGACCGCCGTACGTCGTGCGCTGGGAAGATGACGGCCACGTGAGCCGGCTCTACCCGGGATCCGACGCCTACATCCAGCACTTCGAGCACGAGGGCCGCGATAGCTCCTGACGGCGCGGCGCCCGCCCCCGGCGGCCCGCTGCTGCGGCTGAGCGACTGTCTCGGCGAGCCCGTGCTGGACGCGGGCGGCAGCACCGTCGGCCGGCTCGGCGACCTGGCCGCCGACCCCACGGGCGCGACCCCGGTCGTCACCGCGCTCCAGGTGCGCCGGCGCCGCCGTGCCCGGCTCCTACCCTGGGAGTCGGTGTCGGCCTTCGACGGCGAGGCGGTCCAGCTGCGCGACGGTCCTGTGCCGGAGCGCGCGCTCGCGGACACCGAGCTGCTTCTCCGCCGGGACGTCCTGGACGCCCAGATCGTGGACGTGGCCGGCAGGCGCGTGGTCCGGGTGGGGGACGTGGACCTGGCATGCCCGGGTGCGGTCCCCGCGGTCGCGGCGGTGGAGGTCGGCACCCGGCCCGTGCTCAGGCGGCTCGGGCTGCGGCGGATCGCACGCCGCTTCCGGCCCGAGTCGGTGGCCTGGCAGGACCTGCATCTGGCCGCCGGGCGGGGACACCGGATCGAGCTGAGGACCGGCCGCCTGGAACGCCTCGGCCCCGCCGCCCTCGCCCAGGTGATCGGCCGTGTTCCCCCGGCGCCGGCGCTCGAGATCGTGCGCTCGGTCGCCCCGGAAGTCGCGGCGCGCTCGGTGGCCACCGCGCATCCGCGCGTCGGCGGGCGCATCCTCCGCGGGCTCGAGCCGCGCCGCGCCGCGCGGCTGCTCGAGAAGATGCCGGCGGACGACGCCGCGGCGGCGCTCCGGCATGTCGACTCCGCGGCGCTCGACCCTCTGCTGGACGCGGTCGAGACCGACCACGCGCAGCGGCTCAGGCGCCTGCTCGAGCATCCTGCCGACACCGCCGGGGGCCTGATGTCCATCGACGTGCGCACCGCCGCGCCCGGCGAGCCGGCCGACGCGATCCGAGCGCGCCTGGCCGCCGACCCGCCGCCGGTGCCGGCGCTGGCGACGGTCTTCGTCCTCGACGACGAGCGGCGGCCGCTGGGGGCGATCTCGCCGACCGCGCTCCTCGGGCGGGCCGAGCCGGCGGCCGTGCCGGTGCTGAACGCCGACACCTCGGTCGACGAGGTGATCGACCTGTTCGCCCTGCACGACGTGCTCGCTCTGCCCGTGGTGGACGTAGACGGCCGCCTGGTGGGCGCCGTGGCGATGGACGACGTGCTCGAGGAGCTCGTGGCGGAGCGGCTCCCCGGCCGGCGGCCGCGCTACCGCCGCGCGCTCCGCGGCCGCCGGTGAAGCGCAGAGCCGGTCTGCTCGCGCTCGCGGCCGTGGTCGGGCCGGGCGTGCTCGCAGGCCTCTCGGATGACGACCCCGCCGGCATCACGACCTACTCGATCCTCGGCGCCGACTACGGCTACGAGCTGCTGTGGCTGGTCCTGCTCTCCACCGTGGCGCTGGTGCTGTTCCACGAGGTGGGGGCGCGCATGGGCGTGGCGACGGGGCAGGGCCTGGCGGGGCTCGTGCGCGAGCGCTACGGGATCCGCGCCGGAGTCCTGGCCGTGGGCGCGCTGCTCGTGGCGAACGTGGGAACCACCTGCGCGGAGTTCGCCGGCGTGGCCGCCGCGATGGAGCTCGCGGGCGTCAGCCGTCAGGTGAGCGTGCCCGTCGCCGCCGTGGCGGTGAGCCTGCTCGTCCTGCGCGGCGGGTTCCGGCGCGTGGAGCACGTGCTGCTCGCGCTCAGCGCCGTGTTCGTGGCCTACATCCTCGCCGGATTCCTCGCCGGCCCGGACTGGGGCGCCGCGGCCCGCGGGCTCGTCGTGCCGGACATGCCGTTCACGCGCGACGCGGTGCTGACCGCGACGGCCGTCGTGGGCACGACGCTGGCGCCCTGGGGCCTGGCGTTCATCCAGTCGTACGCCGTCGACAAGCGGCTCACGGTCGCCGACCTTCGCTACGAGCGCGTCGACGTGATCGCGGGAGCCGTCATGACGGGCGTGATCGCCTTCTTCGTGGTCGTGGCCTGCGCGGCGACGCTCCACCCGGCCGGGCGGGAGATCGACGACGCCCGCGACGCGGCGACGGCGCTCGAGCCGCTCGCCGGCGGCCTCGCCTCGACCTTGTTCGGGGCGGGCCTGCTGGGCGCCGCGCTGCTCGCCGCTTCGATCCTCCCGTTGTCGACCGCCTACTCAGTGAGCGAGGTGGCCGGGCGCGAGGCCGCGATCGACGACAGCTTCCGCGAGGCCCCCCTCTTCTACACCACCTACCTCGCCGTGGTGGTCGTGGCGGTGGCGCTCGTGCTGACCCCCGGGGTCGAGCTGGTGCCGATTCTCTTCCTGACCCAGGCGCTCAACGCCGTGCTGCTGCTCCCGCTGCTCGTGTTCGTCACCGGCATCGCCCGCGACGGGGATCTCATGGGCGAGCAGGCGAACGGGAGGCTCGCCACAGCGGGGCTGGTGGTCGTGATCGGCATGCTCGCCGTCTGCCTCGTGGCGCTGGCGGCGGCGAGCGTGGGCGGCTAGCCGGCCGCCGCGAAGGACGCCCCCGGATGGGTGTGCCGGACGCCGGTGGTCGTGAGCAGGACCGGGCAGGGCGCGGAGCGGATCACCGCGAGCGCCGCTGCGCCCGGGCGCACGCCGGGCACCGGCCGAGCTCCCGGCGAGGCCATGACCAGCAGGTCCACGCCCTTGCGCAGCTCGTCGAGAAGGGCGGTCCCGCGCGTGCCGGGCACGAGACGCCCCTCGGCCTCCACGCCGCGCGGCACGGCGGCCAGCGCATGGTCGAGCACGTGCGCGTACGCGTCCTGGTGGTGGCGCTCCACGTCGGCATGCCCGTAGCCGGCCTCGACGCCGGCGTGGAGCGCCCACGAGGCGAGCGGCGGCACGAGGCAGAGCAGCCGCATGTCGGCGCCGAGCCCCTGTGCGAGCGGTGCTCCCTCCTGGACGCCGTGCGAGGCCTGCTCAGCGTCTTCGAACGCGACGGCCACCAACCGCGGACGCACGGCCACGTGGCGGAAGCCGCGCGGCGCCACCGCGACCGGGCAGTGGCAGCCGAACAGCAGCCCGCGGCCCACCGGGCCGGTCAGGATCGTCCCTGGGTCGGCATTGCTCGAGGAGCCGAGCACGAACAGGTCGGCCCCGGACTCGCGCACCAGGGCGGCGAGCGCCTTCGGGCCGCCGGGCGGCGCGCGCAGCTCCGTGACCACCCCGTCCGGGTCCCTCAGGAGGCCCGCCAGCGCGACCGCGTCGCGGGCCTCGTCGGTCCCGTCGAAGGCGACGATGACGTTGCGGTACACGCCCCGGTCCTCTCTAGGAAGCCGCTCCGACCGGCAGCATGACCCGCTCCGCGAGCTCCACGAGCCGCGTGGAGTAGCCCCACTCGTTGTCGTACCAGGCCACCACCTTGACCTGCGTGCCGTCCACGACGCTCGTGAGCGGCGCGTCGAACACGGACGAGTAGGAAGAGCCGACGATGTCGGTGGCCACGAGCGGCTCCTCGCTGTACTCGAGGATGCCCTCCAGGGGCCCGCTGTCCGCCCGGTCGCGGAACGCGGCGTTCACCTCGTCGACGCTCGTCTCGCGCTCGGCCTCGACCGTGAGGTCCACGAGCGAGCCGGTCGGGAGCGGGACGCGGACCGCGTAGCCGTGGAGGCGGCCCTGGAGCTCGGGGATCACGCGGCCGACGGCCTTGGCGGCGCCGGTCGAGGTCGGCACGATGTTGATCGCGCCGGCCCGCGCCCGGCGAAGGTCCTTGTGCGGCCCGTCGAGCAGGTTCTGGTCGGCCGTGTAGGCGTGGACCGTGGTCATCAGCCCGTGCCGGATGCCGACGGCCTCGTGCAGCACCTTGGCGACCGGCGCCAGGCAGTTCGTCGTGCACGACGCGTTGGTGACGATGTGGTGGCGGTCCGCGTCGTACACCTCGTCGAAGTTCACGCCCAGCACGAGATCGGCGTCGACCGGCTCGCTGCCCTTGGAGGGGGCCGAGATGATCACCTTGCGAGCGCCCGCCCGCAGGTGCTTCCCCGCGCCGTCGCGCGTGCGGAAGCGCCCGGTGGACTCGATCGCGACCTCGACGCCGAGCTCGTCCCACGGGAGCCGCTCGGGGTCGGCCGCCGAGAAGACCGGAATCTCCACGCCGTCGATCTCGAGCGCGTCCTCGGAGTGGCCCACGTCGCCGGGGAAGCGGCCGTAGACGGAGTCGTGCTTCAGCAGCGCCGCCAGGGTGGCCGGTTCCGCGACGTCGTTGATCGCGGCGACCTCGATCGCCGCGCCGCTCTCGTGAGCAGACCGCAGGAAGGCTCTCCCGACGCGGCCGAAGCCGTTGATTGCGACGCGAACTGACACTTTTCTCTTCCTCCTGTTCGTTTCCAGGGGGACCGTAGGCGCGACCGGGCGCCCGGCCATCGGGGCCCGTCCGCGGGCTCGCCGCGGAAAACCCGCAGTCGGAGTCAGGCGTTCTGGGAGCCCGGCCGCGCGCGCGGGAAGACCAGCACCGGACACGGGGCGCGGCGCACGATCTCCTCGGTGACCGAGCCGAGCATGACGCCCATGATGGACCCGTAGCCACGAGAGCCGAGGACGAGCACGTCCACGCCCTGCTGGGCGCCGGCGATCAGCTGGCTCAACGGGTTGCCGGTCAGCGCCTGGGGCAGCGCGCGGACCTCCGGGGGGCAGCGGTCGACCGCCGCGTGGAGCTCCTGCTGCATGACGTCGCGCCGCGTGGGCTCGCGCGAGACCCGTCCGGAGCCGACGGTGCGGTCGGGTCCGACGGCGGAGGGGATCACGGTCATGACCCGCATGGTCGCCTCGGCGTCCAGGGCGAGCTCGATGGCGCGGTCCAGCGCGGCCTCCGACTCGGGAGTGCCGTTGTAGCCGACCCCGATCACCCGCAGCCTGTCGGCGCCGCCGTCGCGGTAGCCGCGCGGGGCCACGGCCACCTCGCAGGGCGCCCCGTGCAGCAACGCGCGGCCCACGCTTCCGGCCAGCACGGCGCCGAGCCCGGCGCGGTGCGAGGAGCCGACCACGAGCAGGTTCGCCGACTCGGCCTCCGCGAGCTCGAACAGGCCGCGCCCCGGCGAGCCGGCCACGATCGCGCGCGTGTCGACGTCCTCGCCGGCGAGCTCCGCGAGCGTCTGCTCCGCCTGCTCCTCCAGCCGCTCACGAAGCCCCGGACGGTCACGGGCCAGGTGCGGGAGCGGCGCGACGCAGGCCGCGAGCAGCCGTGCCCGCCCGCCGCCGGCCAGCACGCGCGCGAGCGCCAGCGCGTCGGCGCCCTCGTCGCTGCCGTCATAGCCGATGAGGATCGTGTCCCACACGGCCGCGCAGCTTACGTGTCGCCGCGTTAGCCTCGGCGCATGAGCGACGACACTCGACCGGTCGTGGTCGGGCACGACGACGATCCGACGACGGCGGACGCCCTTGCGCTCGGCACCGCGCTTGCGGCGGCGATCGGCGCGCCGCTGGTCCTCGCCAGGGTCGTTCCGGAGGACGACGATGACTCCGCCGCCGCGGCCGCCGAGGGTCTCGCCGCCGTTCCCGGGGAGCACGAGGCCCGTGTCGTTCGGGCGGCGTCCCCGGCGGCCGGCCTCTACGAGCTCGCCGAGGAGCTCCGGCCCGAGGTCGTCGTGGTCGGCTCGCACAGGCGCGGGACGGTCGGCCGGCTGCTCGCGGGCAGCGTCGGCGAGCGGCTCGTGCAGGGCGCCCCCTGTCCGGTGGCGGTGCCGCCGCGCGGCTACTCCGAGGCCGGGCCGGCCGAGCTGCGTGTGGTGTGCGTCGGGTTCGACGGCGAGCCCGAGTCCTGGTCCGCGCTCCAGCACGGCGCCCGAGTGGCCGCGGCGGCCGGCGCCCGGCTCCGGATCGTGTGCGCCGCGCAGCCGCCCACGCCCTGGCCCACGGCCACGCCGCTCCTCCAGGAGATCGTCGCGGAGCAGCGCGCCGCCGCCGAGCGCAGGGTCGCGCAGGCGGTCGCGAGCGTGTCGGAGCGCCTGGAGCCGGAGGGCCGGACGCCGGACCTCGAGCCGCTCCCGGCCCTCGAGGCCGAGTCGAAGGGCGACGTGGACCTGCTGGTGCTCGGCTCGCGCGGCTACGGGCCGCTTCACCGGGTGCTCACGGGCAGCGTGTCCGCGCCCCTGCTGCGCTCCGCGGCGTGCCCCGTGATCGTCGTGCCGCGCTCGGTCGAGTTCGATCCGGGCGCGACGGGTCTCGCCGGGTCCGACGAGCTCAGCTGACCTCGCCGCGCTGCGGCAGCCCGCCGGCGCGCGACAGATCGAGCGCAACGGCGAGGATCAGGGTCGCGAGCCAGGCGTTGACGGGATCCGCGTGGAGCGGCTCGCTCCCGCCCACGTTGTCGGCGATCAGCCAGATGACGAACCAGACGATCGTCATGTCGTGCCTCCTTGGTCGGGGTCGGGGCCGGGGGTTTCACCGGATCGGCGCAGCCACGCCCTCCGCAGCTCGTCGGAGCCCCAGACGATGAACGGGAACGTGGTGAGGATGACCAGCTCGGGGACGCCGAGCGCGGCCGTGTGGAAGAGGTCCTGGAGCGGGGGCAGGTAGACGATCGCGGCCGCGAACGCCAGCTCGAACGCGATGCCCCAGAGCAGCAGCGGGTTCGACAGCACGCCGATCGACCGCAGCGACGCGCTGCTCGTCCGGGCGGCGAACGCCGTCCCGACCTGGCAGGCGGTGATCCCGGCGAACGTCATGGCGGTCGCCGCCAGGTAGTCCGAGTGAAGCGCCGTCCCGGCGCCGACGTCGTCGCCGGGCGACCATCCCGCCGACAGGAGGACGTACAGGAAGCCCCCGGTGACGAGCAGGGCCTCGAGCAGGCCCAGCCAGAGCCATGCGCGCCTGAGCATGGGCCCGTCGATGATGCCTCGCTCCCGAGCGCGCGGGCGGCGGCTCATGATCCCAGGCTCCGCCGGCTCCCTCCCAAGGGCGAGCGCCGGCAGCGTCTCCGTGCCGAGATCGATCGCGAGGATCTGGAGCGCCGTGAGCGGCAGCGGGATCGCGCCGCCGGACAGGGCGAAGAGCAGGAACGGCACGACCTCCGGGGTCGCGTGGGCGAAGATGTAGGTGACGAACTTCCGGATGTTGTCGTAGACCACGCGGCCCTCCTCGACCGCCGCGACGATCGAGGCGAAGCTGTCGTCCGTGAGCACCATGGTCGCCGCCTCGCGAGCCACGTCGGTGCCGGACGCGCCCATCGCCACGCCGATGTCGGCCCGGCGCAGCGCGGGGGCGTCGTTGACGCCGTCGCCCGTCATCGCCACCGTGTGACCCGCCGCGCGCAGGGCGTCCACCACGTGGAGCTTCGTCTCGGGGTTGCTCCGCGCGACGATCAGCTGCGGCGCGTCGCGCAGCAGGGCGTCAAGGTCGGCCTCCGGGAGCGCGTCGAGCTCCGGGCCGGTGACCACCGTGCCGGCGCCGTCCACGATCCCCACGCGGCGGGCGATCGCCTCCGCGGTGAGCGCGTGGTCGCCGGTGACCACGACGATCCTGATCCCCGCGCGGTGGCAGCTCTCGACGGCGTCGGCCACGCCCGGCCGCGGCGGGTCCTCGAGCGCGGCGAGGCCCACGAACACGAGCTGCGACTCGGCGGCGTCGCGCTCCGCGGTCACCTCCCCGTCGGTCACGCGGCGCTCGGCGAAGCCGAGCACGCGCAGTCCCTGGGAGGCGTAGCGCTCGAACGCGTCCTGCACCGCTCGGCGGTCGTCCGGCCCGAGCGGGCGGTCCCCGCCGGCGCCGCGGACCTGCGCGCAGCGCTCGAGCAGCTCGAGCGGAGCCCCCTTCGCGTGATACCACCGCGAGCCGCCCGGCTCGCGGTCCAGAGTGGTCATCCGCTTGAGGCGCGCGTCGAAGTGGTAGAGCCGCTCGCGGCGGTCGTCGCGCTCCGACTGCGCGGCCTCGGCGTCCTCGCCGAGGGCGGCCGCGGCGAGCAGCAGCGCGCTCTCGCTCGGGTCGCCGCCGCGCTCCCAGCCGTCAGCGGCCCGCCTCGCGCGGGCGTTGTTGCAGCGAACGGCCGTGCGCAGCAGCCCGGAGAACGGCTCGCCGGGAGCCTCGGTCCCGCCGGGCTCGAGCTCGCGCCCGTCGGCCCACAGGAACCTGACCGACATGCGTCCCTCCGTCAGCGTCCCGGTCTTGTCCGTGCAGATCACGTCGGTCGAGCCGAGCGTCTCCACGGCGGTCAGGCGCTTGACGAGCGCGCGCCGGCGCGCCATGCGCCGCACCCCGACTGCAAGGGCGAGCGTGATGATGGGCAGCAGCCCCTCGGGCACGTTCGCAACCAGCAGGCCGATCGCGAAGATGAGCGCGTCGTTCAGCGGCAGGCCGGCGACGAGCGTCCCGATGAGCAGGAACACGATCCCGGCGAGCACCGCGACCGCGGCGATCAGCCGGGCGGCCCGGTTCACCTGGACCTGGAGCGGGCTCAGCTCCCTTTCGACGCGCTGGGAGAGGGCGGCGATCCGCCCGAGCTGCGTGCCCATGCCGGTCGCGTAGACCACGCCCTCGGCCTCGCCGGCCGTGCAGAGGGTCCCGCCGAACACGAGGTCGTCCGCCTCGAGCACCGCATCGGCGCTGCGCGAGCGGACCGACGTCCGGGCGACCGGCTGGGACTCCCCGGTGAGCGGCGACATGTCCACCTCGACGGCGCCGTCCACCAGCCGCGCGTCGGCCGAGAGCCGGTCGCCCTCAGAGATCAGCACCAGGTCGCCCGGCACGAGCTCGGTGGCGGCGATCTCGGTGACCTCGCCGCCGCGCCGGACGCGCGCGTGGGGTGGGAGGAACTCCTGGAGCGCCTCCGTGGCGCGCTCCGCCTGCAGTTCCTGGGCGAACGCGAAGACGGCGTTCAGGACGATCACGGCGACGATCGCGATGGCGAGCGGCACGAGGCCCCCGATGACCGCCAGCAGGGACGCCGCCCAGAGCAGGAGTGCGAGCGGGTGGGTGAACTGAACGGCCAGCTCGCGCACGCGGCTCGCCTCCTCGCGCCGCTCGATCGCGTTGGGGCCGTGCTGCTCCAGCCGCCGCGCCGCCTCGCGCGACGCCAGGCCGCCGCGCGAGGTCCCGAGATCCCGGAGCAGGAGCTCGAGCGCCTCCTCGGGATCGGGGCCCGGCTGGGAGGACCGGTCGGTGATCACGCCGCGCCGCCGAAGAGGTGGGGCTCGAGCGCGCGGAGGCCGTCGAGGTCGTGGACGTCGCGGTCGAGCTCGGGGATCTGGATCATGGGCCGCCCGCTCAGGAGCCGCCGGAGCGCCGCGAGCGTGCGCCGGTCCCGCTCGGAGAGCCTGCGCTGGTCGCCGAGGTCGGCCTCCACCCTGCGCGCCAGCTCCTCGCCCAGCGGCCCCGCGAGCCCGGCGGCCGTGGCCTCGGCCGGAATCGCGTGGACCCGGTTGGCGACCACGCCGCCGAACGGCATGCCCGCCTCGTCGAGCCGCTCGCGGAAGAAGATCGCCTCCTCCACGGCGTCGCGCCGCGGAGCCGTGACCAGGACGAACGAGGTGTCGTCCCCGGCGAGCAGGCGGTCGACGGCGTCCGCGCGCCGGCGGAAGCCCTCCGACATCGTGCCGAAGCTGGTGAAGAACTCGGACAGGTCCTGGAGCAGGCGCACGCCGGTCGCCCGTTCGAGCGCGGACAGCGCGAGGCCGCCGCCGCGGCCGAACAGCCTCATCCCGAAGCGGGTCGGCGCGGTGAGGACCCGAAACGTGCGCGAGTCGATGAACGCGGTGAGATCGGCGGGGGCGTCCAGGAAGTCGAGCGCGCTGCGCGTGGGCGGCGTGTCGAGCACCAGCAGGTCGAAGCCGCCCTCGTGGTGCAGGTCGTAGAGCTTCTCCATCGCCATGTACTCCTGCGAGCCCGCGACGGCGCGCGACAGCTCCTGGTAGATCCGGTTGCCGAGCACGGCGTCGCGCGTCGCCGCATCCGGGGCGTGCAGCTCGACGAGCTCGTCGAAGGTTCGCTTGGCGTCGAGCGTCAGCGCCCAGAGCTCGCCCTCCGCGCCGGCGTCGACCAGGCGCGCCTCGTTGCCGAGCTCTGTCAGCCCGAGCGCGTCGGCCAGCCGACGCGCGGGATCGATCGTGAGGACGGCCACCCTGCGCCCGCGCGCGGCCATGCCGAGGCCGATCGCCGCGGCCGTGGTCGTCTTCCCGACGCCTCCGGAGCCCGCGCAGATGCAGACCGTCCGCCCGTCGAGGACCCGCTCGATCACGCGGCCGCCTCCGCGAGCCGGTCGGCGAGGACCTCGAGCTCCGCCATCCGCAGCTCGGGCTCGAACAGGAACGGCAGCGTCGCCACTCGAGCGGCGACACCCGCGCGCAGGCGTTTCGCCTCTCGATGCTGGTCGCGCGAGCGCTCGTGTCCCGCGAGCGCGACCCGCACCGCGGCGCGCTCGCCGCCCGGCAGCGACTCCTCGAGGCCGCGCATCAGCGCGGCCTCCTCCTCGCGGTAGCGGCGCGGCAGCATTCCGTTCAGCGCCACGAGCTCGAGCGACGCGCCGAGGGAGGCCAGGCTCGCCGCGAGCTGGATGGTCTCGTTGACCGGCATCTCCTCCGGAAGCGCGACCGCGACCACCGCCGTCCGCGCCCGATCCACGAGGAAGTCCTCGATCAGCAGCGAGCGGCTGTGGACGGGCCCGGCGCGCGCGACGCCGGCGTACGTGTGCGGCGCCTCGAGCAGGGCGAGCGCCTGGCCGGTCGAGGGCCCGTCCACGATCGCCAGCTCGTAGGCGGCGCGCCCGGGCTCTCCGCCGTCCACGAGGTCCCACACCTTTCCGATCGTCAGGAGCTCCGACAGGCCCGGCGCCGCCGCCGTGAGCAGGTCGAACGCACGGCTCCGGCCGAGGATCCCCGCGAGCGCCCCCGAGCGCAGCTCGCGGCGCAGCCAGTCGCGGCGGGCCGTCTCGGCGTCGATCGAGATCAGGTCGGGCCCTCCGCCGCCGTGCCCGGGGAGCACCCCGGCCAGCCGCTGCTGCCCGCTCAGCTCGCAGACCACGGCACGGCGCCCGGCGCGCGCCGCGAGCAGCCCCAGCGCCGCCGCGACGACGGTCTTGCCCACGCCCCCCTTGCCCGTGACGAACACGAGCCGCCTGTCGAGCAGCGTCGCCATCGCAGGGGTTCGTCAGCCGCCTCGCAGCGCCGCGGGCAGGTCGGTGATCGAGGCGAGCACGGCGGTCGGCAGCACGTGCGAGGCGTTGAGCGCGTCCTCGCGGAACTTGCCGGTCCGCACGAGATAGCCCGACAGCCCGGCGGACATCGCGCCGCCCACGTCGGTCTCCACGTCGTCGCCGACCATGGCCGCCTCCGATGCGGGGACGCCGGCATCCTCGAGACTCTGCTCGAAGAAGGCGGGCGCCGGCTTGCCGACCACGTATGCCCGGCGGCCGCTCGCGTACTCGAGCGCGGCCACGAACGCTCCCACGTCGAGCGACAGGCCATCCTCCGTCAGCCAGTAGCGGTTCTTCTGAAGCGCCACGAGCTCGGCGCCGTCCATGAGGAGCCGGAACGCGTCGTTCAGGACCTCGTAGGAGAAGGCGTCGCCCAGATCGCCGACGATCACGGCGTCGGCGCGCCGGCCGACCGCCTCGAGCTGCTCGAAGTCGCGCTTGACCTCCTCGTTCATCACGAGCGCCACGCGCTCGTGACCGCGCTCGCGGCAATGCCGGACCGCGAGGCCGGCGGGGGTCACGAGCTCCCGGTCGTCCACCGCGATGCCGATTCGCCTGAGCTTCTCGAGCGTGGCCGCGCGCGACCTCACCGTCGTGTTCGTCACGAAGCGCAGGATGTACCCGTCGGAGCGGAGCCGCTCGACCGCGGCGACGGCCCCGGGCAGGGGCTGCTCGCCGACGTACAGGACGCCGTCCAGGTCCAGCAGGACGGCTCTGACCGCGGGAGCGGGCACGTCAGCGCCGGCCTCCCGGCAGGACGCCGCGGATCCGCCGCATGCGTGCCCGCCGTCGCCGTCGCTTGCGCACCCGGCCCGGCTCGAGCCGCCCGATCAGGCGCGGCTCGCGCGTCTGGCGGCGCGCCACGAGGCCGGCCGCGGCCAGCCCTGCGAACAGGGCGCCGCCGGCGGCGCTGAGCCGGCCGTACTCGCTCCGGACGGCCGGCCAGACCTCGTCGTCCACGAGCACGTGCACCGCGTCGGGGGAACCGGCCAGCGCGGACGCCTCCACCGGCTCGAGGAAGGTGACGCGCACCCGCCTGGGCTTGGGCAGCGGCCCGAGCCACAGGTGTGCGGTCCCGCTGACGGCGGCCGGCACGATCGGCGCGCCCGTGGCCAGGGCCAGGTGCCCGGCACCGTGCCGCGGCGCGCCGAGCGCGTCCGGCTCGTCGACGCGCGTGCCCTCCGGGAAGATCGCCACGAGGCCGCCGTGGCCGAGGATCGCCGCCGCGGTCTCCATCGCGTCCGAGTCGGCCTGGCCGCGCCGCACCGGAAACGCGCCGAGCCTCGGCAGCAGCCACCCGGCCGGGCCGCGGAACAGCTCCGCCTTGGCCATGTAGCGGAGGTGCCGGCGCGTGCCGATCGCGAGGAAGAAGGTGTCGAGGAAGCTCTTGTGATTGGCCACCACGATCGCCGCGCCCTCCGCCGGCACGTGCTCGGCGCCGCTCACGCGCAGCCGGAACCAGATGCGAAGGAAGGGGGTGAGCAGCACGCGAACCAGCGCATAGAGCGGCCGCGTGACTCCGCGGTCGCGCGCGAAGGCATGCGCCCTCTCGAGCTCGGCCGTCATCCACATCGACGCTAGGGGCGCGCCGGTCCCCGCACCTCGGTGCTCTGCCCGCCGCCGTGGCGGCTTACTACTGATGTCCGCGCGGGCCCCGGAGTCCAGCATGGTGACGTCATGGACGCGCTGCACGCGGCTATCAGGGGCCAGGCGCGCCCGCTGACCGGAGCGCCCGGGGACCACGACGAGCTGCTGCGGCTCGTGGCCGGCGCCCGGGTCGTGCTGCTGGGCGAGTCCACCCACGGCACCCACGAGTTCTACCGCCAGCGCGCGGTGATCACGAAGCGCCTGATCGAGGAGCACGGCTTCAGCGCGATCGCCGTCGAGGCCGACTGGCCGGACGCCTACCGCGCCAACCGCTGGGTCCACGGCGGCGGCGACGACCCGGACGCCGAGCGCGCGCTCGCCGGCTTCAAGCGGTTCCCGACCTGGATGTGGCGGAACGCGGACGTGCTCGACCTGATCGGCTGGCTCCGTGCCCACAACGAGCGCGCGGAACACCCGGCCGGCTTCTACGGGCTCGACCTGTACAGCCTCTTCCGCTCCATCGAGGCCGTGATCGCCTACCTCGCCGAGGTGGACCCGCCCGCCGCCGAGCGGGCGCGGAGCCGCTTCGGCTGCTTCGACCGTTTCGAGGAGAGTCAGGCCTACGGCCACGCGGTCGCGCGCGGCGTGTCCGAGCCGTGCCGCCAGGGGGTCGTCCGCCAGCTCCTCGAGCTTCAGCGCAGCTCCGGCGACTACCTCCGGCGCGACGGGGTCGCCGCCGAGGACGAGCAGTTCTATGCCGAGGAGAACGCGCGGCTCGTCCTGGACGCGGAGGAGTACTACCGCTCGATGTTCGACGGGGCGGCGGCGTCCTGGAACCTGCGTGACCGCCACATGGCCGACACGCTCGACCGGCTCCTGGCCCACCTCGACCGCCGCGACGGCGAGGCGCGGGTCGTGGTCTGGGCGCACAACTCGCACGTCGGCGACGCCCGCAGCACCGAGATGGGCCGCCGGGGCGAGCTCAACCTCGGGCAGCTCGCGCGCGAGCGCCACGGCAGCGCGGTCCGGCTCGTCGGCTTCACGACCTATGACGGCACGGTCAGCGCCGCGTCGGATTGGGACGCCCCCGTCGAGCGCAGGCGCGTGAATCCCGCGCTGCCGGGGTCGTACGAGGCGCTCTTCCACGAGCTCCAGCTCCCCGCGTTCTGGCTGCCGCTCGGCACGCGCGAGGCGGCGATGCTCGAGGAGCCGCGGCTCGAGCGTGCGATCGGGGTGATCTACCGTCCCGAGACCGAGCGCGCGAGCCACTACTTCGGCGCCAGCCTCACGGGCCAGTTCGACGCGGTCGTGCACATCGACAGCACACGCGCCGTGGAGCCGCTCGAGCGCACGCTGACCTGGCAGCGCGGCGAGCCGCCCGAGACCTATCCGACGGCCCTCTGACGGATGTGAGAGCGCCGCTTCCGGACGAGCTCCCGCGGCTGCTGCTCGCGGCGGAGCGCGCCATCGAGGCCGCGGCAGGCGCGCTCGTGCGCGGCCGCGGCCACGTGCACGCGCTGATCGACAAGGGCGACTACGGGTTCGCGACGGTCGTCGACGTCGAGATCGAGCGCATCGTGCGCGAGCTGCTCCAGGAGAGCGCGCCCGGGATCCCATTCCTCGGAGAGGAGGAGGGCGGCGGGAGCATCGCCTCGGAGGCGCTCTGGGTGCTCGACCCGATCGACGGAACGTCCAACTACGCGGACGGCAGCCCGCTGTGCGCGGTCTCCCTGGCCCTGCTCAGGGGCGGCCGGCCCGTCATCGGGGTGGTCGACGCGCCGCTCTTGGGCGAGCGCTACGTCGCAACGGAGGGAGCGGGCGCGTTCCTGAACGGCGTGCCGGTACGGGTGGCGCCCCGGGAGGTCGGCGATCCACTCGTCGCCCTCTCGGACTTCGCGTTCGGGGGCAAGCACCAGGCCTCCAACGAGCTGCGCTTCGCGGTGATGGAGGAGCTGGCGCGGCGATCGCTGCGCCTGCGGCTGCACGGGTCGGTCGCGCTCGACCTGGCCTGGCTGGCGGCCGGTCGCATGTCCGGGACCGTCGCGCTGTCGAACCGCCCGTGGGACGTCAGCGCGGGGGTGCTGCTCGTCCGGGAGGCGGGCGGCGGCGTCTTCGATGACAAGGGCGCAACATTCGGGCCGGGCGCGGAGTCCACAGTGGCCTGCGCGCCGTTCTTCCGCGACCGGCTGCTGGCGGTCCTGGGTGACGCGCGAGCGGCCGCGGAAGCACGCGAGGACGATGGCTAGAGGATCTTCCACGCATATGACTCCCCCGCCGCCGGTCGAGGTGGCGCTGCTCGCGCCGTCGCCGATCCTCACGGTCACGCTCGAACGTGGAGCGGAGGAGCCCGAGCTGCACCTCCACGCCGGCGGTCAGGGCTTCTGGGTCGCGCGCATGCTTCGCGGCCTCGGCGTGGAGGTGGGCTTCTGCGCTCCGCTCGGAGGTGAGACCGGCACCGTGCTGGGCACGCTCCTCGAGGAGGCGGGGCTGGTCCTCGACGCGGTGGAGACCCGCGCCCCGAACGGGTCGTACGTGCACGACCGGCGCGGGAACGAGGGCCTCGTCACGATCGCCGAGACGAGCAGTCCGCGACTGTCTCGCCACGAGGCCGACGCCCTCTTCGCCGCGATGCTCAGCGCGTCCCTCGACTGCGGCGTGGCGGCGCTGACCGGCCCGCGCTCACCGGGCCTCGTGAGCGGCGACTTCTACCGCCGCCTCGCCCGCGACCTGACCCGGAACGGGTGCATCGTGGCGGCCGACCTGTCGGGCGAAGCGCTCAGGGCGGCCGTCGAGGGCGGACTGGACCTGCTCCACCTGAGCGAGCGCGAGCTGGGCACGCATGTGGGCGGCCTGCCCGCGGACACGGCCGGCATGGTCCGGGCGATCGAGCGGCTGCGCGTGAACGGCGCACGTCAGGTGCTCGTGTCGCGCGGCCCGCTTCCGGCTCTGGCGCTCCTCGACGACGGCCTGTTCGAGGTGGTCGGGCCGGTCTTCGAGCCGCTCGAGCACCGTGGCCCGGGCGACTCGATGTTCGCCGCGATCGTGGCATCCCTCGCACGCGGGCGGCCCGTGGCGGAGGCGCTCCGGCTGGGAGCGGCCGCCGGCGCGCTGAACGCGACCCGGCGCGGACTCGGCAGCGGGACGAGGCAGGACGTCGAGCGCCTCGCGAGAAGCGTCGAGCTGCGCCCGCTGAAGCCCGCCTAGCGGCAGGGCACCACGAGCAGCGGCACCGGGCAGTGATGCACCAGTCCCATCGCCACGCTGCCGAGCAGCGCGACGCCCATGGTCCCGCGGCCGTGCGACCCGACCACGATCGCGGCGGCCTCGTGCTCGCGTGCGCTGTCGATCAGCGTCCCGGACGTATTCCCGAGCTCCCGCAGCGGCTCCGCGCTCGCGTCCATGCCCGCCTCGCGCGCGATCGCGGCGCCCTCCTCCGCGGTCTGAGCGGCCTTCTCCGCCAGCTCCGAGTCGATCTCCCTGGCGCCCGCCACCGCCACCGCGGCGGGCATCCCGATGTCGCCCATCGAGGCCACCGTCTCGTAGGGGACCCAGACGGTGGAGACGATCGCCTCGCGCGCGGCGAAGAGCCCTGCCGCCGCCTCGATCCCGCGCCGCGACTCGTCGGAGCCGTCGTAGGCGAGGATCACCGGGCCGGCACCGGGCTCGGCCGCGTCGCGGGGGACGATCAGGACCGGCCGCCTGCTGTGGTGGACCAGCCCCGACGACACGCTTCCGAGCAGCGCGGACTTGACGGTGCCCAGCCCCTCCGACCCGACGACGATCGCCGCGGCGTCGTGCTCGTCCGCGAGGGCGATCAGAGTCGGCCATGCCTTCGGCTTGCCCCGCGCCACCACGCCTCTGGCGTCGAAGCCGGCCTCGGTGGCGAGCCTCACGCCGGTGGTCGTCACCTCCTCCGCGCGCACCGCCTCGCCGGCGTCGAACTCGGCCGAGGCCTCCTTCATCGTGCCGGTCAGGGAGTCCGTGTCCGCGCGGAGGAGCAGCGTCGCGAGCGACTCCCAGACGTGCGCCACGATCGCCGGCCGGGGCGCCAGCAGGGCCCCGGCGCCGCGAATCGCGGCCTCCGCGTCGTCGAGCCCGTCGAAGCCGATCAGAACGGGCCCGCGATCTCCCTGATCCGTCATGCGCCGAGGGTATGTGAAGCGGCGGGCGGGAGCGCCGCCGGCGCCTCCGCGGTCACCCCGGGCCAGGGCGCGGGCGGGCTCGGCGGGGCCACCCGCACTCGCGCGTCGAGCACCGTCGCCCCGGCCGGCCCGACGAGGACCGGGTTGCAGTCGAGCTCCACCACCTCCGGGTGAGCCTCTGCCAGCCTGCCGAGCCGCGTGATGATGTCCTGGAGGGCGCCGGCGTCAGCGCGCGCGGAGCCGCGGTAGCCGTCGAGCATGCGCCTGACCCGAAGCCGGTCGACCATCCTGGCGGCCTCCGCGTCGGTGACCGGCGCCAGGCGGATCTGGACGTCGCCCAGCAGGTCGGCCAGTGTGCCGCCCGCCCCGCAGACCACGAGCGCGCCGAGCGCGGGGTCCGAGGCGATGCCGCACAGCATCTCCACACCGCCCTCCGCCTGGCGCTGCACGACGAATCCCCCGGGCTGAAAGCCCGCCCGCCGGAGCCGGCGGCCCATGCGCTCGGCCGCCTCGCGGACGGCCCGCTCGCCTTCGAGACCGAGCTCGACCGCTCCCTCCTCCGTCTTGTGGACGAGCCCCGAGGCGCTCGCCTTCAGCACGACCTTGCCGCCGAGGTCGGCGGCGGCGCGCCCCGCCGTGACGGGACCGCGGGCGAAGTGAGAATCGACCAGCGGAATCCCCCAGGCGCCGAGCAGGCTCTCCACCTCGGGCGATTCGAGCCAGCGCGGCCCGTCCGCCACCGCACCCGCCAGCAGCTCGGCGGCGCGGCTCCGGTCCACGTCGGGATGCACGGGCAGGGTGCCCGGCGGCTGTTCGCGCCAGCGGACGTACTCCGCGACCCGCGCCAGCGCGCGCGCAGCGCTCTCCGGGTAGGCGAACTCAGCCGGGCCGCGGTTGCCGTCGGTCGCCGCGGCGCCGAAGAGCACCGCGAGCAGCGGGAGGCGTGACTCGCGCGCGAGCGGGGCGAGCTCACGCCGCACCTCCTCGACCCCGGTCGCGAGGGCGGGCGTGAAGAGGGCGATGACGGCGTCGACCTCACCAGAGTCGGCGAGCAGCTCGGCCGCGCGGCGCAGGTCGGGTCCGGTGGCTGCGGCGAGCAGGTCGACCGGGTTGGCGGTGGACGCGTGCGGTGGGGCGATCTCGGCCAGCCGGCCGCGGAGCGCGGCCGTGAGCTCCGGCACCTCGAGGCCGCCGGCCAGGCAGGCGTCCGCGCAGAGGATCGCCGGCCCCCCGGCGTTGGTGACGATCGCGACCCGGCCGCCGCGCGGGAGCGGCTGGGTGGCGAGCAGGGTGCCGAGGTCGAAGAGCTCGCCGAGCGTCTCCGCACGGATGATCCCGGCCTGCCGGAACAGCGCCTCGGCTCCGGCGTCCGAGGCGGCCACGGCGGCGCCGGTGTGCGAGGCCGCCGCGCGGGCGCCCGCCTGCGAGCGACCCGCGCGCACCGCGGCGATCGGCTTGGTCCGCGCGAGCCGGCGGGCCACACGGGCGAAGTTGCGCGGGTTCCCGAACGACTCGAGGTAGAGCAGGACCGCGTCCGTCGTGTCGTCGTCCTCCCAGTACTCGAGCACGTCGTTCGCCGAGATGTCCGCCCGGTTCCCGATCGACACGAATGACGAGAGCCCGAGGCCGAGGTGTGCGCAGCGCTCGATCAGCGCGAGCCCCACGCCACCGCTCTGCGAGAGCAGGCCGACGCGGCCGGGCGGCGCTGACTGGCGCGAGAAGGTCGCGTCGAGCGGGCGGCGCGCCGACGTCAGGCCGAGGCAGTTGGGGCCGATCAGCCGCATTCCGCCGGCGCGGCAGGCGGCCACCAGCTCCTCCTGCCGGCGCGTGCCCTCCTCGCCGTCCTCCGCGAAGCCGCCCGAGAGGACGAGCAGCGCGCTGACGCCCGCCAGGGCGCACTCGCGGGCGACGGCCGGGACCGTGGCCGCGGGGGTGGCGACGATGGCCAGCTCGACAGGGCCCGGGAGCTCGGTGACCGAGCTGTAGGCCTTCATGCCGCGCATTCGCCGGTGCCGCGGGTTGACCGGGTAGAGGGGCCCGTCGAACCCGGAGCGGATGATCGAGTCCAGCACCTGGCGGCCCACGCTCCCCTGACGCGTCGAGGCGCCGACCACAGCCACGGACTCGGGCTCGAGGAAGTGCCGCACGGCGGCCGCCGAGGCAATCCGCTCGCGCTCGAGGTAGCGCAGCAGCGCCGCCTCGGACAGGTCCGTTGTCAGCTCGACGGCGAGCCCCGACGGTGACTGCACCATCCGCATCGGAAAGCCGGACTCGCGGAAGACGTCGAGCATGCGCCGGTTCTCCGGCAGCACCTCCGCGACGAAGATCGAGATGCCGGCCGCGCGGGCGGCGCTCGCCAGGTGCGCCATCAGGATCGTTGCGAGCCCGTGTCCGCGCAGCGCGTCGGCAACCTCGAACGCGATCTCCGCGCGGTCGCCGTCAACGCGCTCGTAGTCGGCGTGACCGACCACGTGGGCGGGATCGCCCACGGTCGCGAGCACCCCGACCCCGTCCCGGTCGCCGACCGCGGCGGCCCAGCGTGCGGCCCCGCTGACGTCCGCCCCGGCGGTGAAGAAGCGGAGCCGGCGCGCCTCGGGTGACAGGCTCTCGAGGAACGCGCGCAGCGAGTCCAGGTCCTCGTGCCCGACCCGCCGCACATGGACGGTCGACCCGTCGCGCAGCACCACGTCAGCCTCGCTGCTCGGCGCCGCGCCGTTCCGGTCCGTCGTCATGGCTACATAGTCGCCGCGCCGGGCGCTGTGCCCATCGGTGAGGCTCCGCCGGGCGATCCGTAATTTTCCGTAATCCCCCCGCTGCGGTGGGGATTCGCGGGCCGCTATGGTGGGTCGTCATGCCGGATGCTGGCGACATGGCCCGCACCGGCGACGAGGCTCGGCTCACAGAAGCGGACTTGGCAAGGCTTCTCGAGGTTGGCCGGACGCTGGTCGTGGAACGAAACGTCGAGTCCGTGCTCGACAAGGTGCTCCGGACCGCGAGCGAGCTCACCGGAGCGCGCTACGCGGCGATCGGCGTCCTCGACGACCGCAAGGAGCAGCTCGCGCGCTTCCTGTTCACGGGGATCGACGAGGAGCAGCGCCGCCAGATCGGGCCGCTGCCGCGCGGCCACGGGATACTCGGCGAGCTCATCCGCAACCCGGAGCCGCTCCGCCTCCATGACGTGACCGCGCATCCGCGGTCCTACGGGTTCCCTCCCGAGCACCCGCCGATGCGCACGTTCCTGGGCGTGCCCATCCGCGTCCGCGACGAGGTCTTCGGGAATCTCTACCTGACCGACAAGGAGGGCGGGGAGGACTTCGACGCCCGCGACGAGGAGTCGGCGATCGTGCTGGCCGACTGGGCCGCGATCGCAATCGACAACGCCAACCTCTACGAGCGCCTCAACACCCGGCGCGCCGAGCTCGAGCGCGCGGTCCGCGGGCTGGAGGCGACGGCCGTGATCGCGCGCTCGGTGGGCTCCGAGACGAACCTCGAGCGGGTGCTCGAGCTCGTCGCGAAGCGCGGGCGAGCGCTCCTCGAGGCCCGCTCGATGGTCGTGGTCCTCACCCGGGGCGATACGGCCTGCGTGGCCGCGGTCGCGGGCGAGGCGTCCGAGGAGATGGTGGGCCTCGAGGTCGCCGCCGGCGGCACGGTTGCGGATGCGGCGCTCAGCTCGGGGCGGGCCGATCGGATCGCCGACCTGGCGAGCCGGGTCGGGCATGGGCTCGGGCCGCTCGCCGAGGCGGCGACGTCGGCCCTCGTCGTGCCGCTCGCGCACCGCACCCACGCACGGGGGCTGCTGGTCGCCTTCGACCGGCTCGCCGGCGGACCGGCCTTCGAGCCTGACGACGAGCATCTGCTCAGCTCCTTCGCCGCGAGCGCGGCCATCGCGATCGCAACCGCCCAGGCGGTCGAGGACGACCGCCTGCGCGAGACGCTCGAGGCCTCGGAGCAGGAGCGCCGCCGCTGGGCCCGAGAGCTGCACGACGAGACGCTCCAGGAGCTCGGCGCGCTGAAGCTCCTGCTCCAGGGAGCGCGCCAGACCGGAGAGGCGGGGGCGCTCGCGACGGCGGCGGACCAGGCGATCGAGCAGATCCAGCTGTCGATCAGCGGGCTTCAGGGCCTGATCACCGAGCTGCGGCCGGCGGCACTCGACGAGCTAGGGGCCGGGCCCGCGCTCGAGGCGCTCGTAACCCGCGTCGCGGCGACCTCCGGGCTCGACATCAAGGCCAGCGTGGACCTCGACTACGAGATGGGCCGCAGTCCCTCGCGGCACGTGCCGGACCTCGAGACCGCAGTCTACCGGATCGTGCAGGAGGCGCTCACGAACGTCATCAAGCACGCGTCCGCCGAGCACGTCCAGATCGACGTGAGCGAGCGGGACGAGCGGGTGAAGGTGACCGTGCGCGACGACGGGCGCGGCTTCGACCCAGGTGCACGCGTTGAGGGCTTCGGCCTGCTCGGGATGCGCGAGCGCGCGGCGCTCGTGGGCGGCGAGATCACGGTCGAGCCGGGAGCGGGCGGGGGGACGGTCGTGCATGCGGCGCTGCCCGTGCGCCGCCGGGCTCCGCAGCCCGACGAGCCCGCCGAGCTGCGCAGGCCGGCCTAGCGGCTCGGCGCCACGGCTGCCGCGCCGCCGTCGAGCTGTACCTCGACGCCGATGCCCTCGAGGGGCTTGTCGCCCTCGTCGATGTGTGCCGCGAGGTACGGGGCGAGGTGGCGGCCCGCGATCTTGCCCGGCGGCCACCAGAGCGCCGACTCGGAGACCTCGAGGTCGTCGCCGCGACCCCCGGCCACCTCGCTGCGGAAGTAGCGCGGTGTCCCGCCGGTCAGGAGCAGGCCGCGGAGCACCGGCCGGAACGGGTGCGGGGCCTCGATGACGCCGAGCTCGGCGGCGATCGCCTCAGCGGCGGCGTCCGCCTGCTGCGCGGCCACGCCGCCCTGCTTGATCGGGTTGGTGGTCGCGTCACCGGCGGCGTAGACGTGCTCGAGCCCCTCCACGCGCGCGTGGAGGTCGACGGGAATGAAGCCGTCGCCATCCCCGGGGAGGCCCTGCACCGAGGGCCCCACGAGGCGCGGCAGGCTGACCACGCGGTCCGCCGCGAGCGCGCCGCCCGGAGCGGTGATCAGCTCGCCCTTGTGCGCCTCGACCGGAGCGCGGCTCGTGATCAGCTCGACGCCGCGCTCGTCCAGGAGCTCGCGGACCGCCGCGGAGGCCTTCGGGCCGAACAGCTCGAGCGGCTCCGACTCGTGGGTGACGAGCTGGAGCGTGGTCTTGCGAAGCCCGCGCTCGGCGATGTGGGCGGCCGTCATCAGGGCGAGCTCGTAGAGCGGCAGCGGCCAGCTGCTTCCCACCGGGACGGCGAACGCGATGCGGTGGGTCCGGTGCCTGTCGAGCTCGCGCAGCAGCGTGCGGAAGCGGCTGGTGTAGGCCGGTCCCTTGACCGTGATGGTCCCGGGGATCGCGTTGACGGCGCGCGCCCCGATGGCGAAGAGCAGGATGTCGTAGCCGAGCGCGCGGCCGTCCCAGGTGATGATCCGCCGCTCGCCCGGCTCGAGCCGGGCGACGCCCGTCACGTGCAGGCGCGCCCCCTGCTCACGGGCGATGCGGGTCAGCTCGAACTTGTGCGCCGTGCCCAGGCCGAAGGGCTCGGCGACCGCCAGCGGGCTGTAGACGAACTGCGGGCTGTCCGCGATCAGCTCGACCTGGGCCGCCCCCGGGGCGAGCTTGCGCAGCGCGAGCAGGGCCTCCAGGCCCGCCACCCCCGCGCCGACGATCGTGACCTTGCGTTGACTCGAACCTTGCACGCCCCTCAGGGTGGACCGTGCGCGGCGGCGGGGCATCCGCGAGAACGGCGCGGCCATCTCGGTGTTTATCCGCAGGGGCGGGCCGGTCGCGTTAGGCTCGGCCCGCATGACCGGGTTCCGTGTGGTGATCGGCGGCGGCGGCATCGCCGCCGTGGAAGCGCTCCTGCGGCTGCGCCGGCTCGTCGGCGACGCCGTGGACGTGACGATGATCGCCCCCGACGCGGAGCTGAGATACCGGCCGCTGGCGGTTCAGGAGCCCTTCGCCGGTCCGGGCGCGCGCCGGTACGCGCTCGCGCGCATCGCGGGCGACACCGGCGCCGCCTTCGTGCACGACGCCCTCGAGTGGGTGGACCCGGACGGCCAGGCGGTGCACACGCTGGCCGGCGAGCAGTACCCCTTCGACGCCCTTCTGCTCGCGTACGGCGCCCGCTCGGCGCCGCCGCACGAGCACGCGGTCACCTTCGACGACGCGAACGCCGACGAGACCTACCTCGGCATCGTCAGGAGCATCGAGGGCGGGTACACGAAGCATCTGGGCCTGATCGTGCCCACCGGCCACGCCTGGCCCCTGCCGGTCTACGAGCTGGCGCTGCAGACGGCCGACCGCGCCTACGACTCGGGGTTCGACGACGTGACCGTCACCGTCGTGACGCCGGAGGCGGCCCCGCTCGAGGTGTTCGGGACGGCCGTGTCCGAGGCTGCCCGCGAGGCCCTCGTGGATGCCGGGGTGAGGCTTCTGACGGGCGCGCGGGCGGAGGTGCCCGCGCACCGCACGCTCGTGGTCGACCCCGGGGGCCACGAGCTCGAGCCCGAGACGATCGTGGCGCTTCCGCGGATCGAGGGCCGCGCGCTCCGCGGCGTCGCCGCCGACGCGGACGGCTTCATCCCGATCGACGACCGCTGCCGCGTCCAGGGGATGGGCGAGCACGTGTTCGCGGCCGGCGACGCGACCAGCTTCCCGGTCAAGCAGGGAGGGATCGGCGCGCAGCAGGCGGACGTGGCCGCCGCGGGCATCGCCGCGCTCGCGGGCGACCACGAGCCGGCCCGCTTCGAGCCCGTCCTGCGTGGCTCACTCATCGCGGGCGAGCGCCGGCGGCTGTACTTCCAGGCGCGCCTCGAGGACGGCCGGGCTGTGGAGTCCGAGGTCCTGGACGAGCCGCCGTGGGAGGCCGGCGAGAAGGTCGTGGCGGAGGAGCTCGGGCCCTACCTGGCCAAGCTCGGCTCGCGCGGCTGATCAGACGCCGAGGACGGCAGCCAGCGCGAGCATGACCGCGCCGCCGGCGACCGCCCCCGCCAGCGCCCGGCCACGCCCGCCGCGCTGCGCGGCCTGCGGAACGAGCTCGACCGCGACCAGGGCGAGCATCGCGCCGGCCGCGAACGCCAGCGACACCCCGAGCAGCGCCGACACCTCCTCGACGGCCAGGTAGGCGAGGACCGCGCCCACCGGCTGCGGCGCGCTCGTGAGCACGGCCGCCCAGAACTGCTGCGCCCGGCCGAAGCCGGCGGCATCCATCGGGATGGCGACGCTCGTTCCCTCGGGGACGTTCTGGAGTGCGATCGCGAGGAACACGAACAGGGCCAGGCCGTCCGTGTCCGACGCGAAGGCGGCCCCGAGGGCGAAGCCCTCCGGCAGGCTGTGGAGAAGCAGGACGGCGAACACGAGGAGCGAGCGCCGGACGCCCGCGCCGCGGAGGCCGGCCACGTGCGGGTCGCGCATGCGGAGCGCGCGCCGGGTGAAGAACAGGAACGCGACCCCCGCCACGAGCCCGAGCGCGGCCTCCCAGGCGGAGCCCTCGTCGAGCGCGGGCAGCAGCAGGCCGACGATCGACGCCACTCCCATCAGCCCGATGGCGAGCCCCCAGAGGATCGGCCGCAGCAGCTCCGCGCGCCTGCCCAGCAGGAAGACGGGCACCGCGCCGAGGCCGGTGGCGAGCGCGGTTGCCGCGCCGGCGAGCGCGAGCACCGCGACGTCCATACCGTCGCTTAGCGCTCGATCAGGTCGTTGTCGAGCGCGTAGCGGACGAGCTCTGCGCGGGTCGAGAGCCCGAGCTTCTGCTGGATGTGCGCCCGGTGCGTCTCGACCGTCCTCACGCTGAGGAAGAGCTGGCCCGCGATCTCGTTGTTCGTGTGGCCGAGCGCGATCAGCCGCAGGACGTCCACCTCGCGCTCCGTCAGGTCTCCGGGCGGGCCGCTGCGATCAGGCGCGGCGGCCATCCGGGCCCCCAGCTCGGGATTCAGCCACGTCCCGCCGCCCGCGGCCGCGCGGATCGCCTGGACGAGCTCGGTGCCGGCCGCCTGCTTGAGCACGTACCCGCGCGCGCCCGCCTGGAGCGCCTCGCGAGCGAATGCCGGGTCCTCCTGCATCGTCAGCACGACCACGGAGGTGTCGGGCGACGCGTCGGCCACGTCCGGGATCACGTCGAGGCTCGAGCCGCCCGGCATGTTCAGGTCGAGTACGAGGACCGTCGGCTTGTGGCCCAGCACGTAGCGCTGCGCCGCACCCACGTCGCCCGCCTCGGCCACCACCTCGATGTCGGGCTCGCTCTCGAGCAGC
>JAFGJG010000088.1 GCA_016929195.1 Thermoleophilaceae bacterium
CCGCCCGGAGCGCGAGGCGGGCCTGCGCGTGGCCACCGCCCCGATGATCCGCGAGCCCGACGAGCTGGAGTGGAGGGTCGAGGAGCGCTCCGGCCTGCGCTTCTACCGGATCCATCCCGCCGACCGGGAGCCCACCCGGGCGCGCGTGGAGAGGGTGGTCGCGGCGTGGGACGAGCAGGAGGCGGCGATCGGCGTAGCCCCCGAGCTCTGCCTGTCCCCAGCGCTGCTCGAGCGCTGGCAGTCCGCGCTCAGGGAGCGCGCGGACGCGGGAGCCAGCCGGCTGCGCCTGGTCGTGGCGGGCAGCGGGAACCTGGACGGCGCCTCGCCCCCGGCCAACGAAGCGGTCCTGCTCGACGCGCGCACGGGCGAGGTGCTCGTCCGTCAGCGCAAGGTCCATCCGTTCAACTTCTCGCGCGAGGACCTGGAGCTCTGGGGGCTGACCGACCGCCTCGCCGGCCCGGCCGACGAGGACCTGAGCCGCGGCCGGCGCGTGTGCGTCGTGGAGGCGGGTGGCGCCCGGCTGGCGATCCTCGTGTGCGAGGACCTCGCGCGGCTCCACGCGTTCGCGCCGGCGCTGCATGCGCACGGCGTGTCGCTGCTGCTGGTGCCGGTGTTCGCCCGGCCCACGAAGGACCGGCGCTGGGAGCGGGCCAAGGCCGAGATCTACAGCGACTCGATCGGCTCCAGCGTCGTGGTCGCCAACAGCCTCGTGATGGCGGACATCCTGCGCAGCCCGACCCCGGTGGGGACCGCCATCGCCGTCGCGCCCGGCCGGGCCGCGGTCGGGCACGCGTCGGAGCCGGACGACGTGGTGGTGTTCGAGCTCGACGGCGACGGTCCCCGCGTGGCGCATGAGCGCGAGTCGTGACGGACACGATCGCGGTCGCGGAGCGGGGCGTCGTCTCCGCGTTCTCCTATGAGGACATGCTCCGCTACCACGGCCCGGGCTCGCCCGGCGGGGTGGCGCACGCCTTCAAGGTGCTCGAGCGCGCCCTGCCGCTGCTCGAACCGGAGGGTCCGTGCGAGCGCCGCGAGATCGTCATCGAGACCGCGTTCGGGGGGCCGGGCGCCCGGGACGGCTTCGAGCTGGTCACCCGCGCCGTGAGCGACGAGCGGCTCCACGTCGACCCCGCGCTCGCGCGCCCGGAGCGGGGCCGCGCGCTCGAGCGCTTCGTCTTCCGGCTCCGGTACCGCGAGCGGCACGTGACGCTGGTCCTGCGCGACGGGTTCGTGACCGACGAGTTCATCGACCTCGCTCGCACGGCCGAGCGGACCCCGGCCCAGGAGCGGCACCTCGACCGGCTCAAGCGCGAGATGGCCGAGCGGGTGCTGGCCCGTCCGGCGAGCGAGGTCTACGACGCCGAGCCCTGAGCGGCGAGCTCGGCGCTCCGCTCGAGCACGCGCCCGAAGCCGCGTTCGAGCTGGCGCGCGAAGATCGCGTCCATCGCCCTGCCGAGCAGCGGCACCGGGATCTCGAACGAGGATGTCCAGACGGCGCGCGTGCCGCCGCCCTCGGGCTCCAGCAGGATGCTTCCCCCCTCGTGGCGGAACGGAAGCGTCCTGACGCTCCTGATCAGGTAGTCGAGCCGGCGCGGCGGCTCGAAGGCGGTGACCTCCTCCTCGAAGCGAAGCGGTCCGAGCCAGACCCAGCGCACGGCGCCGAGCCCGTTCCGGTCGGCATCGCCCTCCCGGGCGAGCTCCGAGCGGCGAATCCCGTCGAAGCGGTCGTAGCGGCCGTGATCGGCGACGATCTCGAACACCGCCCCGGGGGGCGCCGCCAGCCGTCGCTCGACCCGGATCGATCTCCGCATCGCGCGCGAGCGTACAGCGCGTCGGTAACCCATCCCACATCGTGGCCGGCCGCGGGCGGCTTCGCATCGCCGCGCACTAACATGCCGCGCCTCTCGATGCCCGGCCTGTTCGCACTCGAAGGCAAGTCCGCGCTGGTTACCGGCGGCTCGCGCGGCATCGGCCTGGAGATCGCCCGTGGCCTGGTCGCCGCCGGGGTCGAGGTCACGATCTCGTCGCGCAAGGCGGACGCCGTGGAGGCTGCGGCGGGTGAGCTCGGCTGCCGCGGCATCCCCGCCGACCTGTCGGACCCCGGCGGGTGCCGGGCGCTCGCGGCCGAGATCGACGGGCCGCTCCACATCCTCGTGAACAACGCCGGCGCCTCCTGGGGCGCGCCGCTCGAGGACTTCCCCGACCTGGGAGTGGACAAGGTGCTCGACACGAACGTGCAGGGCGTCTTCCGGCTCACCACCGAGCTGCTGCCGCGCCTGCGCGAGGCCGCCTCCGAGGAGGACCCGGCGCGCGTGGTGAACATCGGCAGCATCGACGGGATCCGCGTCCCGCCGATGGAGAACTACTCCTACAGCGCGTCGAAGGCGGCGGTCCACATGCTCACGCGCCACCTGGCCAAGCGCCTCGCATCCGACCGGATCACCGTCAACGCGATCGCTCCGGGGCCCTTCCAGACGAAGATGACCGCGTCGTTCCTCGGCGACCCGGAGAGCCGCGAGCTGGTCGCCTCGACGGTGCCGCTCGGTCGGATCGGCACGCCGGAGGACCTCGTCGGCCTCACGACGTTCCTCTGCTCGCGCGCCGGGTCCTACCTGACCGGCGCGATCGTCCCGCTCGACGGCGGCATCACCGGCTGCGGCTGAGCCGGCCGGAACCGCATAGATTGGCCGCCTGCCCGAGCACGAGGAACCCGGCCGCGACGACCTCGCCGACCTGCTGCGCAGGCGGGCGCTCACCGAGGACGCCGCGCGCGCCGACGCGGTCGAGCGCCGGCACGCGCGCGGCGGGAGGACGGCACGGGAGAACGTCGCCGATCTCGTGGACCCCGGCTCGTTCGTCGAGTACGGGCGCTTCGCGATCGCCGCGCAGCGCGGGCGCCGCGAGCTCGCCGACCTGATCGAGCGCACGCCGGCGGACGGCCTGGTGGCCGGCACGGCCCGGGTCGGCGGAAGCCCGTGCGCGGTCCTCTCCTACGACTACACCGTCCTCGCCGGCACGCAGGGCGTCCTCGGGCACCGCAAGAAAGACAGGCTGTTCGAGCTGATCGAGCGGATGCGGCTGCCGACGGTCTTCTTCGCCGAGGGCGGCGGCGGCCGGCCGGGCGACACCGACCACCCCGTCGTCTCGGCGCTCGACGTCCGCGCATTCGCGCTCTGGGCCGGCCTGTCGGGGCTGGTCCCGCGGATCGCGGTCGTCAAGGGGCGCTGCTTCGCCGGGAACGCGGTGATCGCGGGCTGCTCGGACCTGATCGTCGCCACGGAGGACGCCTCGATCGGCATGGGCGGCCCGGCGATGATCGCGGGCGGCGGGCTCGGCGACGTCGATCCCGACGCCGTCGGGCCGATCGCGATGCAGGCGCCCAACGGCGTGGTCGACGTGGTCGCGGCCGACGAGGCGGAGGCGGTCGCGGTCGCGAAGCGCCTGCTCGGCTACTTCCAGGGAGCGACCGAGCCGGGCGCCGCGCCGGACCAGGCGCGCATGCGCTCGCTCGTGCCGGAACGGGAGCGGCGGGCGTACAGGGTCGCGCCCGTGATCGAGACGCTCGCCGACGAGGGATCGGTCACCTTCCTGCGCGACCGGTTCGCCCCTGAGATGGTCACCGCCCTGGCGCGGCTCGAGGGCCGCCCGGTGGGCGTGATCGCCAACAACACCTACGTGATGGCCGGCGCCGTCACGGCCGCGGCCTCGGACAAGGCGGCGCGCTTCCTCCAGCTGTGCGACGCCTTCGGCATCCCGGTCGTGTCGCTCGTGGACACTCCCGGCTACATGGTCGGCCCCGACGCCGAGGCCGAGGCGCTCGTCCGCCGCGCGTCGCGGCTGCTGGTCGCCGGCGCCGCGCTGAGCGTCCCGCTCGTCGCCGTCGTGCTGCGGCGCGGCTACGGCCTCGGGGCGCAGGCCATGGTCGGCGGCAGCCTGCACGAGCCGCTGCTCACGGTGGCCTGGCCGAGCGCCCACCTCGGTCCGATGGGTCTCGAGGGCGCCGTGCGGCTCGGGCTGCGCAAGGAGCTGGAGGCGATCGCGGACGAGGAGGCCCGCGAGCAGCGCGTGCGCGACGTGACCGCCGCCGCCCAGGAGAACGCGAAGGCGCTCAACGCCGCCCAGCTCTTCGAGCTCGACGACGTCATCGACCCCGCCGAGACGCGTGCGCTGATCGCGGCCACGCTCGCTGCCGCGGGGGAGCGCGGCCGCACGCGGCGGCCGCACCGCTTCGTGGACACCTGGTAGGCCCCGCTACGGGCGGGCGGGGTGCTCCTTGGCCCAGCGCGCGATCTCGGCCGAGTCGCTGACCACCTCGCCGTCGTCGAGCACGAGGACCGGGACCTCGTTCGTGCCGGACAGGCGCTTGATCTCGGCGCGGTCGGCCGCGCGCGTCCGCCAAGTCCAGGGCAGCATGCGGTAGCCGCCGACCGCCTTGATCTCGTACTCGTGACCGGCCGCGTCGAGCGCCTTCCCGGCCTTGGCACACGGGTGCAGCGCGCCCGGCCCGCTGGTCTTGCTGCCGCAGGTGTAGAGGATCACCGAGCCACCTCGGCCAGCACCTCGGCGGTGCCTCCCGGGGGCAGGGCGAGCAGCGCCTCGAGCTCGAAGCGGAGGTCGCCCACGAGCCTGTCCCCGGGGCCGAGGACGCGCTCCAGCACGTCGAGGCTCCTGCGGTAGTGGTCGAGCCGGTCGCGCAGCTCGGCGAGCGACAGCTCGCGGAGGCCGACCAGCGCGCGCAGCTCTCTCACCTTCGAGACCTTGTCCGCCGCGAAGATGGCCGCGGCCTCCTCGCGGCTGTCCAGCAGGCGGTTCCGAAGGTCCCGCTTGCGGGCGGCCCAGTCCGTGATGCCCGGGTCCTCGGTCAGCACCGCGACCAGCTCCGCCACCTCGTCGCCGAAGCGCTCGCGCAGCTCGGGCAGGTCGGCGTCCGTGTCCTCGACGACGTCGTGGAGGACCGCGGCCGCCACGACCGGGTCCGGATAACCGGACGAGTGGAGCAGCCACGCCACCTCGACGGGGTGCACGAGGAACGCCGCACGGTCTGCGGCGCGCTCCTGCCCCGCGTGGTGCTCGGCCGCGAACTCCACGGCTTCGCAGGTGAGCGCCAGGTCACAGAGGAACGACGGGCCAACCACGCCCGGCACGCTAGCGCAAGGCTACGGGCGGTTCGCGTACGGCTGGTAGGTCCGGCACGGCTGGCCGCGCAGGCCCGGGCAGGGCGGGAGCCCGCTCGGGACGCTCACCGGCACGACCGGGAGCAGCACCTTGGCCGGCATCTGGGCCGACCGGGCGAGCGAGATCGTCGCGGTGCCGCTGGGCTGCGTCTCGGCGAACGACCAGATCGGCTGGTCGCCGTTGGGCGCGGACACCGTGACCCGGATGCGGGATCCGGCGCGGTAGGCGTGCCCCTGGTAGTAGAGCGGGATCGTCATCTCGACGTGCTTGTTCGAGGGCAGCGGCGCCACGTCCGCCTCCCTGCCGGTCTGAACGGGCTCGAGCGGGGTGCTCTTGGCCGCGTCCAGCTTGCGCATGTTGCCGCGCAGCCAGCCGCCCTGCACGAAGGTCTCCTTGCCGTCGGGCCGCACCTCGCTGACCGTCACCTGGAAGTCGGCGTTCGGGGCCGACGAGCGCACCCACAGCTTCACGGCGCCGCCGCCGATGACCGTCGTGTTGGCTGTGAGCGGCTTCGTGACCCAGGAGGCGGCGCTGCCCGCGGGGTTCTGCGACCACTGGTAGGGCGGCGTGGCGGTCCACAGCCCGCCCTCCCCGGCCGCGGTGTCGCCGGTGAAGTTCGTGAGCGGCCTGTTGCGCGCGTTCCAGGTGAACGAGTCGGTGCCGGCCGTGGTGGGCGGGGTGTCCGCGAGCGTGCCGCCCGGGCCCATGTACCACGCGCGGGCGGTGGTGCCGGGGATCGGCCAGCTCGGCCAGGAGCGCTCGAAGGCCGGGACCGGGTGGCCGGGCTGAGCGCCGCCGACGCCGTTGTCGAACAGCACTCGGATCGAGGGCAGCTTCTCCCAGGCGGCCAGCGCCGTCGCGTAGGTGGGCTGCAGCTGGATCGGGTCGGGCGGCAGCGTCACGCCCGTGATCCCCATCGCCTCCTGGTAGATGACCGGAGCGGCGGCGCGGATGACGGCGGAGTTCGTGGCCGGCGCCCGTCGCGCCACGTAGAGCTGCAGGAAGTCGTAGAGGCGGTTGAAGTTCTCGGGCGCGAGCGAGTCCACGTGCGTGCCGTTCGTGAACGTGAACCACTTGCGGTCCGTGCCGGTGAAGGCCTTCGCCAGCGTCGGGCAGTGGCCGCCCGTCTGCTCGTCGGTCCACTGGCAGGCCATGAACGTCGGGACCTTGATCTTGTTCACGAAGGTGACCGGCGAGAGCGGGTCGGCGACCTCGGGGACGTAGTGGTCGTTCGCCCGGATCTTCGCCATCAGGTCGACGGCCTCCGGGTGGAGCGCCTGGTTCGCCTTGCAGGTCTGATCGCCCTCCTGGATCTTCTTGTACGCCCACGGCTGCCCGCCGGTGGGCGACGCGGCCTGGGCGTCGTGGATCCGCTCCTGGGCCCACGCGACGGCGAACCCCGTGTTGAGGATGCCGCCGGGGTAGAGCGTCGACTGCGTCGAGTCGATCACCGACAGGGGCGAGATCGCGGCCAGGCTCGGCGGCTGCGTGGCCGCCGTGAACAGCTGGCTGATGCCGCCGTACGAGATGCCCATCATCCCGACCTTGCCGTGGAGCGCCCACGGCTGCCGGGCGACGGTCTCGACCACGTCGTACCCGTCGAGGCCCTGCAGCGGCTCGAAGAAGTCGAAGGCGCCGCCCGAGCAGCCCGTGCCGCGCATGTTCACGTCGACCACCGTGAAGCCCATCAGGTTGGCGAGCACGGCGATTCCGCTCTGGGGGCCGGCCGGGTCGGCGTACCCGTACCCGGAGTACTCGATCAGCGTCGGGGTGGGGCCCTCGGGGAGCGATGGCAGCTCCACGCCGTCCGGCAGCGGCAGGACGTCGGCCACGTCCTGCGGCGGGTGGACGTTGATCGCGAGCTTCGTGCCGTCGCGCGTGGTCATGTACCCGTAGCCGTCCTGCGGGATCGACTGGTTGTAGATGCTCGTGCTCGACGGGGCGGGATTCTTGGAGAGGACCGTGAGCGGGCCCGACGCCTCGCCGCCCGCGGCCGGGCGAACGCGGTAGCCGCCGCCCGGCGCGACGTTCCGGAACAGAGCGCCGCCGAGCGAGTTCACCGGCCGCGTCGCGACCGTCCTGCCGGCTGCGTTGACGAGCGCGAGCTGCGCGCCCGGGGCACCGCCCGTGACGTAGACCTGCTCGACGCTGCCGCGTGCGGTGAATGCGGGCGCGGCGGCGGCGGTCGCGCTGAGCATCAGCAGCACGAGCAGACCGGCGGATACCGAACCGCACACCCGGAGCACCCTCACGGGAGCGGTCCTACCCCGTCCTAGACTTTCTGAAACTCCCTTGTTTCTGAAAGCGCGCCGAAGGTCATGTGGTCGCCCACCGGTCCGTTCAGGAGGACCTTCCGGTCCCGGAGGTAGTCCATGCCGAGCTCCCACGGCGCCCGCGCGCCCTGGCGCGGGAACTGGTCCACCGAGCGCTGGACGTAGCCGGCCGCGAAGTCGAGCAGCGGGCGGGTCGGCTCACGCGGGTCGGGCGACTCGGGCGAGCACCACGCCTGCCCCTCCGCGTCCATGCGGCGCAGCAGGCGGCAGAAGTGCTCGCACGTCAGGTCGACCTTCAGAGTCCAGGACGCGTTCGTGTACCCGACGGCGTAGACGAAGTTCGGCACCCCCGTGAGCATCATCCCCTTGTAGGTGATGGTGTCCCG
>JAFGJG010000089.1 GCA_016929195.1 Thermoleophilaceae bacterium
GCGTCCAGCCACAGGGACCAGTTGGCGCAGTAGAGATAGTCGAGCGACACCATGTCGCTGACCGGGACCCGGCTCGAGCCGAGGATCTGCCACGGCCCGGTGATGCCGGGCGAGACGTGGTAGCGGCGGCGCTGCCAGCCCGAGAACAGGCGGTCCTCGTCGACGATCAGCGGGCGCGGGCCGACCATGCTCATGTCGCCGCGGAGGACGTTGATGAGCTGAGGCAGCTCGTCCAGCGAGTTGCGGCGGAGGAACCGGCCCACCCGCGTCGCCCGCGGGTCGTCGGCGATCTTGAACAGCGGCGCCGCCTCGTTGTCCTCGAGCAGCTCCATCTTCCGCTCGTCCGCGTCGAACACCATCGTCCGGAACTTGAGCATCCGGAACTCGTGGCCGTCGCGGCCCACGCGCGTCTGCCGGAAGATCACGGGCCCCGGCGAGCTGAGCTTCACGAGGATCACGATCAGCAGCAGGAAGGGCGAGATCACCAGCAGGAACGTGCTGGCGACGACGATGTCGAAGGTCCGCTTCAGGAACCGCGACGACGGTGAGAGCCCGAAGCCGCGCACGCCGAGCAGCGGCCGGCCGCCGAGATCGTCGAACTCCACGGTCGTCCCGATCACCTCGAGCATCCGCGGGAGCACCGACACGCGCACGCCGCAGGCCGTGAGCAGCCTGATCACGTCGGACACGTCGGTGCCCTCGCGCGCGGGCGCCACGATCGCCCGCTCGGGCCGGTGCTCCTCGAGGACCTCGTAGAGGTCCTCGATCCTCCCGAGCATGTCGCCTTCGTCCTCCTCGGGGAGGCCCGGCTGGAGGGGGATCCGGCCGATCACCTCCGCGTTGATGCCCGGATCGCCGCCGATCTTCCGCCTCAGCATCGCGGTGGTGGGCGCATCCCCGATCACCAGCACCCGCTCGGTCGATGCGGTGCGGACGGCGAGGAAGCGGGCCAGCCACCGGGCCACGATCGCGGCGCCTGTGAGCATGCCCCACATCAGGAACGGGTGCGAGCGGCCGGTGAACTCGAGCGCGCGCACGCCCTCCACGAACAGCACGAAGATCGCGGTGACGGCGACGAGCGTGGGAGCCTCGTCGAGCGTGGTCTTGCTCAGCACGAACTGGTCGCGGTCGTAGAGCCCCGCGGCCTTCGAGAGCAGCGCGTAGAGCGGGATCAGCGCAACCACCCAGACGGTCAGCCCAGCGTCGGTCAGCAGCGCGACCAGGAGCAGCGCCGCGGCCACCGCCACGATGTCGGCGCCGAGCAGCGCCAGCCGGTTGACTCCCTCCCTCCGCCGGGCGGCGGTGGACGGCCCAGTGTCGCCGAACGGCAGTTCCCCGACCGGCAGGGTCAGGAGCGTGCGATTTCGCGTACTTGGTTCAGACATCTGGGGCCCGGATCAAGCGTACGCACCTTTGCCCGCACAGGCTCCGGCGGCGGCCCGCCGAGTCAGCGCCGATGACGCCCGGTCGCTACCGGCAGCGGCGCGCGTCGGCCGACTTGCGGCAGCCCTGGTACTTCTTGGCGAGGCTCGTGAAGGTGCCGAGCAGCGGCATCCGGCTGAACACGCCCTCGGGGGACACGCGGGCGAGCCCCGTGTAGCGGTACGACACGTCGGACTGCGGCGAGTTGTCGTCGTAGGGCGTGGCCCAGGCGAACCAGTAGGCGTTCGTGATGCGCATCTTGCGCCGCACCTTCGACAGGCGGCGGTAGGCCTCGATCATCCGGAGGCGCTGGCCCTTCGTCGTGGTCTCGAGCCCGAGCAGCCGCCGCTTCGGGAGCTTGCCGACCGCGGCGGGCCAGGTGAGCTCCGTGAGGATGATCGACTTGCGCTTGACGTCGTGGCGCTTCTTCATCACGGCGCGCACGCGCTGGACGATCTCGAGCATCCGGCTGACCGAGTTGCGCGCCGACTTGGGGTCGTTCGTGAACGGGTGAACCGCGATCGTGTCGAAGTACCCCTTGGCGCCGGCCTTGTAGAGGTCGCGGATGCCCTCCCACTGCGTGTAGTCGCCGACTCCGACGAACGAGCCGGCCACGACCTTGGCGCCGCGATCGGCCTTGTGGATCGTGCGGTACGTGACCTTGAGCATCTTCACGTAGCTCCTGGCCCACGGCCTGCTGTCCCAGAACCAGGGGGCCATCTGCTCGTTCCAGATCTGCCACTGCCGGATCGGGACCTTCGGGATGCTCGGGTTGGCCGTCCAGAACGTGCCCTTGGGGCCGTAGCGCTGGACCAGCGTGTTGACGAACTGGGCGTAGAGCGCCGGGTCCCGCGGCGGGAAGCGCGTCGGGTACGTGGAGTTGGGGCGCAGCGAGGCCCACTCCGCGGTCGACAGGACGTTCGCCAGGATCGAGATGCGGTGACGCGCCGCGGCCGCGACGGTGTCGTCCATGCGCGTCCAGTTGTAGGTGCCCTGCCGGGGCTCGATCGCCGGCCAGGCGAAGAAGACCCGCAGCGACTCGACGCCGGAGCGAGCCATCAGCGCCATCTGCGCGTCCTTGGCCGCCGCGGTGCTCGCGGCGTGGTCTGCCTCGACGTTGTACACCGTGCCGAAGAAGCCGAACGGCACCTTCCGCTTGGCGGCCATCGCGGGAGTCGCAGCGATCGCCAGCAGGGCCACTGCGGCGATCAAGGCCATCGGTAGGACGTGTCTCCTGGTCACTCGGGTCACCGTAGCAACAACCCTCCGGGCGCTCGCTGGTTGCGGAATCCGGCTCAGGAGGCCGGCGAACCCGCTGATCCGTCCGTGGCGGCGAGCAGCTGGCGCGTCTTCTTGAGCGAGTCGACCAGCAGGATCCAGTTGGGCCGGTGGCCCGCGTCGCCCAGCTCCCGCACGGCCGCGACGAGGTCGTCGATGCTCATGTTCGAGCGCACCATCAGCACCAGGACGTCGCTGCGCTGGGCAAGGGCCGGCTCGGCGGCGACGACCGTCGGAGCGCCCTCGCCGGGCAGCAGAGCCGGCAGGACGGCCGTGTCATCGCCTCCCCCGGAGGTGAGGCCATCGTTCCGGCGGCGGTCCGGCACGCGCAGCGCCGCGAGCCGCCTGGTGGCGTCGTGGACCAGGGGCTGGAGCTTCTCGTCCGCGGCGACCAGGGCGATGTGCCCCGAAGGACGAGCGGACAGGGCCTGCCAGCGCCGCAGCAGCGCGACCGCGTTCCGGTCGTCCAGGCCGTCCATGGACGTCGTCGGGATCCCGGTGGTGCGGTAGACGTGCGTCGGGCTGACCGCGCGCGGCCTCGTCGAGCGCAGGAGGATCGGGACGAGCACGAAGCTCGCGACCAGGCCCACGCCGGCTCCCACCGCCAGGCCGACCAGCACGGACGTCGCGACGATCATCAGCGGCCGGCGGGATTCCTAGCGGCAGCGACGCGCGCTCGAGGACTTGCGACAGCCCTCGTAGCGAGCCGCCAGCCGGCTGAACGTCCCGAGCACCGGGAGCGGCGAGAAGACGCCGCGGTCATAGCGGACCAATCCGGAGAAGCGGAAGGACATGCTCGAGGGGTTGCCCCCGGACTGGTAGTCGGTGGCCCATGTGAACCAGTAGACGCCCGCGAGGCGCATCTTGCGCCGGTAGCGGGCCAGCTTGGTGTAGTTCGTCTTGAGCCGCGCCGCCTGTCCCTTGGCGGTCGTCTCCATCCCGAAGATCGCGTTCGCGGGGACCTTGCCCCGCGCGGCCGCCCAGGTCATCTCGGTGACCTCGATCGGCTTGCGCTTGTCCTTGTGCCGGTTCATGACGGTCCGGACGCGCTTGACGATCTCGAGCGTCTGGTTGGCGGTCACGCGCGCCGACTCGTCGTTGGTGAACGGATGGACCGCGATCGCGTCGAAGTAGCGCTTCGCGCCCCGCTTGTACATGTCGCGGACGCCGTCCCACTGGTGGTAGTTCCCGTACGACATCAGCGAGCCCGCGATCACCTTCGCCTTCGGGTCAGCCTTGTGGATCGCCTTGTACGAGGCCTTCAGGAGCTTGACGTAGCTCGGCGCCCACGGGCGCGGGACCCAGAACCACGGTGCCATCTGCTCGTTCCAGACCTGCCACTTCCGGATCGGCACCCTGGGAGTCCCCGGGTTCTCCGCCCAGAACGTGCCCTTCGGCCCGTAGCGGCGCACGCCCTCCCGGAAGAAGGCCGCGAAGTCCTGCGGCTTCGAGGGCGGATACCGCCAGTAGTCGGGGCTGGTGGGGTTCGTGGACGCCCAGCGGGTGCTCGCGGAGAAGTTCGCCATGACGGCGATCCGGTGGCGCGCGGCCGCGGCGACGATCCGGTCCATCGCGGCCCAGTTGTAGGTGCCGCGCGCGGGCTCGATCTGGGCCCAGCCGAAGGTGATGCGAATGGACTCCACGCCGGAGCTCGCCATGAGCGCGAACTGCTGCTCGAGCTGTGCGTCCGGGAAGTCGCGCGGGGTCGTGAGCTCGCCGATCAGCGTGACCCCGAAGAATCCGAAGGGCGTCTTGCGCTTCGCCGCCTCCGCGGGCGCCGCGGCGGCGACGGCCACGAGCGCTGTGACGGCTGCGAGCAGGAAGGTACGGCTGACCCGGCGGCTCATCGCCTGGACCGTAGCAAGAGGCGCTCGGCCTCGGCCCCGCTATGAATGCGAGCCGTTGGTGGGCTTCGAGGCGATCGGGTCGGGCAGCGAATCGTCGGACCTGACCAGGAGCACCCAGTCCGCCCGGCGGCTCGCGTCCTCGATGCGGCCGGCCGCCTCGACGAGCCGGCTGCAGCGCATGCCGTCACGCGCCAGCAGGACGATCAGGTCCTCCTGCTCGAGCTCGCCGGCGTCCCCATCCGCCGTCACGAGTACCAGCCGGTGCACCGCCGCGGGCTCGACGACCGGTGCCGCGGACGGAGCCGGAGCCGGAGCCGGAGCCGCGGCCGGCCGCGCCCAGCGGCTCCGCCATTGCCTGCGCTCCGACTCGGGGTCGGGATCGGACTCGGGCGGCGCCGGCGGGAGGGCGGGGCGCTCGGACCCGTTCGAGCTCTGCGACGCGTCGGCGTCGGTCTGTAGGCCGTGGAGCCATGCCGCCGCACGTCCGGCCGCCGGACCCAGCTCCGGCTCCGCCGGAACGATCGCCACGCGGGTCAGCGCGTCCGATGACAGCGTCAGCCAGCGTCTCAAGAGGTCGCGGGCGGTCTCGTCGCTCATGTCGTCGAGGGCGGAGCAGGGAAGGCCGGTGAGGCCGTAGACGCCGGCGGTTCCGCGGATGACCGGGTGCCGGCGCTGCCAGGCGAGCAGGAGCAGCAGCGCAATCGCGATCCCGACGGCCGCGCCCACGGCCGCGACAGCCACGCGCGCGCCGGTCGCCTCGGCCACGACATAGCCGGCCACGCCGAGGAGCCCGGCCACCGGCACGATGAGCCAGAGCGGCCCCGGCCGGCGCTCGTGGCGCTCGATCCAGCGCGCGGCGAGCCAGCCCACGAGCGCGAAGGCGAGAAACGACCCGGCTGCGATGACACCGAGTTCGGTGCTCATGGTGACTGCGCCATCCCTGTTTCCAGAGTACCTGGAATTCGCAGAAAAACTGCGTCTGGCCGCGAACCTAGACCAGGCCTGGACTAGGGGTCGATGGGACCCTCGAACAGCGCGAAAACCGGACCCTGAGGGTCGGCCGCGACCAGGATCTGCCCGGACTGGATCTGCATGGGCGGAACGAGAATGCTCCCTCCGTGCTCCGTGATGCCGGCGTTCGCCGCCGCCATGTCCTCGACCGTGAAGTAGGCGAGCCAGTGCGGCGGCGCGCCGCCGCCGGGCGGCAGCTCCATGAGCCCGCCGTTCAGCGTGTCGCCGTTGTAGATGCCCCAGTAGGGCGGATCCTCGTTTGCCGTCTCGATGCGCCAGCCGAAGAGCGAGCTGTAGAAGCCGCGGGCGGCATCCACGTCGCGGGCGTTCAGCTGGTTGAGCGTGAGCGAGCCCGGGTCGTTCACGAGTTCCGCGCCGATGCTCCCGCGCGGCTGCCAGACCGCGAAGACCGCGCCCTGGGAGTCCTGGAGCACGGCCATGCGGCCCGCGCTCTCGACCTCGAACGGCCCGGCGAGCGTGGTCGCGCCAAGCTCGCCGGCGCGCGCCGCGGCGGCGTCCGCGTCCTCGACGGTCACGTACGAGAGCCAGTTCGGAGGGGCCGCGTTCTCGGGCGAGGGCTGGTGGAGCCCCGCCACCCGTTTGCCGTCCTTGAGGACCATCGTGTAGGCGCCGCCCCCGGACAGCGGGAGGTCGTCGTAGGTCCAGCCGAGGAGCTGCGCGTAGAACTCCTTGGCCGCGGCGGCGTCGCTCGTCAGAAGCTCGACCCAGCTGAACGTGCCGGGCGCGTGCTCGGTCCTCTCAGCCACGGGATGAGCGTAGCGAGAGGCGCATGACGCCGAAGAGCGCCACTCCGGCGAGCAGCAGCAGCGCTGCCCTCAGCACCACGGACGCGTCGTCGCTCACCGTGTGCGCGATCAGCGCGACGGACACGGCGGCCCCCAGCACCGGCACGGGCGTCGGCGCGCGGAAGTGCGCGTCCTCGACATCGTCGCGGCGCAGCACCAGGACCGAGACGTTCACGACCGTGAACACGACGAGCAAAAGCAGCACCGTCGTGTCCGCGAGCGTCCCGAGGTCGCCGGTCGAGATCAGGACGATCGCGATGCCGGTCGTGAGCGCGATCGCCGCCCAGGGCGTGCGCCGCCCCTCGAGCAGGCGTCCGAGGAAGCCCGGCACGATGCCCTGGTCCGCCATGCCGTAGACGATCCGCGAGGCCATGATCATGTTGATCAGTGCGCTGTTGGCGACCGCCATCAGCGCGATGAAGGCGAACAGGCGGGTGGACAGGCCGAGCGGGCCCTCCTTCACTACCTCGAGCAGCGGCGCGTCCGAGCCCGCGAGCGTCCCGGTGGGCACGACGAGCGACGCCGTCAGCGTCACGAGGAGGTAGAGCACGCCGGCCACGGCCAGCCCGGTGAACAGCGCGCGCGGGTAAGAGCCACGCGGGTCGCGGGTCTCCTCCGCCACGTTGACCGAGTCCTCGAAGCCGATCAGCGCGTAGAAGGCGAGCGCCGTGCCGCCCACGATCGCGGCCACGACCCCCTCCCCGTCCTTGAACTCGAAGTTCCGGGAGAAGTCGCCCGAGCCCTCGCCGAGGGCGGCCACGCCGATGGCCACTATCAAGAGGAGGCCCGTGACCTCGATCGCGGTGAGCGCGACGTTCAGCTTCACCGACTCGCCGATCCCGCGCAGGTTCACGGCCGCGACGACCAGGATGAAGCCGATCGCGGCTCCCACGAGCGGCAGGTCCACGAACTCCGACAGGTAGTCGCCCGCGAAGGCGCGCGACAGCGTGCTCGCCGACGCGATCCCCGAGCACATCACCGCGAAGGCGACCATGAACGTCACGAACTCGATCCCGAAGGCGCGCTGTGCGTAGGTCGCGGAGCCGCCCGCCCGCGGGTACTTCGTAACGAGCTCCGCGTAGGCGAACGCGGTCAGGGTGGCCAGGGCGAGGGCCGCCACGAACGCCGTCCAGATGGCGCCGCCCACCTCGCCGGACACCTCGCCGACGAGCGCATAGATCCCCGCGCCGAGGATGTCCCCGATCACGAAGATCGTGAGCAGGCGCGGGCCGATGGCCCGGCGCAGGCCCGCCGGCTGGGAGCTCTCGGTGCCGCTCAGCCCTGGGACCCGACCTCGAGGAAGGCCTCGTAGCGGCGCACCTCGCGCTCGGCGCGGTTGCGCTCCTCCGAGTCCTCCTCGGCGCGCTCGGCGGCCTCGCGCGCCTCCTGCAGACGCGCCTCGAACGCGCCGCGGTCCATGTCCTCGGGCGCGATGGCCTCCTCGACCAGCACGAGCGCCGAGTTGTCCACCACCTGGATGTATCCCTCACCCTGCGCGAAGCGCACGATCTCCGACTCGGACTTGTAGAGCCGCAGCTCGGTCGGCTCGAGGATCGCCATCAGCGGCGCGTGGTTCGCGAGCACGCCGATCGACCCGATCGTCGTCCGGGTGGACAGCATCTCCACCTCGTCGGCGAAGACCTGGCCCTCGGGCGTGAGGACCTCTACCGGGAAGCTATTCCTCGCCACCCTCGTCCTCGTCCCCGTCGTCGGCCTTCTCCTCCGCCTTGGCGTCCTCGCCGCGGACCGACTCCACGACCTCCTCGATAGTGCCCTTCAGGAGGAAGGCGCGCTCGGGGATCTCGTCGTGCTGGCCCTCGATGATCTCCTTGAAGGAGCGCACCGTGTCGGCCACCGGCACGTACTTGCCCGAGAGGCCGGTGAACTGCTCGGCCACGAAGAACGGCTGCGACAGGAAGCGCTCCACCTTGCGGGCGCGCTGCACCGTCAGCTTGTCCTCGTCGGAGAGCTCGTCGATGCCGAGGATGGCGATGATGTCCTGGAGCTCGCGGTAGCGCTGCAGGATCTCGCGGACCTGGTTGGCCACCTGGAAGTGCTCCTCGCCGACGATGTCGGCCTTGAGGATCGTGGAGGTCGAGTCGAGCGGGTCCACGGCCGGGTAGATCCCCTTCTCCGCGATCGAGCGCGACAGCGTGGTTGTGGAGTTGAGGTGTGCGAACACCGACGCGGGCGCCGGGTCGGTCAGGTCGTCGGCCGGCACGTAGATGGCCTGCACCGACGTGACCGAGCCCTGGCGGGTCGAGGTGATCCGCTCCTGGAGCTGGCCCATCTCGGTCTCGAGCGTCGGCTGGTAGCCCACCTGCGAGGGCATGCGGCCGAGTAGCGCCGACACCTCCGAGCCCGCCTGCACGAACCGGAAGATGTTGTCGATGAAGAGCAGCACGTCCTGGCCGCCCTGCTCGCGGAAGTACTCCGCCATGGTCAGGCCGGACAGCGCCACGCGCATGCGCGCGCCGGGCGGCTCGTTCATCTGGCCGAACACGAGCATGGTCTTGTCGATCACGCCCGACTCGGTCATCTCGAGCCAGAGGTCGTTGCCCTCGCGCGAGCGCTCGCCGACGCCGCAGAA
>JAFGJG010000090.1 GCA_016929195.1 Thermoleophilaceae bacterium
CAGCCGCACCAGGTGATCTCGCTGCTCGAGCTCGGCGGCCCGACGATGGCGATGGCCGACCACGCCGACCACATCCACGTCGGCTTCAAGCCGCTCTTCGGCGCGAACAGGAAGCTGGGCCGCCAGGCCATGCAGGTTCTGAAGCCCGGGCAGTGGTCCGACCTGATCACCCGCCTCGGCGAGATAGATAATCCGGTCGTGCCCACCAAGCCCTCCAAGTACAGCCTCCCGGCTCGAGCGCACCGCCGGGCGAGCGACGCCCACTCGGGCGAGTAGCGCCACGGCGGCCGAGTCACGCCAGCCGTTCGGGTTCGTCCAGCTCGAGTTCGGCTTCCTGCTGGGGCCGCCCGACGGGCGCTACCTGGTGCGCCCGTCGCCCGACGCGGCACTCGAGGGCGTGCTCGTGCTGACGACTCTGGGGGCGCCCGAGCGGCGCCGCTGGCGCGGGCGCAAGGGCCGCGACGTGGAGAGCGCCGACGCGGCGCCGGTGCCGACCAGCCGCGTGAGCGTGGTGCGCCCCGAGCCGTTCACGTCCCCGGACGAGGGCGGTGCCTGGCTCGAGGCGACTCGCCAGGCGGGCGGCGAGACCGAGCTCGCGCTCGCCTTCGAGGTGCTCAACCGCGCTCTGCACGCCTGGCGCACCGCTGCCGGCGACCCCTACGTCTTCGACGTCGCGCCGTCGCGCCTGCTCGTCGCGCGGATCGGCATCGGCGACGGCGAGGCCCTGGCGTCCGGGCGCTTCGCGGAGGCGTGGGAGCTGCCCCAGCGGGGGCCCACCCGCCCGCGCCGGTCGATGGAGGCGCCCGAGGAGCGCTTCGCCGCCGTGCTGGGCGGCCGCGAGACGCCGCTCCCGGCCGAGGACCTCGTGCTCCGAGCGCGCGCCGACCTCGACGCGGGCCGGCACCGCGAGGCGCAGCTCCAGGCACGGGTGGCCCTCGACGCGCTGCTCGCGGCGCGCGAGACGGGCGGCCAGCTCGGGGAGGTCGAGCTCGAGGCGGGGCTCGAGGCCGCGCTCGAGCGGATGGAGGCCGTCTGCCGCCGGGTGCGCATGCGCGGCCTGCGCTCAGACGCTTAGCCAGTTCTTCACCTCTTCTTGAAGCGGCCGCGCTGAACTGTCGAGTGATGCCGTCGATGCCCTCGAACCAGCGACCGCCGCGCCCGCCGCGCCCGAGCCTCACCGTCGTGCCGCCGCCGGAACCGGCGCCGCGCCGGCTCGGGCGAGCCTGGATCAACGGCCGCGAGGTCGGCCGCCCGCCCGCGGGCGTGGCCCACCTGGGCCGCGCCTACGACTGAGCGGCCCGGCGCAGGCTGAAGCCGACCATCGGCCACGTGTAGACGTGGCGCGCGCCCGGCGGGCGCTCCGCCACGGTCCAGTCGCCGACCCGCGTGATCATGAGCCGCCGGCGCGCCTTCGGCACGATCCGGACCGGGCCGGCGACCGGCTGCGGCGGCGCGACGAACGTGAGTCCGCGGCCGCGGGCCGACCAGACGTCCTCGATCGGAACGGACAGCTCCCAGGCCATGTGCGTCTGGAAGGCCCGGTTGACGGTGGCTGGGCCGAACAGCGCGATGTAGCCGGGCCCGAGCCCGTCCACGGCCCGCTCGAGCTGGCTGTGGAGCCGGGCGCGCTCGATCGAGTCGCGCGCCTCCGAGCGCGCCTCGCCCACGTGCGCCGCGATCTCGGGCCCGCCCGCCGCCAGCAGGAGAGCCGCGGCGGCGGCCACCCCGGCCGGGCCGGCCCGCGCCCCCAGGTCGGCCAGCTGCGCCACGCCGACCCCGCCCAGCACCGCCACCATCGCCACGGCGGGGAGCACGTAGCGGGCGTTGCCCGAGAACCCCGCCTCGGTCATCGCCACGTACAGCGCGACGTTCAGCGCCGCGGCACCCGAAAGCGCCGCGACCACGGCGGGGCGGGGCGCGGCGGACGGCCGGGCGCCGCGCCCGAGCAGCGCGGCCACGGCCAGCCCGGCGGCGGCTAGCGCCGCGAGCTCGAGCACCAGCCACGCCTGGTCCTGCGCCACCGCCAGGGCGGCCCGCCACGGCTCCGCCCGCAGGGACAGGCTCCAGGACGGCTCGCTGCGGGCCGTGTGCACGGCCGACAGCGCGTCGCCGGAGCCCCAGAGCGCGGGGAGCACCCAGGCGGCCACGACCACGGACACCGTCACGGCCACCGGGACCAGCTCGCGCCGCGAGCGCAGGCATGCGTACGCCCCGTAGAGGAGCAGGAAGCCGAACAGCTCGGGCCGCGCGAGGCACGCGGCGGCGCCCGCCAGGAAGGCCGAGCGCCGGTGCCCGTCGAGGTGGCGGTCGATCCCGAGGAGCACGAGGCCCACCGCCAGCGGCGCCTCGTTGCCGTGCATCAGGTAGCGGATCCACTCGGGCGTGAGGGCGAGCGCCAGGAGCGCGACCGACCCGGCCACCGCCCGCCGCAGCCGGTCGCCCCCGGCCAGCCGTGCGGCGACCCGGAAGGCCACCAGGAGCGCGAAGACGCCGCCCGCGCGCGCCACCACGATCCACAGCGCGGGCGCGATGCCGTGGTCGAGCCGGTCGAGCTGCGCGAACAACGTCGTGAAGGCGACCGGGAGCGGCTTCCAGGACGGCCCGGCTGCCGTGTCCAGCGAGAGCTGCCCGACCTCCCTGCCCCAGACGAGCCACGCCCAGGGGTCGTAGCTGGGCTCGGACGGGCCGAGCAGGGAGAGGGCCGCGAGCAGGAGCGATGCGGCGCCGATGCGCGCCATCCCGGTGCATGGTGGCAATGCTCGGGTGCGCACTTGTGAACAGGCCGTGCACGCGGATACGGTGGCTCCGATGGCCGAGACGGTCGTACGCCAGCCGGGCCAGGGCGACGCCTACTGGCTGCTGGGAGCGCTCTTCGACGTGAAGGTCGCGACGCCGGAGCTCACTCTCGTGGAGGTGCATTTGCGCACGGGCGCGGGGCCGCCCCCGCACACCCACCCGGGGGGCGAGTCGGTCTACGTGCTCGAGGGCCGCATCCGGTACCACATCGACGGCGCGGTCCACGAGGGCGGGCCGGGCGCCTTCTTCCACGTGCCGCAGGACACGCCGGAGAACTTCGAGCCGGTCGAGGACAGCCGGCTGCTCGTGGCCTACACCCCCGGCGGCATCGAGGGCTTCATCGCCGAGGCCGGCGAGCGCGCGCCGCGCCACGAGCTCCCGCCTCCGCCGGTGGAGCCGCCCGACGTCGGGCGGCTCGTGGAGATCGGCCGCCGGCACGGCATGAACCTCGTCCTCCCGGCCTGACCCGGGTTACGCTGGCCACATGGCTCGACCGGCCCTCGCGCTCGCGCTCGC
>JAFGJG010000091.1 GCA_016929195.1 Thermoleophilaceae bacterium
CGTCGAGAGCGCCGGCCCGGCTGAGACGGAGGTGGCCGGGGCCGAACTGGCACTGCGCCTGTCGGCGGGGGACGTCGTGCTCGTCTCCGGCGACCTCGGGGCCGGGAAGACGACCTTCGTGCGCGGCGCCTGCCGGGCCCTCGGCGTGACCGAGCCCGTCACGAGCCCGACCTTCACGATCGGGACGCTCCTGAGCGGGCGCGGCCTGGAGGTCGCCCACCTCGACCTCTACCGGCTCGCCGGCCTGGCCGGTGAGGACCCGGCGCTGCTCGACGACTACCTCACGCCGGAGCGGATCGGCTTCGTCGAGTGGCCGGGCGTGGCCGAGCACGTTCCGCTGCGCGTCGTGGCCCGCGTTCGGCTCGAGCATCTCGGCGGCGACCGCCGGCGGATCGAGGTCGAGTGACCGTCGTACTCGGGATCGACACGTCCACCGCCGCCTCGGCGGCCGCGGTGCTGCGCGCGGACGGCGAGGGCTTCGAGGTGCGGCCGCCTCCGCAGCGGCTGCTGGAGCCCCCGGCGCACGCCGCCGAGCTGCTCCCGGCGGCGGCGAGGGCGCTCGCCGAGGCGGGCCTCGGCTTCGGCGACCTCGACGCGATCGGGGTGGGCGTGGGGCCGGGCGGCTTCACGGGACTCCGGATCGGCATCGTCACGGCGCGCGCGCTCGCCGCATCCGGGGGAATCGAGCTGCGCCCGGCCTCGTCGCTGGCGGCGCTCGCCGCGGGTGCCGGGGAGGGGCCCGTGCTGGCGCTGATCGACGCCAAGCGCGGTGAGCTGTTCGCGGGCCTCTACGAGGACGGGCAGCAGCTCTGGCCGCCGTTCGCGGCCCGACCCGAGGCGGTCGCGGAGCGCGTGCGGGAATCCGGCGCAAACCCGCTGGCGATCGGGGACGGCTCGGTACGATTCAGGGACGAGCTCGAGGCCGCGGGCGTGCGGGTGGCCCCAGCGGAATCGGGCTCGCACACGGTCAGCGCGCTGATGATCTGCCGGCTCGCCCTCGGGACGGCGGCGGTACCGCCGGAGACCGTGGTCCCGGAGTACCTGCGAGCCCCCGACGCGAAGCCAAGATGAACGACCTCGAAATCCGCCGGCTCACCTACGCGGACCTGCCGAACGTCATCGCCATCGAGCGGCGCGCGTTCCCCACGCCGTGGTCGCTCGCGATGTTCGTCCTCGAGCTGTCGAAGCCCTCGGGCATCTGTCTCGCGGCGCTGCACGACGACCGGCTCGTGGGCTACGTGGTCTGCTCCCGCTACGACACGGTCTGGCACGTGATGAACGTGGCCGTGGACGACCGCCTGCTCCGCCGCGGGATCGCCACCGCGCTGCTCTCGCACCTGTTCGGGCTCGCCGACGGCCCCAGCGTCCAGTACACGCTCGAGGTCCGCACCTCGAACGACGCCGCCATCCGGCTCTACGAGGGCTTCGGGTTCCGAGCCGCCGGCCGGCGCCGGGCCTACTACCACGACAACCGCGAGGACGCACTGATCATGTGGCGCACCGCGCCGGAGCGCGCCACGGCTTGATCCTGGCGATCGAGACGAGCTGCGACGACACCTGCGCCGCGGTGGTGCACCCCGACGGCGAGGTGCGCTCGAACGTGATCGCATCGCAGGGGCTCCTGCACGAGCGCTACGGGGGCGTCGTCCCGGAGCTCGCCGCGCGCCGTCATCTCGAGCTGGTCGACGCGGTCACCGCCGACGCGCTGGAGCGCGCCGGCATCGGCCTGGACGACGTCCGGACGGTGGCGGCCACACGCGGCCCCGGGCTGATCGGGGCGCTGCTGGTGGGGCTCTCGTCCGCCAAGGCGCTCGCGGCCGCCCGCGGGCTGCCGCTGGTGCCCGTGGACCACCTCCACGGGCACGTGGTGGCGAGCACCCTGAGGCCGGACCCGATCGAGCCGCCCTATCTGTGCCTCGTGGCCAGCGGCGGGCACACGTTCGTGGCGCGCGTGGACGACCCGTCCTCCTACGAGCGGCTCGGCTCCACGGTCGACGACGCGGCCGGGGAGGCGTTCGACAAGGGCGCCCGGATCCTCGGCCTCGGCTACCCGGGCGGGCCCGAGATCGACCGGCTCGCCCGCGCGGGCGATCCGCGCGCCTTTGCCTTCCCGCGGGCGGCCCCGGGTGAGCTCGACTTCAGCTTCAGCGGGCTCAAGACCTCGCTGCTGTACCGCGTCCGCGAGCTGGGCGAGGAGGAGACGGCGCGCCGGCGCGCGGACCTGGCGGCGTCCTACCAGCGCGCGATCGTGGACGCCCTCATGGCGCGGGTGGAGAGCGCGCTCGATCGCGAGCGCGTGGAGCGGCTCGCGATCGGGGGCGGCGTGGCCGCGAACTCCGAGCTGCGCAGCGCCGTCGAGCGGCTGGGCATGAGGGTGTGGACGCCCCCGCTCGCGCTCTGCACGGACAACGCGGCGATGATCGCCGCCGCCGCGCGCTTCACCGAGCCGCTGCCGTACCCCGAGTACCTGGGCCTGGACGCGATGGCCCGGGCCGCCTAGGCCGGCTCACCACGCGAACCCGGAGTTTCAGGGCCTATATGGCCCCCAAATCAGGTCTCGCGTGGTGTGGCCATCGCGGGGGGCCGGGGGCGCGGGGGTCCGGGGGCGCGAGCCCCCGGCTGCCATGCGCCGGCCAGGTGTCGCGGGGGTCCGGGGGCGCGAGCCCCCGGCTGCCATCTCATTCCAGCCGCGATTCCTCGAGGTCGAGCTCGCGCTCCAGCCGGCGCCGTACCTCGTCGCTGATCGCTCCGCTGTTGCGCAGCTCGATCAGCGTCTCGCGCTGGGCGTCGAACAGCTCGTACATGAGCCGCCGGTAGGCGTCGGTTCGCTCCTCGTACTGGTCGCCGTCCCCGTCCTGCTGGGCGTTGAAGCGGCGCCGGCGGTAGCCGTACATGCCGCGGACCCGCTCCGCGGTGTCGTCGCGCACCCAGTCCTCGCCCTCCACCTCCTCGAGCCGGGCGAGCGCCGCCTCCGCGGTGCGGACCCGGGCGTCGACCTCCTCGCGCTCGTCCTGGCCGTCGTCGCAGATGCCGAGCCTGTCGATCAGCGGACCGAGGGTCAGCCCCTGGCCGACGAGCGTCACGAGCAGGACCGCGTAGCCGAGGAAGATGATCAGCTCGCGGTCCGGGAAGGGGGTGCCCGCGTCCGTCGTGAAGGGGAGCGCGAGTGCCGCTGCGAGCGAGACGGACCCGCGCATGCCCGCCCAGCCGACCACGAGCCGCTCCCTCCAGCCGTGCTGCATCGGGCCGCGCACGGCGAACACCCAGGCGAGGCGAACTGCCACGACGACCGCACTCAGCAGCGCGGCCCAGCCGATCAGCTCCCCGGCCGGCCTGTCGCCGAGCGCCTCGACGATCTGCGGAAGCTGGAGCCCGATGAGCAGGAACAGCACCACGTTCAGGAGGAAGGTGATGATCTCCCAGACGGCCACGCCCTGGATCCGCATCACCGCCGTCGTGAGCTGTGGGGTGTGCCAGCCCATGTAGATCCCGACGGTCACGGCCGCGATCACGCCCGACACGCCGAGCTCCTCGGCGGGCAGGTAGGCGGCGTATCCGCTCAGGATGGAGATCGCGATCTCGATCGGCGGGTCGTTCACGCGCCGCCGGATCTCCCGGATGACGTAGCCGGCCGCGAGGCCGATCAGGAGGCCCCCGACGCCGTTCAACAACAGGTTCAGCGATGCCTCGGGCAGCGAGAAGGCGCCCGTGACCACCGCGGCGACCGCCGTGCGGTACAGCACGAGCGCCGTCCAGTCGTTCGTCAGGTTCTCGCCCTCGACGATCACGACGAGCCGTCTGGGGGCGCCGACGCGGCGCATGATCTCGGCGGGCGCCACGGCGTCGGTGGGGGAGACGATCGCGCCGAGCACG